>JADGQF010000024.1 GCA_017882045.1 Anaerolineales bacterium
CCGGTCGACGGATCGGAAGACGCCGGCGCTGTCGGTCCCTACGAAGAAGTTGCCGTCCTTGTCCACCACACCGGACGATATGTAGACTCCGAACGGAAGAGAGTTTGTGTAGCTGCCGCCGGTCGTGTCCGATGTCATTCCGTTGTTCAGGAGCTCCCAACTCGTACCCGCATCTGTAGATCGGTATACTCCTCCCCAAGCACCTGCATAGATCGTATTCTTTTTGTCGATGAGAAGCGATCGTATGCCCCAACCGTTGACGGCAATGCCGGCGAGACCAGCGAACGCACTGTCGCCGCGCGTACTGACGCGGTAGATACCATCTTTGCCTCCCCCGTAGATGTTACCGCTCGAATCGACGGCGATTGCATCCAGCGTCTCCTTGAGGAAACCTCGCAACGACCACGTTCTCCCGGCATCCGACGACACATAAATCTCGCTTGCGTTAATCCCCATGTATTCGTAGGCACCGATGTAAACCGTGCTATCGTTCGCGATAACGATCTGTTTGACGATGGAAGAATCGTGCATGCCGGAACAGCCATACCAGGTCTGTCCTATGTCCGTTGAGCTGAAGGCACCAATCTGCGTTCCGACTATGATCCTTCCATTCTTCACTACGGCGATTGGTGCTTGAACGATGGGAGCAAGAGGTCCGACATTCAAAGAGGTCCAGTGTAACCCCACGTCCGTTGACGTGTAGATTCCCTGGCTGAGTGCCGTTGCGAAGAGGGCCCCACCGGGTGAGGCTACGATGGAAGCGGGTGTGAAGTCCAGGGCGACGCTGCCGCCGCACGTACAAACGACCCTGGGCAATTGGAGGGCTAGCACATAATCCAATAACCCCAAGGTCCGCGGGCGATGACCATTGCGGCTGAAATGATCGCAGCGATGCGTGCCGCAATGCTGGCACTTGCCACTTTGCTCCAAATCATAGGCGACCGTGGCCCGCCGCGCGTGTCCTACCGGCGCCATTCAGTTCTTGACAATCCTCATCGGGCATGGTAACGTTACCGCAATCGTTACCAGCAGAGCGAAGCCAGCCGGGAAACCACGGCAGGAGCACACGATCAGTGAGCCGGCGAGGCTGCCGTCCAACCGAGAAAGGACCGAGAGCGTTCGGATGGAAAAACTTCTGCAGGTAGAAGGCGTCGCCAAGTCTTTCTTCGGTGTCAGCGTCCTGAAAGGCGTCGACTTCGACCTCGACCACGGCGAGGTGCACGTGCTCCTCGGTGAGAACGGGGCCGGAAAGTCGACGCTCATGAAAATCCTCTCGGGAGCCTACCAGCTGGACGCAGG
The DNA here is from genome assembly GCA_017882045.1 of Anaerolineales bacterium. Lineage (GTDB taxonomy): Bacteria > Chloroflexota > Anaerolineae > CG2-30-64-16 > CG2-30-64-16 > JADGQF01. The sequence continues at coordinate 1,300 of JADGQF010000024.1, forward strand.
CTCGATCACCCTCGACGGGCAGAAGCTTGACCTGTCTGCTTACGGGCCCAGGACCGCTGAGGATCTCGGCATCGTTACCGTTTACCAGAATTTTCACCTGATCCCTCATCTTAGCGTGGCAGAGAACCTGTCTCTGGCCAGTTTCACCCATGGGCGAGGCCTGATACGCTGGGAGAGCGTCTACGACCACGCGCGTGAGGTGCTGAGCCGCGTCGACTTCGACATTGACCCGAGAACAAAAGTGCGCGCTCTCCCCGTTTCCAAGAAGCAGATGCTCGAAATCGCGGTGGCGCTGTCGAAGAACGCCAAGGTCCTCATCATGGATGAGCCTACGGCCGCGCTCAGCCGCCGGGAGACCGAAACGCTTTTCAAGATCATCGGCGACATCAAAGCGCGAGGCATCGGAATCATCTACATCTCCCATAAGCTGGAGGAGGTAAAGCTGATTGGGGATCGCATCACGGTCATGCGTGACGGTGTTAAGGTCGCCACGGTCACCGCGAAGGACGCCGATCTGGACATGATCATCGGTCTGATGATTGGGAAGAACCTATCGCGGAGCCGCCAAGCGCGCGAGGCCGTGCCGGGCGACGAGCTGTTCCGCGCCGTGGACCTCAATAACCCCAATTTCTCCGCTCCGATCAGCTTCGGCGTCCGCAAGGGAGAGATCCTGGGCATCACAGGCCTGGTCGGATCGGGCAAGACCGAGCTCTCGCGCGCCGTTTTCGGGGTAGACAAGCTGAACAACGGAAGGATGTCTTTGGGTGGGCGCCCGGTGCGCATAGACTCGCCCAAACAGGCAGTCCGGCTCGGCATCGGCTACTTGCCCGAAGACCGGGATGCCGACGGGTTGTGTCTTAACCTGGGGGTCAAGGAGAACGTCTCCCTGGTGTACCTCTCCAAGCTGAAGGGACTGTTATTCAGCATAACCTCGGAGAGACGCACTGTATCGGGCATAGTTCAGTCTATCGGGATCAAGTGCGCCGGCCTGTCTCAGCAGGTGAAGTATCTCAGTGGCGGGAACAAGCAGAAGGTCGTGTTTGGCAAATGGCTTTTTGCCGGGTGCAGGCTGCTCATCCTTGACGAGCCAACCATCGGCATCGACGTTGGCGCGCGCAGCGAGATCTACGGCATGATCCGCCAGTTCGTCGACGGAGGCGAGCGGGCCGTAGTCTTCATTTCTAGCGACATGGACGAAGTCCTGGAGGTCGCAGATCGAATTCTGGTCATGTCCGGCGGCGCTCTTGTGGTCGAGCTGGATCCGAGGCTTACGACGAAGCAAGAGATCATGAAGTACAGCCTACTGGCCGGCAAGACAGCGGGATGAAGGGGCGCATATGAAGCAACTCGGAGTGGAGCGAGTCGGGAAAGGTGAAGAGAGTGGGGTGGCGGCGGGGATTCGCGGCCTGTCCCGCAACCAGGGGATCTCGATGCTCATTATCCTGGCCGCGCTGTGGATAGTGCTTGCCCTGCTGTCCCCCTACTTCTTCACGGTCAGCAATCTCTTCGAGATCACCCTGCAGACCGCGGTCATCGCGATCATTGCGGCGGGTGAGACGTTCGTCATCCTCACCGGGGGTATCGACCTGTCCGTGGGCGCCGTGTTCGCCTGCGCGGCTGTGGTCGGTGGCCTGGTCTTGACGAGCACGTCGAGCCTCTTTCTCTCGCTCGTGACGACGGTCGCGTTCGGCGCCTTGCTCGGCTTCACCAACGGGATCCTCACCACGCGGGCGCGCGTCCCTCCGTTCATCGCGACCCTCGGCATGATGGGGGTGGCGCGCGGGCTGGCGCTGATCTTCTCGCGCGGCGTTCCGATCTATGGGTTGGATCAGCGCTATCAGTTCATCGGCCAGGGTAAGCTGTTCAATGTCATCCCGGTGCCGACCATCATCGTCCTGGTGGTCTTTGCCCTCGGGTTCGTCGTCGCCAACTACACGCGTTTCGGCCGCTTCGTCTACTCGATTGGGAGTAACGTCGAGGCGGCACGCCTGTCAGGCATCAACATCACGGCGGTGACGATCGGGATCTATACGATCTGTGGCCTGTTGAGCGGTCTTGCCTCCATCATCGAGGCCGGGCGCCTGGCGACCGTCCAACCCGCAGGCGGCAACGGCTATGAGTTGCTCGCCATCGGGGCGGTGGTCGTCGGTGGAACCAGCCTCTTCGGGGGCGAGGGCAGCATCGTCGCCTCGCTCATTGGCGCAATTATCGTCACTACCATCCGCAACGGCCTGAACATCCTCGGCGTGAACGCCTTCTGGCAGCAGGTCGTAACCGGGGCAGTGATCATCGGCGCGGTCTCCGCCGACCAGTTCCGGAGGCGGCGCTGAGCACCGGGTCGATCACAATTCCATTCTGCTGCCGGTCTCTGTTCGGGCCCGCGAGAGGAGGTGGGGGCCAGGTTACTAACTTTCTACGTCGGATTCGGCCTATCGAGTGCCCAGACGCTAGTTTCTGGGAAGCGCGCTACGCGGCGCGCGGGAACACCAGGAGGGGATTAAAATGAATGGGAATATCGGAAAGCGGAGCTGGCTGCCTGTCAGCCTGCTCATCGTCGTGGCTTTGCTGCTGACAGCCTGTGCTGCGCCCACCGCGGCCCCTGCAGCCCCGGCGGCTGCGCCGACCAGTGCCCCTGCGGCGCCGGCAGCCGCCGACACTGCGGCCCCAGCAGCGGCGAACACCGCGGCGCCTGCCGCGGCGAATACTGCGGCGCCTGCCGCGGCGAATACTGCGGCGCCTGCCGCGGCGAATACTGCGGCGCCTGCCGCGGTCGCCGCTGGGTCGAAGGGCACAATCGTGTTCATCCCCAAGTCGACCTCGGCGACTTTCTATCTCTTCCTCGTGAAGGGTGCGCAGGACAAGGCCAAGGAGCTTGGGTACACGATTGATTACCAGGGGCCAGCCACTGAGGCCGACATTGCGTCCCAGGTCGACCTGGTACGCAATATCACCAGCAAGAAGCCCGCGGGCATTCTGTTGGCGGCACTGGATTCTAAGGCGTTGATCCCGCCGGTGGAGGAGGCCATGAAGGCCGGCGTGCCGGTGGTCATGGTGGACTCGGGCATCGACAGCACTGCCCCGGTGGCCAGCATCACAACCGATAACTACAAGGGCGGCACCATGGCGGGTGACGAGATGGTGAAGGAACTCGGTGGGAAAGGCACCGTAGCTGACCTCGGCATCCAGGCCGGCTCGGTGAGCTCGCAACGCAGCAAGGGCTTCGACGACGTGATCGCGAAGACCTCCGGCATGAAGGTCCTGCCGACCCAGTGGACGGACGCCGACGCCGCGAAATCCCTGAACATCGCCACAGACCTGATCACCGGCAACCCGACCCTGGCCGGGATCTTCTGCGCCGCGGCGCCCATTGCCTCAGGAGCTGCTCAGGCCGCGAAGGCGAAGGGCATCGACAAGAAAGTCAAGATCATTACCTTCGACCCGAGCCCGGAGATCCTGCCGCTGATGCAGGACGGCACGATCAACGCGATCATCGCCCAGGACCCATATCAGATGGGTTACCAGGGTGTGGCCGCGATCGACGCCTTCAGGAACGGTCAGAAGATCGCCAATCCGAATCTTCAGCTGCCGCCCGTTCTGATCACGCCCGGCAACTACAACTCGCCTGAGGTGCAGAAGCTCCTCCAGACGCCCGATAAATTCCAGAAGTAGTCTCGGTTGTGAACTCGAGCCCGGAGGGAGACTTCCGGGCTCTGTCTTTTTCTGGAGTTGCAAAAGGCCGCGGGCGCCTCGCCCGCGGCCTTCATTCCTTCTGTCTCTTACAGCTTCAGGTCTGGGTTGCCGGGCCCGAAGTGCTTCAACATGACGATTGGGTCTGTCTTCGACGGGTTGTGGATGGCCACACCCGTCTTCGCCGCATCCTCGGTCACGAAGAACTCGTCCGTCGTCAGCTGGCCGAAGTGGATGAGCGCTGGTGTGTCGATATCCCACCGACCCATCGTCCCATGGCCTTGCAGCAGGATCATGCCGTACGCTGCCGAGTCCTGGATGGTGACGGTCTTGCCCGGGAAGACGGTGAGCTCCTTGGCGCTGTATTCGGTCGATTTGTAGGTGATCCAGTTCTCCTGGTAGCCCCGCGCGTGCATCTCCTCCACGGGACACACGGGCTTCGGCCGCATAAAGCGGTGTGCGGCGAACTCGGGATCCACGTTCGCTTCCCAGTCGAGGACCTCGATCAGGTAATCGACGTCGCCGACGCGGTCTTTGGGAGTATCCTTCCAGAGCAGCTCCTCCGGAATGATGGCGTCGCCGGTGAGCGACTGGTACATGGCGAACACGTCCGACGCTCGCTGTGGCTCATAAGTGCAAAGGCTGCCGGGCGCGTGCAGGATACCCGCCGGCACGTCCCAGCCTGTCCCCGGTTCGAGCCGGTAGGCGGCCGAGAGGTTGGTGATCTTGTTGTCGCCCTTGGTGAAGTTCGCCAGGACCTCGCGCAGCTGCTCGCGCGTGGTGCCGGGGCGCAACCCGAAGAAAGTATAAGGAAAATCGCCGCCGTGGTTGTTGAGCTGCACCGGGAAGAAGTAGGATTCCGGCTTGCCCGCCTGGCCGACGAGCTTGGCGTGTTGGTCGCGATGGTGGATATGATGCGGGAGCGCGCCCTTGTTGTCGAAGAACTTCGAGTACATGGGCCAGCGTTTGTATTGGTTCCAGATGCGCTCCCCGATGATGCGCCCCTTCAGCTCGTCGATCGCGTCGCGCAACAGGATCTTCTCTGTCCGCGCCCCATCCTCGAACACGATGAAGCTCAGCCCCTCGTTTGGGCTGGTCTTCGGCCCGTTGTCCGCCGGTGTGGTCGAGGAGAACCAGCGCTCGTCGATGCCGCCGCGATCGCCACCCAGGGCGTAGTAATCGTCTGGGTGGAGCTTGATCCGGCGACCCGGCACGCAAAACGACCGGGGCACCCAGGTCGGTGCCAGCCGCAGAATACCGGCGCCCTGCTCTACTGCCCGCTCGGCAATCTCCCTAACGTTCATCTCAGACTCCTTCCAGGTTGACTGGCGTGCATTGAGCGACGCGTCCCGTGGATTCCCGCACGGTGATGCCTGGCTGCAGGACGATCGTCTCGTTGCCGATGTGGTTCGTTTCGATTTGCATGAGAAGGATCTCGACGGCTCGCTCCGCAAGCTGTTGGAACGGATAATGAATTGAGGTGAGGGTGGGGGAGACCATCTCACAGTACTCCGTGTCGTCCATGCCGGCCAGAGAAACCTCGCCGGGGATGGACCGTCCCGCGTTGATCAGCGCCCTCAGCGCCCGGAAGGCCATCAGATCGTTCATCGCCCAGAGAGCGCTGAACCGGGAGCCCGGCTCGACCATCCGTTCGCTCACCCATTCCCCCGGCGCGAATTTGAAGTCGCCCTCAAAGATCGCGTCCTCGGGCAAGACAAGGCCGGCATCTCCCAGAGCCTCGCGAAACCCGTCGAGCCGCTCTCGGCAGAGGGCGATCTTCAACGGACCGGTTACACAGGCGATGTGCTCGTGCCCCAACGCCACCAGATGCTGTCCGGCCAGGTATCCAGCGCGGCGGTTGTCGAGGACGATGCTGGCCACTTTCTCTTGCTCGAAGGCTCGGTCGACGATCACAGTGGGAATGTTCCCCATGATCTTGGGGAGAATCCTGCTCTCGTCTGATACCCGCGAGAAGATGATCCCGTTGATGTTGCGCCGCAGCAGATCGTTGATCCGCTCTTCTTCCTGGTTGGGATCCTCATTGGAGTTGACTACCACGATATCGTATCCTCGCTGCCATGCGGCCTCCAGGGCGTGCCGGATGATCAATGAGAACACATGTACGGTGCTTTGGGGTACGACGAGGCCGATCAGATTGCCTCGCCTGACGCGCAGACCCTGCGCGACCAGGTTCGGCTTGTAGCCGAGCCGGTCGATAGCCGCCAGGATCTTCTTCTTAGTCTCTGGGTCGACGGCCTCACGATTATTGATGACCCGCGAGACGGTAGACGTCGAGAACCCCGTGTCTTTCGCCACGTCGCGTAACGATGCCATAGTTGACCTGAGCGCTCCAAGTCGCGTCGGTGGTAACGATTGCGGTAACGTTACCACTCCGAAGCAAGGATGTCAACTTCGTTATTGCCGGATCTGCCCCTGCCCTATCACTCTGATGATGGTATTTTTGCAATGGTCGCTCTAGAGGCGGATTCGGTGTTCCGGCCGGGCACACCTCTGCTATCCAAAAGACAAACATGACACACTATTTCAACCGAAAGCGGTACACTTCCATGATATACTCATGATATACTGAAGTGAGAAGGGATTATGGTGAAGCGTTCATGACTTACCCTGGGAATCCTGCCGCACGCATCATCATCGCGGCGCCCGGCCCCTGGGCAACGCTGCAGCAGGTCGCGGCGGCGCTGGCAAGCGGACGTTCGGGCCTGACACTGTCGGGCGAACGGCTGATGGACAAGAGAACGGCCATTGCCGGGCTGGAGCTGCGGGCCGGCGACCCCGACCTGGTCGAGGCCTTTCGCCAGGCGAACGCCGATGCTTGCCTTGACGAAGCCGACCTGGCGCAGTTAGCCGGTCAGCGCCGGACACTTTATGCCACGCACCCGCAGCCTTCCTTTGAGGCGGCCTACCAGGTGCTCCGTGCCGGCACGGCCCTGCTGGATGCCGGCGGGCTGGCGGTGAAGGTCGAGCGCGCGAACCTGGCCCATTCGGCCCGGCACTGGCGCGCGCTGGCGGCCAGGCACGATCCGGCCGATCTTTACCGCGCACTGGTGAGGCTGGTGACGGACGATGAGGCCGGCCACTCCTGCGGGATGCATAACTTCGGCTTGCCCGATGTGATGGTTCGCTCTGGCGAAAAGGTCCGTTCCGGTGGGCCAGACGAAGCCGTCGCGCGGCTGTTGGACTCCTTCAACGCTTATCTTTTGCTGGAGGCCCCCGACCTGGCCGACGGCCACACCTTCAGCCCGGACGAGTGGTCACCCTGGTATCGCCTGGCGTGGAGGGTGGACCCGTACCACCCGGCGGATGACCGGTGTCACAACCCCTACGGATTCTGGGAATTGGTTTTGCAGCCAAATTGACACCGCGTCTGCCCGATGCTAGACTGCCCGCCATGCAGATACGCGCTCCTGTCTGGCTGCCGATCGCCTGCCTGGTGGTACTTCTATCGGTTGGTTGCACCTCTCAACCCCGGCCCTTGCTTTCGAACGCCGGTCTTGCGCCGGCGTCCTTCTCGCCCCGGGGCGCACTTGCCGCCGCGGGAGGCTATGTCGCGTCCCCGGTCGCGACCGCCTCGACCGGTTTGCCGCGCGTGGCAAAGATTGGCTATGAACTCGGCCGGCCGGCCACGGTCTCGATCTACTTCGAGGACGGTCAGGGGACGCGGCACTATTTCCGGCGCGCGCAGCCGCGGGCGGCCGGCAAATACGAGGTCGATTGGAGCGGGGTGATCAACGACCCGCAACTGCGCGTGGTGCCAGGCGGACACGAGCTGGTCGAGGCCTGGGTGCTGCCGGACGGCGTCTATCGCTGGGTGATCGAGGCGACGGATGACCAGGGAGGGCAGGCGCAGGCGGAAGGCCAGGTGACCATCCGGGACGCCGACTCGGCCTTGCCCGATGTGCAACGCTTCACGGTGGTGCCCCAGGAGTTCAGTCCCAAACAGGACGGCATGCGCGGCAACCGTGTCTCCATCTCCTACTACCTGGCCAAACAGGCGCAGACGGTGCGCGTCTACCTGGAAAAACCGCGCGTGAAGGCTAGCGACCCGCTCATGCGCTACCCGGTGGCCGGGCAGCCAACGGATGTCGATCTGAAGCCGAACGCGGCCGGTTACCACGGCTATAGCTGGGACGCAGGCGTGGACCTGGGCGTCGACCCGCCGCCGGACGGCGACTACTTCATCTACGCCACGGCTGAAGACCAGGTGGGCAACCGGGTGGTGGTCTCGTCGACGCTGACCATCCGCGAGGGTGGCAAGCCGATCGCCGAGGTCTACGGCGGCGAAGTGCACTGGCAGGGTGAGGTTGATCGGACCGTCAAGTTGGCGCTGGGGCAGAGCCTATGTTTCACTGCCACCGTCGTCAACACCGGCCCGGTGCCCATCCGCACCTCGGGCCCTTGGCCGGGCCAGGTCTACAAGTTCAGCGAGAACAGCAACACCCTGGCCGGCGCGCAGCAGCAGGACTCGTGGTACCAACAGGCCGGCGTGTGGCGCTTCGGCGTCAACTACGAGCAGCGCGGGGTCGACTTCCCCTTCCGCTGGGCCATCGGCCGGCCGGAGGACCTGGAGAAGCGCACGGTGGACGGCACGCCTCAATACTATCTCCTGCCAGGTCACCAGGGCCACCTCTCCGGTTGCATCCAGTTTGATCGCTTACCGGCGGTGAACACCCACATATTCTGGGGAGGGCTGATCCAGGAATATGTCCAGGTGGCCAGCGACAGCCTGGAGACGATCACGGTCGAGGTGAGCGGGTCGCAGTAACGCGCGAGCGTCGAATTATCGCCCTGGCTCGGCGCCAAGCACGTCCAGCAACCTGGCGGCGAACGCCCGCGGATGAGTGATATAGCCCACGTGACCGCCTGGGAACTCCGTCAGGGCTATTCCGAGCCGGTCCGCCACCGCCGCGGCGCTCCGGTAGGGGAAAGCCTCGCGCTGGGCCTCCCCGGCGGCGAGGATCAGGCGCATTTGCGTCGAGGCTTCCTTTAGCGCGCCGAAATCGAGCCAGTAGCGGTCGTACATGGCAAACTCATGCTTCATCAGGAACACCGTGTTCTGGACCGGCCGTTCCGTAGGCAGCTCGACGCCCGGCTCCCGGTCGGTGCTGAATGCCCCGATCCCCATCCTGGTAATGAACTGCTGGAGAGCCGCCGCAGGACCGCCCGGGCCTCGGGCAGCCGCTTGCGCGCTCGCATGGCGGTCCTCTTCCTCGGGCAACAGGTGTGAGGGCGGCTCGTGCGCGACCAGCGTGTGCACCTGCTCGGGATGGTGGGCGGCCAGGTCCAGGCCGATGGCGGCGCCGCCGCTGCTGCCGAACACGTACGCCGGCGCGGCGCCCAATCTCTGGAGCAAGCGGTGCGCGTCGTCGCTCTGGGTCTCCACCCGCTGCTCTTCCTCCGGGTCGTCGAGCTGGCTGCGCGAGAGACCCCGGCGGTCGTAGGCTACCAGCGTGTAGTGCTCGGCAAGCCGCTCGGCGATACCGTCGAAGCCGCGCGCATCACCGCCGGCCGCATGGATCAGCAGCAGGATGGGGCCTGAGCCGCGCACCTCATAGTAGAGGTTGGCGCCCGACACGCGCAGGCTGTCGTTTTTCGTTGAACCCATGGCAGGAGCTCCTTTCGGTTGGCCCGCATCGAATGTCCCCTCTCCGTCCCTCGCGCTTCTCGCTCGGAATTATAGCCCAGACCGGCAGAGGAAGTACAATGACAGAAAAGCTGAGCGCGGCGAGGGCTGCGCCGGTCGCAGATGTGAGGCATATGAGCCAGGGGAACGCATACGATGCGGTGATCGTGGGCGCGGGGCCGAACGGCCTGGCCGCCGCGATCACCCTGGCGCGCGCCGGGTGCCGGGTGGTGGTGTTTGAAGGGCGCGACACGCCCGGCGGGGGGATGCGTTCGGCGGAAGTCACCCTGCCCGGCTTCGTGCACGACCTCTGCTCGGCCATCCACCCGCTAGGCGTGGCCTCGCCCTTTTTTCGCTCTCTGCCGCTGGCCGATTATGGCTTCGCTTGGGTTTACCCGCCCGCGGCGATCGCGCACCCGCTGGACGACGGTACCGCTGTGCTGGTCGAGCGCTCGGTTACGGCAACGGCGGCCGGGCTGGGGCGCGACGGGCCCGCCTATCGCCGCCTGATGGGGCAGCAGGCCGCCCACTGGCAAGAGGTGATGTCTGAGGTGCTCGCTCCCCTGCATGTGCCGCGGCACCCGTTGGCGCTGGCGCGTTTCGGCGCCCCGGCAGTCTTGCCGGCGGCGCTCCTGGCGCGGCTCCTCTTCCGCGGTGAGCGGGCACGCGCCGTCTTCGCCGGCCTGGCCGCGCACGCGATCATACCGTTGGAATGGCCGCTGACGGCGGCCTTCGGGCTGACGCTGGGCATCCTGGCGCACGGTGTTGGCTGGCCGATGGCGCGCGGCGGCTCGCAGCAAATTGCCAATGCGTTGGTGGCCTACCTAAAGTCGCTGGGCGGAGAGGTCGTGTTGGGCCGGCCGGTGGCGGACGCGCGCGATCTGCCGTCCGCCGGCGCGACACTGTTTGACGTGGCGCCGCGCCAGTTGCTGAGCATCGCCGGGGCGTGTCTGCCCGCCGGCTACCGGCGTAAGCTGGCCGGCTACCGCTACGGGCCGGGGGTGTTCAAAGTGGACTATGCGCTGGACGGCCCGATCCCCTGGCGGGCAAGCGAGTGCGCGCGGGCCGGCACGGTGCAGATCGGCGGCACGCTGGACGAGATTGCGGCTTCCGAACGCGCGGTGTGGCGCGGGGAGCATCCCGAGCGCCCTTACGTGTTGCTGGCTCAGCAGAGCCTCTTCGATCCGACGCGCGCTCCGGCCGGCAAACACACGGCCTGGGCCTACTGCCACGTCCCCAATGGCTCGACCGTCGACATGACGGAGCGGCTCGAGGCGCAGATCGAGCGCTTCGCGCCCGGTTTCCGCAACCGCATCCTCGCCCGCAGCACGCGAACGGCGGCTGCCATGGAGCAGTACAACCCCAACTACGTGGGCGGCGACATCAACGCCGGCGTGCAGGACTGGCGCCAGCTTTTCACGCGGCCGGTGGCGAGCCTGACGCCTTACGCCACCCCGGCACGCGGCATCTATCTGTGCTCGTCCGCCACGCCGCCGGGCGGGGGAGTGCATGGGATGTGCGGCTACTTCGCGGCGCGGGCCGCGGCCCGGGACATGTGAAGGCCGGTTTCATCTTTGCGGCGGGTCGTGCTCCCTCTCCGCCGCCACTACCCGCCGAGCCACCCCCTGAGCAGCGCGATCCCATAATGCCCGACCAGTGCGGCCGTCATGCTCTTGATGATCTTGCCCGCCAGACAGAGCGGCAGGAACAGTGTGAGGGGCATGCGCAGGTCGCCGGCGACGATCACGGCGGCGCTGAAGAAGGGGTTGGGCAGGGTGGCGAGCACGAACACGGTCAAGAGGCCGTGTTGCGTCATCCAGCCGCGCACACGTGGGTAAAACGGCAGCTCGTCCAGCGCGGCCCGGCTGGTGTAGCCCGCCACATAGCTGTTGAGCGCGCCGATGGTCTGGCCGAGGCCGCCCACCAGGCCGACGATGAACGGATTGAACAGGCCGCCGCCGATGACGGTGATGCCCAGCCCGGGCAGGGGCACCAGCACGGAGGCGTTGGTGATCAGGCAGACCAGGAAGATTGCTGGGTAGCCGAACGCGGCGAAGCGGCGCAGTTGCTGCCCATAGACTGCCACCGCGACGATGGCAGCCACGACGACCAGCAGCACGAAGATGCGGACGGCCCAGATAGCGGCGCGCGCCGGCGAGGCTTGACGTTGCGACATCGGGGTTATTGAACTGCAAAACCGCCGGGAACGCAAAGTGGGCAGGTGTTGCCTAAGCCGCGGTGGGCTCGGCCGCCGGCTCGGAGAGCCACAGGACGCGCTCGTCGGCGTCGTACTCGAAGAGCTCGGCGAAGCGACCCCAGTCCAGCGCGGTGGCGAACTGCTGCTCGGCTTCTTCGGCCGGGAAGTGCTCGTCGAGGATGTCGAGGAAGAAGTCGGCGCGCATGCGGCCGTCGCGCTTCTCCCTGAGTGTCTGGTAGATCGAAGCCACCTGCGGCACGCGCGCCAGCACCTGCTGGCGGAACAACTCCTTGCTGGGCAGGATCTCCGCGTTGGCGAAGGCCCGCCCGGTGGGCGTCACGGCCACGTCGCCCTGGGACACCCGGGCGAAGTCCAGCATCTGCGCCGCATCCACTATGGGCAGCAGGTCGTCCACCTCGAGCGAGAGCCGCTGGGCGAGCTGAAAGATGTCGTCTGTGCCACCGCGGTCGATCAATAGCTCCAACAGGCCGCTGATCCCGCCGACCCGGGCGTGCGGCAGCGGCGGGAAGCGCGGGGCCGTCGCAAGGGCCTCGGCGACCGCCTCCGGCGCGGCGGGCAGCGTCACCTGCTCCTCGGGATTGGTCATGATGGTGTAGATGCGGTCGACTAGCGCCTTGAAGGCGGGCAGGGAGCGCTCGCGCGGGCGGGGCAGACCGATCTCGAGCTCGCCGCGCACGTGGCCGGGGTTTGCGCCCAGGATGACCACCCGGTCGGCCAGGAAGACCGCTTCCTCGATGTTGTGCGTCACAAGCAGGATGCTGCGCGCCGGGAAATTGCCCGCCAACCACAGGTCCGCGATCTCGCCGCGCAGGTTCTCGGCGGTCAGCACGTCCAGCGCGCTGAAGGGCTCATCCATGAAAAGCACTTGCGGGTTGACGACGAAGGCGCGCGCGAAGCCGACGCGCTGCTGCATGCCGCCCGATAGCTCCTTTGGGTAAGCACTCTCGAAGCCGTCGAGGCCGACCATGTCGATCACTTTCAAGGCGTGACGGCGCCGCTCGGCCGGCTTGACGTTGCGCGCTTTGAGCCCCCACTCGACGTTCTCCAGCACCGTCAGCCAAGGCATCAGCGCAAAGCTCTGAAAGACCATGGCGACGTCAGGATTGGGACCGCGCACCTCCTTGCCGGCGCACAGCACCTGGCCGGTCGTCGGCGGGATCAGCCCGGCCAGGATGCGCAGCAGCGTGCTCTTGCCGCTGCCGCTGCGGCCCAGCAGCGCCACTACCTCGCCCGCGCAGACCTTCACGCTCACGTCCTGCAAGACTGTGAATGTGCCGTGTCCTTCGGGCAGCGGGAAAGCCTTCGTCACTTTCTCAGCCGCGATCAATGCCGCATCCTGCCTGTTGCTTGCCATGTGTGCCCTCGTCTTCATCAAATCAATCGGTAGCGCGTCTCGGCCAGCCGGTAGAGCTGCCGCCAGAACAGGCGGTTGAAGGCCACGACGTAGATGGTCATCGTGCCCACGCCCAGGGCGATGCGCGGCCAGTCGCCGGCCGCGGTGGCCTGGGCGATGTAGGCGCCGAGTCCGAAGGCGACCAGCGATGTGTTGCCCCAGGTGACCACCTCGGCCACGATCGCGGCGTTCCAGGCGCCGCCGGCGGCGGTGATGCCGCCGGTGACCCAGGCCGAGAAGATGCCCGGGATGATCAGGTCGCGCCACAACACCCAGCCCCGCCCGCGGAAGCTGACCGCCATCTCACGCAGGTCGTTCGGGATGCTCATCGCCCCGGCGATCACGTTGAAGAGAATGTACCACTGTGTGCCCAGCGCCATCAGCAAGATGGCGCCCCAGTTGACGCTGATGCCGGTGGCGAGCAGGGCCAGGGTGACGAACGGGAAGATGAAGTTGGCCGGGAACGAGGCCAGCAACTGCACTACCGGCTGCGCGATCTGCGCGATGCGCGGGTTGAAGCCGATCCAGACCCCGATAGGCACCCAGATCAGGGTGCTCAGGACGACGAGCAGGATGACGCGGCCGAAGGTCGCCAGTCCCAAGAGCGCGGTATGTCCCAGCTCGGCCGGCCCGACCTCGCTGAGGACGAAACGCAGCCCACTCATGGCCAGGCCAAGGACGATGATAACCAGCAGGCCGTTGAAGGCCCAGTCGAGCCAGCGATCCGCCGAGTGATAGGACCGTTGGGCCGGGCCTGCCGGCGTCAGCCGGGAGAGCACATCATCGACCAGTTCGGAGAGCGGGCCGAGCGCCCGGCCGGCCAGCCGCGGCAGGTGCGACTGGCGCAGCAGGTCGAGCATCCACGAGCGGGGCGGCTCGACGGCTGCGCGCACCTCGAGCTTGAACTTGTCGGACCAGGCCACCAGGGGCCGCCAGAAGAGCTGGTCGATCAAGATGATGGTCACGGCCATGGTCAGCAAGGCGAGGGCCAGCGCGTGCATGTCGCGCGCGGCGATCGCCTCGGCCACGTAGGCCCCGATGCCGGGCAGCGTGTAACGTTTGTTGAGCACGCTGATGGCCTCGCTGGCCGCCAGGAAGAACCAGCCGCCGCCAAAGCTCATCATCGAGTTCCAGATCAGCCCGATCATCGCTGCCGGCACTTCCAGACGCTTGAAGCGTTGCCAGCGCGGCAGCCGGTAGAGCCGGGCCGCCTCGTCCAACTGCGTGGGCAGTGACTTGAGCGACTGGTAGAAAGAGAAGGCCATGTTCCAGGCCTGGCCGGTGAAGATGGCGAAGATCGAGGCGGCTTCCAGCCCCAGCAAACTGCCGGGGAAGAGGGCGATGAAGCCCGTGATGGTGACCGACAGGAAGCCCAGCACCGGCACGGACTGGAGCACGTCGAGCAGCGGGACCAGCACGCGCTCGGCGCGCCGGCTGCGCGCGGCCGCATAGCCGTAGACCAGGGTGAACAGCCACGAGCCGCCCAGCGCCACGAACATACGCAGGATCGAGCGCGCGGCGTAGTAGGGCAGATGGGCAGGGTCCAGGCTGACGCCGGGCACGACGGCGGGCGGCTGGAAGCGCACCAGCGCCCCGGTGCCGACCCGCACGATCAGGAACAAAAGCCCAAGCAGCCCGAACAGAACGGCGATGTCGGCCAGGCCAAAGGGGACGCGACGCAGGGCGTCGCGTGTCGGATAAGTAAGCCGCAGCATGCTGCCCCCTAAGCAAGAACGGAGCCGGGCGGTTCAAAACCGCTGCAACCATCGCCAAGTCGACCTTCGTCGACTCCGGACGCCTGCGCAGGTGCGCAGGCCAGATTCAGTCGCTGACGAGCGACTTGGCCGGCGGTTGCAGCGACCTTGGTCGCCCGGCTCCCGGCTCAGCGCACCAGATGCGGAGCGAGGACGCCGGCCATGTCCAGCACGCGGTAGCCGGCCAGGAAGAGCATCAACACCAGGTAGCCGCGCAGGGCGTAGAGCGAGAGCTTCTCGCCCTTGGAGAGGTGCATCGGCCCGAGGGTGGACGGGTCGCGCTTCTCTTCCGGTTCGTCGTCCAGCGGGTGTACCACGTAGTATACCTTATCGTCATTCCCGTCGCTCTTGAACGGGTTGTGAATGCTCGGTCGCTTCATGCGGAATACTTCAGTCAGCGTCGTCATGGCAGGATCTCCTTCCATCTTCGGACTCAGCCCGGAAACAGGCCGGGCAGCAGCACCTGGGCGGCCAGCACGGCCGACAGGACAAACAGCACGGCGATAATGGTCCAATTAATCCAGTTGTTCCAGCGCTTGTTGGCGAACGCGCCCAGCAATTCTCGGTCGTTCAGCAGCAGTTGCAGGAAGATGATGGCCGACGGCAGCATGAGCCCGGCCAGCACCTGCACGCCGATGATGATCACCTGCAGGGGCGCCTGCGGGATCAGCACGATCGCCGCGGCCAGCACCACGCCGCCGATGTAAACGCCGTAGAAACCCGGCGCCTCGCGCACCGGCTTCTGCAGGCTGTGCGGCCAACCCATGATCTCGCCGAAGGCCCAGGCGCTGGCCAAGGTGATGGCCGTGGCGCCCAGGATAGCGGCGTTGACCATCAGCAGCAGGATGCCGTACTGCACGATGGGCCCCATGATCGGCCCTAGCACCACGGCCATCTGCGCCGGGTCGTCGTAGCGCAAGCCGTGGGTGTACAGCACGCCGCCGATCAGCATCATGGCGCAGGCGTTGACGATGGTGAATACGGCGCCAATGAATGTGTCGAGCCGCTCTCGGTTCAAGTCACGGAAGCGCAGCCGCTTGTCCGCGATGCAGCTCTGTTGGAAGAAAAGCTGCCACGGCGCCACGGTCGTGCCGACGATGGCGATGAGGAGGAACATCAGGCTGCCCGTCAGCCCGCCGCCGGGGAGACCCGGCACGAGTAGGTTGCGGGCGACCGCGATGGGCGCCGGGTGCGTCAGCAGGGCAAAGGCGATCCAGCCCACATTAACGAAGCACAGAGCGACGCTCATGCGCTCCCAGCGCAGGTAGCTGCCGGTGACCACCATCAAGATCAGCCCGACCGCCGCAATCGGCACCGAGACATAGCCGGGGATGCCGACCTTGCTGAGCGCCAGGTTGATGGCGGCGAACTCAGTCACCAGCGTCAGGAAGTTGACCAGCTCCAGGTCCCAGATGGAGAAGCGTCCCCACCACTTGCCGAAGCGTTCGTAAATCATCGACGCGTGGCCGCGCCCGGTGGCGATGCCCAGGCGTACCACCATCTCCTGACAGAAATAGGTGACAGGCAGTAGTACCAGCATGACCCACAGCAGGCGCATGCCGTACTGCGCGCCCGCCTGCGTATAGGATGAGACGGCCCCGGCGTCGTTATCCGCGACCATCACGATCAGGCCGGGCCCGAAAACCATCAGAAAGGATAGCAGCCGCTGCGCCAAGCGCGAGCGTACCACGCGTGCGCCGGCGGGCGGGCCGGCGGGCGCACCCGCCGGCGGCGCTGCGCCGGACCCTGGCAGGTTGGCAGCGGCCGTCGCCGCTTCGACCTCGGGCTGCGTCACCTGAATAAGTGTTGTCTCTTGCATTTCCATTGCCATACCTCCCGCGCAAGAGGTTGCATCGCCACGCGGTCGTCGACCGGCTGGCGGTCGTCGTCCCAGGCTGATGCAGTGTATCGCCGGGCAGCGGCAGCCGGCGCGCTCGGACGCGCGGCAAACTCTGCCTGGCAACCGGCCGGATGGCAATGGAGCGTGAAGGTTAGCTAACCGATGAGAGGGGGAGGAGGGGGAATTCTGGAGGCCAGTGCTGTCGAACCTTTAGCAGCGCCTCCAGGGGGAGTGCGCGCGACGGATCCCGCTTTCCCGATCCCGCCCGGTCCCGGCGCGTCCTTGCCTGGGCCGGCCATGTGCTGTGCGACTACTCGCACTATGACTATCGTCCACGCAATCACCCCCCTTCGTACACCCGTGAAGTTCCAATTTGGCCTTAGTCTCGACTAAGTCACCGGCAGCACGGGGGCAAAAAAGAAGCCTCCCCGTCAAGAACCAGGGAGGCCGCGAAGCAGTGACGCTAAGCCGTTCCATTGCCTGCCACGGCAGTGGAACACCCCCACTGGTTGAGCTTTGGCACTGCGCAGCGTAGGGGACTCTTTTCCCAGCCACGTTGAGCGAAGCCTTACTCCGGCCTCGCCTGGTCTACCCCTTGGCGTCTCTCGACGTTTCGGGGCAATGGCTTATTTCTCGCGCAGACGCCTCGCCTAACGAGGTCTTCTTATTGCAGGCGGCACTTTACTACTGTGTTCCCGTTTTGTCAAGTAAGGAACATAACGATACTGTTCATATAGCAACTTGCCAACCGGTCGGCTCCACCCTATAATCGCATCATGCTACACTTGGGAATGCGCGAAGACATCTTCACAACGCAGGGTGACCAGTCGAGAAGCGCCGGTGGGTAATGAAATCCTGCCCTCCACGAGCGGGCGGTCTGGCAAGGCCCTGAATCAATTCGGCAATCTCCTAAGCGCCAACATCTCCTCACTCTGCTGGATCGCGTCTGCAGGCTGGGCCGTGGCCTTTTTGATCTGGGCGCAGGCTCATGCCGAGCTGTTGGCTCCGCTGATCCTGACCAACGAGCTTGTCGCGCCGGCGCGAGCCGATCTCCTCTGGCGCCTGGTTGCCGGTGTGGTGATCGCGCTCTTCTTGTGGGGCCTGCTGAAGGCGGTTGACCACTTCTCTGACCACGGGCGTCGCCGTCTCAGTGAATGGGCAGTGGTCCTGGCTACGCTCTCAGTCCTTCTGGCGTTCGCCCCGGCGCTTGCCCTGCCGGATCTCCCGAGCGACCATCCTTTCTTGACCTTCGCTCTCGTGGTGGCGATGGCTGCCATCACTTTTGCAGGCGCCCACCGCGCGACCGGGCTGTTGAATCATCGCTATCCCTTCCCTCTGACGGTCAAGGGGGGCCTGCTGGTCACGACTGTGCTCGCCAGCGGCTACGCGTTCTTCATGTCCCTACTCACCGTAGCGCGGCATAACGCCTTTATGACCCATGCGTTTGATCTCGGCGTCTACGATCAGCAAATCTACACCATCCTGCAAGACGGCTACGTGCGGTGCACTTTGATTGGGTCGACAGCCATGAATGCCATGGGAGACCATTTCTCGCCTATCCTCTACATGATGGCCGCCGCCTTTGCTGTCTCGCATGATGTGCGCACGTTGCTGATACTGCAGAGCCTCATGTTGGCGGCCGGCGCCATTCCCGTGTATTTGATCGCGCGTCGCCATATCCGCCATATCGGACTGGCAGTGGCTTTCGCTGCCAGCTATCTACTTTTCCCCGCGCTTCATGGCGTCAATACCTTTGATTTCCATCAGATCGCGCCGGCCACTCCGCTTCTGTTGTGGGCTCTGTATTTCCTGGAAATCGAACGCGATGCACCGTTTCTGGTGTGCCTGGTCCTGGCCCTGATTACCAAGGAGGAGGTCGCGCTGACGGTAGCAGCCTTTGGTGCCTACGTCTTTCTGGTTCGGCGTCGTTATGTGCTCGGCGCGGCCTTGGCGACGTGCGGCTTGGCGTATTTCGTCATCATCGTGGGCTATGTCATACCGATCCTGGGCGGCGATGCGCACCCTGAGCGTTTTGCCGGTCTAATGGCAGCCGGCTCGAGCGGCCTGCCAGCGGTGCTGCAGAGTGTGCTGACGAGCCCGGCCTATGCCGTGGCTTGGGTATTCGGCAGCTTCCCCAAGCTGCGCTTCCTAGGCCAATTGCTTGTACCGCTGATGTTCCTTCCACTACTGGGCGGCTCGCCCTGGATCCTGGCTGTACCTGCCCTTTCCATCCCCCTGCTTGCCTCGATGGAGAGTACTTTCACCCTGGGCACGCAGTACCCGGCCACTATCATTCCTTTCTTGTTTTACCTGGCTATTCTGGGCGCGCAAAGGTTAGCTGAGCGGAAGCTGTCTGCGACGGCGCTGGCCTCGGCGCTCATTGTTGCCAGCCTGGCCATGAATTATGAGTATGGCTGGTTGTTCGGGCGGCAATTCACTGGCATTCCACAGCCCACCATGCACCAGCAAGTGCTCGAGTCTTTTCTGGCGCAGATCCCTTCTACAGCCTCCATCAGCACGATCAGCGACGTAGTCCCGCATCTCTCTGGCCGCGAAGACATCTATCTGTTCCCCGTAGTGAATGATGCGAACTACATTCTGTTCGATGCTGGAGCGGGCGCGAACTACTGGCCTTTCACGTCACGTGATCCGAAGTTCGAAGCAGCTAGCGCCCTCGCGCCCCACCTGACATCGGGTGAATTCGGATTGGCCCGCTCCGAAGACGGCATTGTGCTGCTGAAGCGTGGCGCCGCGGTTGCTCAGAACGCCCAGGTCCTCGGAACGATCTTCAGCTCGCGTGTCGAGGCTGAAAACCAGCCCAGCAACTACACCCTATCGGCCACTGCAGACGGCCGCGCCAGCGGCGGCGCGGCGCGCGTCGTTGATACGTCGCTCCCCGACGCCTCGGACAAGAACGCGCTGACTTATGGTCCCTACCTGAGCCTGCTTGCTGGGCGCTACAGGGTCACCTTTGTGCTGAAAGTGGCAGACACACGGGGATCTCAGCCCGTTGCCACGATCGACGTGTTCTCCACGGCTCGCGGTGGCCCCATCGCGGCCCGCGACATCGCGCCCTCAGATTTCCAGGCGCCGGACCGGTATCAAAGTTTCTCGCTTGACGTAGACGTTCCAGCGCCATTGGAGGACGTCGAGTACCGTGTGATGTACAGAGGACCTGGCAGGCTGTGGGCAGATTACGAGACGGTCGTACCGCTGCGTGTGACGATTGGCGGAACCGAATTCGAAGTTGCGAGGCCGGACGAGCCCTCGGGGTGAAGCGCGCTGACGACTGCTGATGTTTACGAATGGAGGGCCAAAGCCCTCTGGGCTGTTCTTGGCGTGCGCTGAGCACGCTTAGGCCAGAGACAGCCTGTGTAGGCGCTTCAGATTGAAGGCCAGACAGACCAAATCCCATTCGCATCTGGCCGGGTCCAAGCCGCGTAGGGAGAACTGGCGAAAGCCCAGCACGGCCTTAATGATGCCGATGACTGGTTCAACAGTGCATTTACGCAAGCGACAAATTGCCTGCCCGATTTGCGTACGCAGCTTGTAAGCCATCCTGACCTGCGGGCTGGCATTCTCAGCCGGCGGCTCGGGTTCGACGCGGCCGCCGTTGGCTGGCCGAGTGCTGGCGGCAGGGCCGCCAGCACTCGGCCAGCTTCGGCCTTGTCGTTCGGGTGGTTGGACAAGGCGCAGGCTACGATGAAAAGGCTGTCCTGGTCGACGGCGACTTGCGCAAGGTGAAGGTGAGCAGAAAGTAGGGGGCAGGCAGAAACAGCGCTTGCTGCTGTGTTAGTGATAATTTAAAACCCCCGGATAGATACGATCCGCAAACTGCCAGGTTCTCAACATAACGTTGTGGAGAAAGCCGGGCGACTGGAAGTCCGGTGACTGGAAGTCGCTGCAACCGGCTGGCGCTCTCGTGCGAAGCCGACCCTCGCCGGCTGGGGAGTTGGCGAAGTGTAGCTACCGGACGGCGCTTACTTGCCTGCAACCTGCCTGAGAACGGCCGCGAGCTGGGCGACCGACCAGGGCGCGGGAGAGCCGGCGGGGCTTTCGAAGGTCACTGTCTGGCCGTCCACGCTGAAGGTCTGCGTGCCGTTGACGAAGATGACCAGCCCCGCCTCGCGGCTGATGCCCTTAGCGCGCGCGAAGCTCTCGCCCGCCGCGGTCGTCGGGTCGTAGCGCACCACGCGCAAACGCCCATCGTAGGCGGCGAGCAAGGCCTCCACCTCGGCCAGGGCCGGGCGCAGGCTGGGGTCGTCCAACGCCAGGATCTCCACGCTGGCCGCGCCGGCTGTGAGCGGCGCGGGCGGAACGGGCGCATATGAAGACAGGTGGAATAGAACGAGGGCCAGGACCAGGGTCCCGCCAAGCGCGATAAAAATGTCAGTCCGGTGATTGCCCGGCATCGCGTAAATCTCGCCAGCCATGCCACTACCTCCCCAACACTGACCCAGCCCAGATCACTGCTCAATTCTATGGAGAACCAACCGGAGCCGCTCCGCGGCATCCTCGTCGCGAGCCTATATTATGTATATCACAATCTCCGCACCAAATATGTAGGGTTACTTACGAGAAGAGGCAGGCGCGCACGCTGCATATTCGCCCGCTCCGTGCGATTCGTGATAAGATGAATTTGTATGCCAATGAATTCTGCAGCCTCAAGCCGGGCGGGCTCCGAGCCAACGAGCTCCGATCGGGCGGGCTCCGACCGCCCGATCTTCGATCGCCGGCGTTATTTGCGTGCCGTCTGGTTCTTCGCGCGCGTGTTTGCCTCCTTCATCTGGTGGGACCTGGTGCTGCGGCGCGTACCCCTCTTGAGCGGCGTGTCGCGGCGCAGCGCGCTGCCGCGCTGGCGGCGCACCGCGCGCCGCTTCCGCCGCCTGGCGCTCCAGATGGGCGGGGTGATGATCAAGCTAGGCCAGTTCCTCAGCATCCGGGTCGATGTGCTGCCGCCCGAGGTGACCGGCGAATTGGCGGGGTTGCAGGATGAGGTGCCGGCCGAGAGCCTGGCCGACATGCTGAAGGTCATCGAGGCCGAATTCGGGCGCCCGGCCGGCCAGGTCTTTGCCTGGTTCTCGCCGCTCCCCGAGGCGGCAGCCTCGCTGGCCCAGGTGCACCGCGCCCGCCTGCCTGACAACCAGGAGGTGGTGGTCAAGGTGCAGCGGCCGCGCATCGGCATGCTGGTGGAGACCGACCTGGCTGCGCTGCGCCTGGCGGCGCGCTGGCTCAAGTGGTACCGCCCGATCGCGCGGCGCGCCGACCTGGACCGGATGTTCGCCGAGTTCGCCTCGACCACGCGCGCCGAGCTCGATTTCGTGGCCGAAGGCAAGAATGCCGAGCACTTCGCGGCCGATTTCGCCGATAACCCAGATATCTATATCGCCCGCGTGTACTGGCAGTACAGCACCCGCTGCGTGCTGACCCTGGAGAACGTCGCCAGCATCAAGATTACGGATTATGCGGCGATCGAGGCTGCGGGCATCAGCCGGGCCGAGGTCGCGCGGCGCGTCTACGACACCTATCTCACGCAGATCTTCGTCAACAACTTCGTGCACGCCGATCCGCACCCCGGCAACCTGTTCGTGCGCCCACTGCCCTGGCTGGAGGCAAGCGGCCAGCAATTGGGCGGAACGCAATCGGGCGGAACGCCCGCCGCGGCCCGGACGGGGCGGCCGTTCGAGCTGATTTTCGTCGATTTCGGCATGGTGGCCGCCATCCCACAGCGGCTGCGCGCCGCCCTGCGTGAGTACATCATCGGCCTGGGGCTGCAGGATGGCCACCGCATCGTGCAGGCTTACGTCGACGCCGGGATCTTGCTGCCGGGCGCCGATCTGAAGGCGCTCGAGGAGGTGCACGACGTTCTGTTCCGCGGGCTGGCCGGAGTGCATATGGGGCAACTGGCGGAGGTGGCCTTTGCGCAGGCCGAGATCATGATTCGCCAGTACCGCGACTTGATCTACGAGATGCCGGTGCAGTTCCCGACCGACGTGCTGTTCGTGGGGCGGGCGGTGGCCATTCTCTCGGGGCTGGCGACCAGCCTCGACCCCGAGTTCGACCCCTGGTCGGCGACCATTCCCTTTGCCGAGAAGCTGGCGGCCAGCGAGGCCGCGTTTGATTGGCGCAGCGGGCTGGGCGAGCTGGGCAACTTGGCCCGCCTGGCGCTGCAACTGCCCGAGCGCGTCGACCGGGTGATCCGCAAGGCGGAGCGCGGCGAGCTGAGCACGCAGACCGTGCTGACGCCTGAGGTGGCGCGCACGCTGCGGCGGTTGGAACGGGGCGTGGATCGGCTGGGCTGGTCAGTGGTGGCGGTGGGGCTGTTGCTGGCCGGCGCGCTGCTGCGCGCGCATGAGGGGCCGGGCGGGGTGGCTGATTGGCTGCTGGCCGGCGCGGGCGTGAGCTTCGTGTGGAGCCTGACGCGGCGCTAGGCCGCCTTTCGCATAGCCTTGATCAACGCCACACTCAACCTACCTGCGCGAGATTGAAGGAGGAAGCGCATGAAGACTGTTCTCTGCTACGGTGACTCGAACACCTGGGGCTACAATCCGCAATCGCAAGACCGCTACCCGCTGGAGGCGCGCTGGGTCAGCGTATTAGCACGCGCTCTTGGGCCCGAGTACCTGGTGATCCCCGAAGGTCTCAACGGGCGCACGACCGTCTGGCCTGACCCGGTGGAAGGAGAGCACAAGAGCGGCAAGACCTATCTGATCCCTTGCCTGGAGTCGCACTATCCGCTTGACCTGGTCGTGCTGATGCTGGGGACCAACGACCTGAAACACCGCTTTGGCCTCTCCGCCGGCGACATCGCCTACGCTGCGGCCACCCTGGTGGGGATGATCCAAAGCAGCGCTTTCGGCCCGGCAGGCGCGGCGCCCAAAGTGCTGCTGATCGCGCCGCCGCCCACTTACGTGGACGGCACGATGTTCGCCGACATGTTCGCGGGTGCGGACGAAAAATCGGCTGACCTGGGGAAGCGCTACAGCCTCGTGGCCCAAGAGAACGGCTGCGCCTTTCTGGATGCCGGTCAGGTGATCCAGTCCGGCCGCCTGGACGGCATTCACTTCGCCGCGGACGCCCTGCCCAGGCTGGGCGCGGCGGTTGCTGCGGCGGTCAAGCAGGTTCTGCCGGGCGCCAGAGGGTGAATCAGGATCGGCCCATCCCCGTCACCCCTTTTGGTGCGTGGCCTCGACGGAGATGGCGATCCCGCCGCGCACGCGGAAGTCCCCCACCACCTGGCAGTAGTGCGGGTCCAGGGCGGCCACCAGGTCTTCGAGGATCTGGTTGGTGACGTGCTCGTGGAAGGTGCCCTCGTTGCGGAACGACCACAGGTACAGCTTGAGCGACTTCGACTCGACGATGCGCTGATCGGGGATGTACCGGATCGTGATCGTCGCGAAGTCGGGCTGGCCGGTCATCGGGCAGACACAGGTGAACTCCTCGCAGACGAGCGTCACCGTGTAGCGGCGGCCGGGATGCTGATTGGGGAACGTTTCGAGCTTGCGGACGGGCAGGCGCACGTCGCGCCCGAGCAGGGTCAGGCCCTGGGTGATTTCGTCGCCGTTTTCGGTCATTTTTCGCCTTTATTCGCTGAGTTTGAACGGGCTGAAGTCCGTGTGATAATCGTAGTGGTCCTCGTTCTCGACACGCTTCAGGAAGTTCACCACCGCATAGGTGAGCGGCGTGGCGGCCACCTCGTAGCCTGACTTGAACAGCCATTGGGTCACGATCAGGCGCAGCATCTGGTCTTGCGGCACGCTGCCCAGGAAGGCCAGACTGATGAACACCAGCGAGTCCGCGCCCTCGCCAATGAGGGTCGAGCCGATGGTGCGCAGCCAGAGCCAGCGCCCGCGCGTGGCGATCTTCAGCTTGGCCAGCACGAGAGAGTTGAGGAACTCGCCCACCAGGTAGGCCGCGAACGAGGCCGCCAGCAGGCGCCAGGTGTAGCCGAGGATCTGCTCGTAGGCGGCCTGGCCGTTCCAGAAGCCCGCTGCCGGCAGCAAGCCGGCGACCCAGATGGCGACGACCGCGAGCAGGTTGCAGCTGAAGCCGACCCAGATCACCTGGCGGGCGCGCGCATAGCCGTACACCTCGGTGAGAACGTCGCCGAAGATGTAGCTGATGGGAAAGATCACCACTGCCGCGGGCACGATCAGGCGAAAAATGTCGACCAGCTTGACGGCGATGATGTTCGCGATCACCAGGCAGGTGGTGAAGATGGCGGTGACGAGGTTCAGATAACGGTAGTTGCTGCGCATCCACAAAGTATACACACGACACGCGCCAAGCTGCAAAAGAGGAAGGTTTCGATCCTGTTGTATAATCCCTGCGCGGACCACGTTTCTCAAGCTACGATTAAGGAGACCGGTTATGAAGGCATACTATGACGGCGACGCCGACCTCGGGGCGCTGGCGGGCAAGACGGTGGCGATCATCGGCTACGGCAACCAGGGGCGCGCGCAGGGGCTGAACATGCGCGACAGCGGGCTGCAGGTGATCGTCGGCAACCTCAAGGACGACAGTTACGCGCGCGCCCTGGCGGACGGCTTCGAGGCCATGAGCATCGCCGAGGCGGCAGCGCGCGCCGACGTATTGTGCCTGTTCCTGCCCGATGAGGCGCAGCCGGGGGTGTACCGCCGCGACATCGAGCCGCACCTGGCGGGCGGCAAGACGCTCAACTTCGCGCACGGCTACAGCATCCACTACGGGTTGATCGTGCCGCCGCTCGACGTCGACGTGATCATGGTCGCGCCGCGCATGATCGGGGTGGGCGTGCGCGAGCGCTTCCTGTCGGGCAAGGGCGCGCCGGCCTTTGTGGCGGTCCGCCAGGACGCGACGGGTCGGGCCTGGGCGACCGCGCTGGCGATAGGCCGGGCGATCGGCGCGACGCACGCCGGCCTGCTGGATTCGTCGTTTGCCGAAGAGACCGAGCTCGACCATTTTGCCGAGCAGGCGCTCTGGCCGGTGATCACGCGCCTGTTCCGCCTGGCCTTCGAGGTGCTGACCGAGCGCGGCTACCAGCCCGAAGCGGTGTTGATGGACATGTACCAGTCCGGCGAGCCGGCGCAGATCCTCCAGGAAGCGGCCGAGGTGGGCTTCTTCCGCCAGATGGCTTTTCACTCGCGCACCAGCCAGTACGGCACGCTGTCACGCGGGCCGCGCATGCTGCCCGACAACTTCAAGGCCCTGCTCAACCGGGCGTTGGACGACATCCAACAGGGCGTGTTCTCGCGCGAGTGGGAAGCCGAGCGCGAGGCCGGTTACCCGCTGTTCGACCGTCTGAAGGCGGAGGCCCTGGCGCACCCGATGAACCGGGTCGAGGACGAGCTGCGGGCGTTGGTGGCAGCCGGGCAGACCGCCGGCGAGGATAAATGACGTTGACGTTGGATGCCATCCCGTCGCCCTTTAAGCCCACGCCGGAGCAGCTCGCCGCCGCGGCCGGCCGGGGCGTCCCGGATGTCATCGCGGCCGGGCTGCGCGTGCTGTTCTGCGGCATCAACCCGTCGCTCTATTCGGCGGCGGTGGGGCACCATTTCGGCCGGCCGGGCAACCGCTTCTGGCCGGTGCTCTACCGGGCGGGCTTCACCGAGCGGCTGCTCTCGCCGTTCAAGGACCGGTCACTGCTCGCGCAGGGCTGCGGGATCACCAATCTTGTCGAGCGGGCCACGGCCGCGGCCGCCGAGCTTGCGCCGCGCGAGCTCGGCGAAGGCCGGCAGCGACTGCAGGCGCGCGTGCTGGAATATAGCCCACGCGTGCTGGCGGTGCTGGGCGCCGGCGCCTATCGCAGCGCCTTCGCCCGCCCGCAAGCCGCGTTAGGGCGCCAGGGCGAGACGATAGGGCAGACGGTAGTGTGGCTGCTGCCCAATCCCAGCGGCCTGAATGCGCATTATCGACTGGACGACCTGGCCCGGCTGTTCCGGGAGCTGCTGATTTTCTGTTCTGGCAGGAGTGAGGAGGTTTCAGCATGAAGGACCCCCGCCGCGGCAGCATCGAGCATAGCATCCACGTCCACCTTAGGCCGTTCCCGATACGGATCCGGCTCCAGGATCGAGGGTGGCAATAAGGGCAACGACTGGCAGTTGCTGCTTGAGCTGACGTGCTCCCAGGGTGTGACGGTTTTCATGTCGAGCCACATCCTGGCGGAAGTGGCGCGCCTGGCCCAGCGTATCGGGATCATCCACGCCGGCTGTCTGCTGCAGGAGCTGGATGTTGAAGAGCTGGAGCGAAACCGC
>JADGQF010000420.1 GCA_017882045.1 Anaerolineales bacterium
TAAAGGCTCCCGGCACCTTGCCCCAGGCCGCGGTCCAGTTGACCTGCACGTTATTGAGCGTGGGCAGCCGGTGATGGGGCATGCCGATGCACAGGAACCCGACGGCTCCCGCACGGGCCAACGCTTGGTACTTGGGGACGTTCAACCGCCCATAGATCAAAGGGATCGTGCCACGGGCATTGGCGAAGTAGGCAGGGCCACCCGATTCGGCGTAGACCAGGGGCGCCGTGATGCCATCCGACGGGGTAGAGCCCGACCGTCCGATGGCTTCGCAGGTCAGGGTGGCCTGGAACGGAGCCAGCACTTCCAGCCCGGCGTACGCGCCGGCGAAGGTCTGGACGGGGAACGTCTCCTCCACGGGCTGCAGGCCCAGGCTGCGGATCTCGGCCATAAGGACCTGTACGGCTTCCCGCTCGCGTTGAGAGCCGGCCTGGCGGGCGGGCCCCAGGCGCTTGAGCAGGCCATAGGCGCGCTGACCATCGATGGCGAACGACGACATGACAGAAGCCCTCCTCCTACGCGGGCGTGGACCGCGTTCCACGGGCTATTGAAGCGTGGCAAGGGTGATGGGGCTAACCAGGTAGCCCAGGCGCGGAATGGGCAGGAGGCAACTGCTCGGCGCCTGGCGCCGGAACGCCTCCCATACCGGGCGGTTTCGGACACGCCACGCCCGGCCAGTGGCTACACGGACCTC
The DNA here is from genome assembly GCA_017882045.1 of Anaerolineales bacterium. Lineage (GTDB taxonomy): Bacteria > Chloroflexota > Anaerolineae > CG2-30-64-16 > CG2-30-64-16 > JADGQF01. The sequence continues at coordinate 695 of JADGQF010000420.1, forward strand.
TGCTGACCGGGTACGAAGGCGCAGATTATGATACCGGTCCTGATTAACTCGCCGGCTCGGTTGGAAAACGCCGTCCTCAAAGACTCTTCCTTGCCATAGTGGCAACACTGCGGACCGCTCAGCCCGGGGACGCAAATATCAGTGTGGTATATCAGACCAACGGTTATCATGATGGCGCCACTTATCCGTTTTGTCAATTGTGAATTCGGTCGCCCATGGGTTATGACCGGGTTGAGCCAGCGGGCTGCTGCCCTCAAGACATGTCCCTTTTCTCCTTTGCTTGAAGGCTACACGGTGAAATATCCATCCAGCCTGGCAGGATCGTAGCCCTTCGGGAAGTACGACCCTGACCGCCGGTCAATAACGTAGTCCCCCTCATACTCGCCGGCGCTGATGCGCTGCAACATGGTTACCAGGTGGTCGATCTCTTCCATGGTATTATAACAGCCGAAACTGGCCCGTACCAGCCCAGGGATGTCCCGGCGATCGTGATCCAGCACGGCCTGTTTGTGCCGCTCGTAGGCAGCACCTTCGACGTGCAGGAGGCGCAAGATGTAGGGATGAGCGCAGAAACAACCATTGCGCACACCGATGCCCCCCTCAAAACCCAGGATGGCAGCGACCTTGGCGTGCGGGATCCCGGCCAGATCGAACGAGATCACACCCAGCCGGTCGTCCACGCGCTGGGGGTCGCCCGAGCCGTAGATCCTCAAACCGGGAACTTTGGCCAGGCGCCGCAGAGCATGGGCAGTGAGCGCGGCCTCGTGCGCGGCGAGCGTATCCATGCCGATGCCGGTTAACATACGGATGCTGGCGGCCAGCGCCACCGCGCCGACGACATTCGGGCTGCCTGCCTCGTCGCGCTCCGGCGGATCTGCCCAGAGCACCTCGTCAAACGTCACGATCTCGACCGTGCCGCCCCCACAGTAATCGGGCGGTCTCTGGAGGAAGAACTCTTTGGGGCCGACGAGCGCGCCGGTGCCGAACGGGGCGTACATCTTGTGGGCGGAGAGGGCCACGAAGTCCAGGCGACGCGGAGAGCCTACGGGGCCCATGTGGATGGCGCGATGAGGGGCAAGCTGGGCGGCATCCACCAGGATCGGGACGCCATGGGCGTGCGCGATCTCGGCCATGTCGTATATCGGGGGCATGAAGCCGGTAACGTTGGAGGCACCGCTGGTCGCCAACAGCTTCACGCGCCCGCCGAACTGCGTGAACTTGCGCTCGAGGTCGTCCAGATCCAGCGCGCCATCCGGCAAAATCGCGACGTGCTCGACGTGCGCCACGCGCCGCCAGGGCAAGTCGTTCGAGTGATGCTCCATCTGCGTGCACAGCACCACGTCGCCAGCATCGAAAGGCATCTGATGGGCCAGCTTGTTGAGCGCCTCAGTGCTGTTCTTGCCGAAGACGACGCAATCGGCCTCGGGGTCCGCGTCCAGGAACTGCGCCACTATGGCGTGCGCCTCGTCGTAGGCACGGCTGGAAACCAGCGATTTGAGGCCCGAGCCCCGATGCACGCTGGAATACCAGACCAAGAACTCATCGACTTTCGCCTGCACGGCCCGGAAGGAGGGGGTGCTGGCAGCATTGTCGAGGTAGACGTAGGGGCGAAGCGTGCCGTTAAGAAGCGGCACCAACTGATCGACACCGACGATTTCGGCGCGCAGGTCGTTCTGCGCGCCGGCCATTGCAGAGCTGCCTTGCTCGAACACGCTTCTCCAGCCTCCTTGCTACTTGATTTGCACGTCTCCTGCCAGGTGATTTGACGGCACGCTCCCGGAGCTGCCCACGAGCGCCGCCACCACCCGATGCTGCGACCGGGCAATCTGGCTGCGGGAAACGGCTTCGGCCCGGTCGCCAGCGCGGGCCAAGAGCGCCTCAGTGAGGGCCAGGTGCTCGGCGCGCATTTCCTCGGCGCTGTCGCGCAGGTCGAGCCCCAGGTGAAAGACCCGAGTCAACTCGTTGAGGTGCCTGGTAAGCGCATCGACCAGTCGTTGATTGCCGGCGGCGACGGCGATCGCACGATGGAACTCCAGGTTGCGATCGAGAAAGTCCGAGTAGCTATGGCGATCGTGGTACACGTAGGTGAACTCGACACTATCTCTCTGCCTGGCCAGCTGGGCATCTGTCGCACGCTCACAGACCAGACGGACCGCGGCGGTCTCCAGGATAGTGCGCAGCTCACAGATCTCGGCCACGTCGGACAGCGTGACCGAACAGCGTGACCGAGCTGACGATGTAACCGACGCGAGGAATCACGCGCACGAAGCCCTGGTGCGTGAGGCGCTGCAGCGCCTCACGCACGGGAGTCAAGCCCATCGCGAGACGTTCGGCCAGCTGGGCCTGCGCGATCTGCTGGCCCGGCGGTAGCGCGCACGTCATGATCTCGTCGCGGATCAGCTCATAAGCTTTGCTGGTCAGATTCATGAAGACAACTTTCGCGCCCGTATAGAACGCCGACAGGGATGGAGACGAGCGCCGACGATGAGTGTGGATCGGGCAGGGTGCAGACCCTGAATATATTCTGTCTTATATC
>JADGQF010000150.1 GCA_017882045.1 Anaerolineales bacterium
TGATCAAGAAGTGGGACGTCTATGGCGACATCATGGACGCCGACCTGGTGATCAATGTGCCCATTCCCAAGGATCATAGCGCGGCCGGGCTGACGTTGGGCATGAAGAACCTGATGGGCGTCGTGCGTGACCGCGATGGCATGCACGCCCGCGGCCTGCACCAGGCCATCGCCGACGTTGCCACGGTCGTGCGGCCGCAACTCACGATTGTGGATGCGGTGCGCATCCTGACCCGCAATGGCCCCACGGGCGGCAATCTGAACGACGTGAAAAAGACAGACACGGTCATCGCCAGCACCGACGTGGTTGCCGCCGACGCCTATGCCACCACACTCTTCGGCATGACGGGCAAAGACATCGACTACATCCGCTATGGCGCCGAGATGGGGCTGGGCGAAATGGATCTGACGAAGATCAAGATCGAGGAAATCAAGGCCTGATGAAGGCTCAAACGGTTCGCAAACTGCGTCACTGGGTTCAGCTTCTGGCTTTCCTGTTCTTTCTTTTCTTGCTGATCGGCGCCGGGCGCACCGGGTTTCTGCCCGCGGACCTGTTCTTCCGCCTTGATCCGCTGGCCGGGCTGACCAATATGATCGCGGCGCGCGAGGTAGTACCTGCCCTGCTGATCGGCAGTCTGATCGTTCTGGCGGTCAGCCTGGTCCTGGGGCGGGTCTGGTGTGGCTGGCTCTGCCCGCTGGGTACCGTGCTGGATTGGGCGCCGGCCCACCGGGCGCGTCCCAAGGAAAGCGATCTGCCTGTCCGCTGGCGCCAGGCTAAGTATTTCCTGCTGCTGCTGATTCTGCTGATGGCGGTCCTGGGCAGCGCGAGCTTGCTGTTTCTGGACCCGATCACCCTGACCTATCGCACTGCGACCAGCGCGGCCTGGCCGGCGCTCAACGCACTGGTGACAGGGAGCGAACAGGCGCTGTATGCCGTTCCCTGGCTGCGCGGCTTCGTGGACGCCTTCGAGGGCGCGCTGCGCGGTTCGCTCTTTCCCACCTACCAGCCGCTCTACGGTCTCGGCGTCCTGGCGGCTCTTCTGTTCCTGGGGCTCGTGGCCCTCAACGCGGTGCGCGACCGCTTCTGGTGCCGCTACTTGTGCCCGCTGGGCGCTTTGCTGGGCCTGGCGAGCAAGTTTGCCTGGCTGCGGCGCACGGTCGGCAGCGCCTGTGTGGACTGCCAACGCTGCGCGCGAGCCTGTCCCACGGGCACCATCGATGCGGCGCACGGCTTCGAGAGTGACCCGGCGGAATGTGTCATGTGCCTGGAGTGTGTCCCGGTCTGTGTGCGCGTGGAGCAGCATTTCGTCTGGCGTGCGCCCTGGCGGCGCGCCGGCAACGTATTGCCGGTCTGGCGCCCCTATGACCCATCGCGCCGCCAGTTCATTGCCTCCGCGGCCGTCGCCGTTACCGCGGCCGGCCTCCTTGGGTCGGAACGGACGGCCGGACGCGACGACGCGCGCCTGATCCGGCCGCCCGGCGCGCGCAAGCCGGAGTTTATGGCGCAGTGCATCCGCTGCGGTGTTTGCCTGAAGGTTTGCCCGACCTCGGGGCTGCAGCCGAGCCTGACGAGTGCGGGCTGGGCGGGGACCTGGACGCCGGTGCTGGTGCCGCGCCTCGGTCCATGCGATTTCAGTTGCAACGCGTGCGGCCAGGCCTGCCCAACGGGCGCGATCCCGCCGCTCGGGCTGGATGAGAAGCAGCAAACTGTTATCGGCCACGCCTACATCGACCGCAGCCGCTGCATTCCCTGGGTCGACGGTCGCAACTGCATCGTCTGTGAGGAGATGTGCCCGCTGCCGGACAAGGCCATAAAGCTCGAGGAGCTCGAGGTCTGGACGCCGGGCGGCGTGACGGCGCAGGTGCGGCGGCCCTACGTAGTCCACGATCGCTGCATCGGCTGCGGCATCTGTGAGAACAAGTGCCCACTCAAGGGCGAACCTGCCATTCGTGTCTACCCGCCGAGCGAGGTAGGCGCGACCGGGTAGCCCCGGCGGAGAGATCGGTTTTCCCGTTAACGGACCACGACACTCATTGCGAGGAGGACTCATGGAATGGCTGAACGAACCGCCGGCCTGGCAACAAAACGGGGACGTGCTGACGGTCACCGCAGGGCCGCGGACGGACTTCTGGCGTAAGACCCACGACGGCGGCGTGCGCGACAGCGGGCATTTCTACCATCGCACGATCAACGGGGACTTCACCGCCGAAGTCAAGGTCAGCGGCGCCTACGGCGCGCTCTACGATCAGGCCGGGCTGATGATCCGCCTGAACGAGCAGACCTGGCTCAAGTGCGGCATCGAATACCTGGACGGAGTGCAGCAGGCGAGCGTCGTCGTGACGCGCGACTGCTCCGACTGGTCGGTGCTGCCCCTCCCGGATCCGCCTGCCATCTGGTTGCGCGTGGCACGTCACGGCGCGACGGTCGAGGTGCGCTATTCGCTGGACGATGCGACTTACACCCTTATCCGCCAGGCTTATCTGACCGATGCCCCGGCCCTCCAGGTCGGCCCCATGCTGGCTGCCCCGTCAGGCGAAGGGTTCCAGGCGACCTTCGAGGGGTTTAAGGTCGCCGGCTAAAGCTAATGGGCCTGCCTTTTTGACAAGGCATGCTTAGCCAGGTATAATATCGATCTTGGTGCGGCCCGGATGGCCGTGCCATCGCGTTATTGGGCCAATCAACATCGATGACTGGCGAGCCGCCAAGTTGAAGTCTCGTCCGGCGTAAGCTGTGGTGGGCGCGGTGAGCGGGAGGAAAGAAACAAGTGTACGCAGTGGTGGAAACCGGCGGCAAGCAGTATCGGGCCGATCCGGGAGAAGTTGTGGACGTCGAGAAGCTGCCGGTGGATGTCGGCTCGCAGGTGACGCTGGACCGGGTGCTCATGGTGGCCGACGGCGATAACGTGCGCGTTGGCCAGCCCGTGTTGGCCGGTGTGCAGGTCCTGGCTACCGTGATTTCGCAAGGCCGGACCCGCAAGGTTACCTGGTTCCATTACTCGCAGAAGAAGCGCGAGCGCAAAAAGGGTGGCCATCGCCAGGCTTTCACCCGCTTACGGATCGATCAGGTTCAGGCCTGAGTGGAGAGGAGAGACTAGAGATGGCTCACAAAAAAGGTGGCGGTTCTAGCCACAACGGTCGTGATAGTTCAGGGCAGCGCTTGGGCGTGAAAGCCTACGGTGGCGAGCACGTCATTTCCGGCAACATCATCATCCGGCAGCACGGCACGCATTTCCATCCGGGTGAGAACGTTGGCCTGGGCAGCGACTATACCATTTTCGCGACGGCCGAAGGCTACGTAAAGTTTGAGTCCAAGGGCGGACGCAAGCGAATCAGCGTTTACCCTGAGGCATAAAACGTGAAAACGTGAAGCCGCAGCGCTTTACGCAGCACGTTTGGAAGGATAAGCATCGTGAAACCGAAGATTCATCCGAAATACTATCCTCAAGCGAAGATCATCTGCGCTTGCGGCAACACCTGGACCACCGGGGCGACTGTCCCGGAGATCAAATTGGATGTGTGCTCGGCCTGCCATCCGTTCTTCACGGGTGAGCAGCGCATCGTAGACACTGCCGGGCAGGTCGATCGCTTCATGAAGCGTCTCGAGCGGACCGCGGACACCTCCGAGCAGGTGCACGTTCAGAAAGAAGCGCAGAAGAAAGCGATTGAGGCTCAGCGCCTGGCACGCCGGCGCGGCGAAACCGCCTGATTCCGGATACTCAAATGTACGAAGGGCAGAAGCGATTCTGCCCTTCGTTTTTCTTGCCAGGCCGGTCCCCCCATATCCTTTGTCCATCCACAGGCCATGACTCCGGCGCGAGTCACTTTACAGGGAGTCAAAATGACAGGGAGTCATCATGCCGTATATGCAGCCACGTGGCGGTTGGATCGAGTTGATCTGCGGGAGCATGTTCAGCGGCAAGACGGAAGAACTGATCCGCCGCGTCCGCCGCGCCGAGATTGCCCGCCAGACAGTGCAGGTCTTCAAGCCCGCGCTGGACGACCGCTATAGCGTGTCGAAGGTCTGGTCGCACAGCGGAGTCCACTGTGAAGCGGAAGCCATCGAGAGCGCCAGCGAGATCCTGACTCGCCTGCGCCCGGGTACGACCGTCGTGGCGATCGATGAAGCCCAGTTCCTGGATTGGGTGGTGGCCGAAGTGGCCGACGAGTTGGCCACGCGCGGCCTGAGGGTGATTGCCAGCGGGCTCGACCTGGACTTTCGCGGCGAACCGTTCGGACCAATGCCCTTGCTGCTGGCGCAAGCCGAAATGGTCGATAAACTACATGCGATCTGCGTGGTATGTGCGGCGCCGGCCAGCCGGACCCAACGGCTGATCAACGGCCAGCCGGCCAACTACAATGATCCTGTGATCCTGGTCGGGGCCAAGGAAGTCTACGAAGCCCGTTGCCGCGACTGTCACCGGGTGCCTGGGAAGCCGGGTAAGGACGAGTGATTATTCGTTCGGCTGCAAGCCGTCCAGAACGGCCTGCAGATCCGCCGGCAAGGCTGCCTCAAACGTCACTTCTTCGCCCGACGACGGCAGCCGGAAGCTGATGCGGGCCGCGTGCAGAAACTGGCGCGGGCAGTGCAGCGGAGGATGGCGGTAGATCCCATATACTTCGTCGCCCACCAACGGATGCTTGATATAGGTCATGTGCACGCGGATCTGGTGTGTGCGCCCTGTCAGCGGGTGGCAGGCAACCAGCGTCAGTTTGGCGGGAAAGCGCCCGTGCTGGCCGGGAGTGTCGTGGTAGCCGATAACCTCGTAGCGCGTGACCGCCGGGCGGCCCAGTGCGGCCGGCACGACAGCCATGTGTTTGCGCTGGCGCGGGTCGCGTCCGATCGGCGCCTGGATCTCGCCGGCCTTCGGCGTCACCTGGCCGTAGACGAGCGCCAGGTAGGTCTTCTGCACGCTGCGCTCTTGGAACTGCGCCTGCAGCGAGCGATGCGCCCGATCGTTTTTGGCGACCAGGATCAGCCCCGAAGTATCCTTGTCCAGCCGGTGCACGATTCCCGGCCTGTTCGTGCCGCCCACTCCCTCCAGCATCGGGCAGTGATATAGCACGGCATTGACCAACGTGCCGTGCCAGTTGCCCAGGGCCGGATGGACCACCATGCCCGCCGGTTTGTTGATCACCAGCAGGTCGTCGTCTTCGTATACGATGTCCAGTGGAATGGCCTCGGGCTCTACGTTGTAGTCCACGGGGGCGGGAACGCGCACGCTGATCGTTTCTCCGCTGCCCACCCGGTAGCTGGACTTGAGCGTCTTTTCTCCCCGCATCGCCCGCCCGTCGTCGATCCAACGCTGCACCTCGGCGCGCGAGCGCTCGGGCAGTTGCCCGGTCAGCCATTTGTCCAGCCGCTCCCCGCTCTCGGCGGCGGTCAGCGTGAGGACGGTTTCCGCCGCTGCCTCGTCTTCGAGATCTTCAATGCTCGGTTCGCTATCAGCGCTCATGTGCACATCCATCTCTTCCCGCAAAAATAAGACTTCGGAGGTCGCACCTCCGAAGTCCGCCGTTCACATCACCTTGCGTTTGCCGCGTCTGCTGCGTCGCCCAGTCGCCCACTGTCCGGCCGCCAGGCGTCTAGCTCTCGTCTGTCGGCTGGGGCGCCGGCTCCGGAGAGGCGGGCGCTGATCGCGGCTGCCCATCCTCACCGCGCAGGAGCAGGATAGCCAGGATGATGACGCCGACCACAATCGAGCTATCGGCGATATTGAAGGCCGGCCATTCCAATACCTGGCCGCGCACGGGCAGCGTCAGGAGCACGAAGTCGGTCACGTGCCCCAACTGAATGCGGTCCAGCAGATTGCCGGCCGCGCCGCCGAGCTGTAGGGCCAGGCACAGGCGCACCCCCCAGTTTTCGGCCGGCAGGTAGCGTGCGTAAATCAGCACTGCCACGATGACCACCAGGGCGATCATGACGAATAGCCCGCCCTGGCCGCGCAACAGCCCGAAGGCCGCGCCCGTGTTCGTCAGATGTACGATCTTGAAGTAAGGCTCCAGGGCCGGGAAGGGCGCCCACGCGGCGCCGATGGCGATGTGTTGCTCGATCCAACCCTTGGTCCATTGGTCCACGACAAGCACGACGGCCGCGACCAGCGGCAGCCAGCCCCAACTGCGCAAGACTCGCTTCAAAAACACAGCTCCGTCAGGTCTAACGTTCCGCCACTCTCTGGCAATCCATGCACCGGGTTGCGTGCGGCTGGGCCTTGAGGCGGGCGAAGTCGATCTCTCGCCCGCAGCGCTCGCAGATGCCATACGTACTGTCATCCATTTCTTTGAGCGTGTTTGACGCGGTCCAGTATGTTTTGCTGGTTGAGGCGCAGCGAGACAATCTGCTCCAGTTGCCAGGTGAGGTCCGCATCCTCGGCCGGGTGGTTGCCCACACCGGAATTGGTGTCCGTCACCAGCAAGTCTGGCCGCAGGTTGCCGAGATCCTCTTGCAGACCCTTCTGCTCCTCCAAGAGCTGATCGCGCAAGCGTTGCAGTCTCTCCGGTGATAACATGTGACTATTGTACGTCAACTTCGGTGAAACGGGAAGACGGAAGGATTAAAGTCAATCCTTTATGGATGAAAGTCAATCCTTAATCCTTCCGCCTTCTCGACACCGACCAGCACTTCCTCGCCGTCCACGTTCAGTTTTGCGGTCGCAGCCCCCGGCGCGGGTGGACCCGACCGGAAGCTGACGGACAGGGTGTCGCTCGCGATTTCAGCGCCGAAATGCTCCCAGACCTGCGCCAGCTTCGGACCGGATTGGACCGTGGTCCGGATGCGATCGCTGATCTCGAAGCCCGAATCCTTGCGCAGTACCTGGATGTTACGGGCGACCTCGCGCGCGTAACCTTCCCAGCGCAGCTCGTCGCTCAGGTCGGTGGTGATTGCCACCAGGCAGCCGGCTTCACTGGCGACGGCCAGGCCCGGTTTGGCGCTCTTGCGCACCTCAATCTCTTCCGGCAGTACCTGCAGCGCCTCGCCATCCACGTTTACCGTCAGCGGTTGATCGGCTTCGACGCTCGCGGCCACCGCCATCGGATCCATTGCCTGGAGCGCCTGGCGGATAGCCGGGAAGCGGCGGCCCCACTTGCGGCCCAACTGGGCGGGCAGCGGGTGGATCACCACTTCGACCAGGTCGCTGCTGGCCGCCACGGTCTTCAGCTCCTTGACATTCAACTCCTCGATCACCTGTGCGGCGAGCCGCTTCAGCGCCTCGGCGTCGCCGGCGCCCGGCACGCCCACGTAGGCCGTAGCCACCGGCTGGCGTAGCTTCAGACCCGCGCTCTCGCGCGCGGCCCGTCCCAGGCTGACCACGCGCTGGGCCAGCGCCATATCGCTCACCAACTGGTCGTCGCTGTACTCCGGATGCGGCTGCGGCCACGTACTCATGTGTACACTCAAGGGCGCGGCCAGGTCTACTCGCCCGATCAGGTTGCGGTATATCTCGTCGGCGATGAAGGGCGTGAACGGCGCCAGCAGGTGGCTTAGCCGCACGAGCACCTCATACATGGTCTGTTCCGCGGCCAGAGTGACGGCGGCCGCGGCGCTGGCATCCGTGTTCCAGAACCGTCGCCGGCTCAAACGCACGTACCAGTTGCTCAGGTCGTCGACGAAGTCCGCGATGGGCCGCGTCGCGCCGGGCACGTCGTAGTTGTCCAGCGCTTCGGTCACCGTCTTCACAAGCCGGTTGAGCCGGGCCAGGATCCAACGATCGAGCAGCGAGCGTTCCGCCAACGGCACCGGCGACGCCAGCGGGTCAAAGCCGTTGAGGTTCGCGTAGGTCACAAAGAAGCTGTAGCTGTTCCACAGCGTCAGCAGGAACTTGCGCGTCGCCTCACCCACCAGGTTGGCGCTGAAGCGGCGGATGTTGCCGGGGGGGCTGGCGGTATACATGTACCAGCGTGTCGCATCCGCGCCCTGCCCATCGAACACGGTCCACGGATCTACGACGTTCCCCCGGCTCTTTGACATCTTGCTGCCGTCTTCGGCCAGGACATGCCCCAGGCAGATCACGTTCTGAAAGCTGGGCTGGTCGAACAGCAACGTGCTTACCGCATGCAGCGTGTAGAACCAGCCGCGCGTCTGGTCGATGGCTTCACAGATGAAGTCGGCCGGGAACTGTTCCGTGAACTTGTCCCCGTTCTCGAACGGGTAGTGCCATTGGGCGACGAACATCGAACCCGAGTCGAACCAGGCGTCGGCCACCTCCGGCACGCGGTGCATGGCGCCGCCACATTCCGGGCAGGGCCACGTCAGTTCGTCCACCGCCGGGCGATGCATGTCCAGGGGCTCGCCGTCTTGCGTTTTGTCAGGCCATTCGCCCCGCTGCTGCGCCAGGTAGCGCGGGTGCATGAAGTTGCGGCCGGTCTTCTCGGACAGCTCGGCCACCGAGCCCACGCACTCGCGATGGTCGCATTTGGGGTTGTCGCATAGCCAGAAGGGCAGCGGCGTCCCCCAATAGCGCTCGCGCGCCAGCCCCCAGTCGATGTTGTTCTCCAACCAGTTGCCGAAGCGCCCGTCTTTGATATAGTCCGGCACCCAGTTGATCTTGTCGTTATTGGCCAGCAAGCGATCTTTGAAAGCCGCCGTCTTGATGTACCAGGTGGTGCGCGCGTAGTACAGCAGCGGCGTGTCGCAGCGCCAGCAGAACGGGTACGTGTGCTCGTAGACACCCTGCTTGAACATCAGGCCGCGCGCGGTCAGGTCCTTCTGGATAAGCGGGTCGGCGTCTTTGACGAAGATGCCGCGCCAGGGTGTCACGGCGTCGATGAAGCACCCCTGCGCGTCGACCGTCATGAGAGTGGGCAGGTTGTATTGCTGGCCCGCCGCCAGGTCGTCGGCGCCGAACGCGGGGGCGATATGCACCAGGCCGGTGCCGTCCTCAGTGCTCACGAAATCGCCCGCGATCACATAACAGTAGTCCTGCGAGACGGGCAGGAAGCTGTAGAGCGGCTGGTAGTGCGTGCCCAGCAACTCCCGTCCCTTGACGCGGCGCAGCACCTGCACCTGTCCGCTCTCGCTCTCGAGCACCTTGCCCAGCAGCGCCTCGGCCAGCCACAGTCTGTCGTCCCCGTGTTGGACCAGCACGTACTCGATGTCTTTGCCCACGGCCACAGCTACGTTGCCCGGCAGCGTCCAGGGCGTGGTGGTCCAGACCAGGAAGTAAGTGCCGGGCTGGTCCTTCAGGGGGAACTTGACATAAACACTGGGATCCTTGGTGCCCTCCTGGTAGCCCTGGGCCAGCTCGTGGCTGCTCAGTGGGGTGCCGCAGCGCGGGCAATAGGGCACGACCTTGTAGCCCTGGTAGATGAGCCCGCGCTCCCAGTACTGCTTGAGGATCCACCACAGCGATTCGATATAATCGTTGGTCAGGGTGAAGTAAGCGCTTTTCAGGTCAACCCAGTAGGCCATGCGCTTCGTCAGGCGTTCCCAATCGTCGACATAGTGGAAGACGCTCTCCCGGCACTTCTGGTTAAAGGCGGCGATGCCGTAGTCCTCGATGGCTTTCTTGTCCGAGAAGCCCAGCTGCTTCTCGATCTCGAGCTCGACCGGCAGACCCTGCGTATCCCAGCCGCCCTTGCGCACGACATGATAGCCACACATGGTCTTGTAGCGCGGGAAGATGTCTTTGAAAGCGCGTGCCAGCACATGATGGATGCCGGGCCGGCCGTTCGCCGTCGGCGGCCCCTCGTAGAAGACATAGCACGGGCCATCCTGGGTCTTTTGCAGCGTCTTATGAAATACGTCCGCCTCTTCCCAGAACTCGAGCACCCCTTTTTCCATCTGCGGGAAGTTGACCTGGGGCAGCACGTCTTGGAATGTAGACATCGTAACCTCACTTCACTTCGATGTAGATGCGTTTGTTGATTGCCCCTTTGGACTTGTAATCCGCTACCCGTATCTGGCCTATCTCGCCGGTGTGGGCCACGTGCGTGCCGCCATCCGCCTGCAGGTCCAGTCCCACGATCTCAACCGTGCGTACTTCCGGGATACCCTCGGGCAGCAGGTTGATCTTAGTGCGGATCAAGTCGGGAATCTGGAAGGCCTCTTCCCTGGGCAGAATGCGCACGCGCAGCGGCCGGTCGGCCGCCACTTCCTGGTTACAGCGGGTTTCGATCTTGCTCACCAGGTCGCCGTGCATGGTCGCGAACTCGAAGTCCATGCGGCCGGCCAGCGGCTCCATATTTCCGCCGGTCACCTGGGCGCCGTAGTCACGGAACACCACGCCGCACAGCACGTGCATGGCGCTGTGGGTGCGCATGAGAGCATAACGGCGCTCCCAGTCGATGCTCCCGGTGACGGCCTGGCCCTCGGCAGGGAGACTGCCCGCAAGCCAGTGCCACACCAGGTCACCCTCTTTCTTGGCCTGCGTTACCGGGACGGTCATGCCTTCGAACGACAGCGTCCCGCGGTCGTTCGGCTGGCCGCCCCCACCCGGGTAGAACGCGCTGCGGTCCAGCGCGACCCGGTTGGCCGCTGCATCCACGGCAACCACCTGCGCCGCGAACTCGCGCAGGTAGCTATCGGTTTGATAGAGAAGATCGGTCATGTGTCATCTCCAAAATAAAAAAGCCCTCGTCCCACTCGGGGACGAGAGCCGTGGCTCCCGCGGTACCACCCCGCCTAGCGGGCTTCAGATTGGGAAACACGGGATGCTCGCGAGCGACGAGGCAGGCGGGATCCCGCCTAGAGCCTCCCCAATCGGAAATCCGCTCACTCATGGGGGCCATCACCCCCCTGCGCCTGCTAACGGACGCAACTCCGGCGACGTCTACTGGGCTACTGTACGCTCGGTTAGCGCAGAACCGTTCGGGTCGCAACTCCGGAAGGATTTTCGGCGGGGGCGGCGTACCCGGCTCACACCAACCCGGGCTCGCTGTTCGTCCGCGCGTTCGCCTACTCGTTTCCATCAAGGCTTTGGTCACGATTTTAGCACAGCGGCAAGTGCTTGTCAAGGCATCTTGCCTGGGGTATACTCTGCCGGATGGATTCCTCAGCCCAAGACCCGATGCAAGAGTCGTTCGTCTCCATTTTCACCCACTTGCCCTGGCCGGCGCGTAGCTTTTGGCGCGATCTCGTCACCCGCTATCGCAGGCTGCTGCGCTACGTGCGGCCCTACTGGCGGCGCCTGGCCGCCGCGGCCCTGCTCCTTACGGTGGACAGCCTGTTGGGCCTGGCTTTGCCCTACGGAGTGCAGTTCATCGTCGA
>JADGQF010000151.1 GCA_017882045.1 Anaerolineales bacterium
CGCTGGGTAGCATTCAACTCGAGCGAGAGCTGGTCGGTCGTGATGCTCGAGACATCGGGATGGGTGAAAGTGTGATTACCGACCTCGTGGCCCTCGGCGACCATGCGCTGCAGCAACTCCGCATGCAGGTCACCACTGGAGCCAATGATAAAGAAAGTGGCCGGCACGCCATAGCTACGCAGGATGTCCAGGATACGCGGCGTGTAGTGCGGGTCCGGGCCATCGTCGAAGGTCAGGGCGATCAGCTTGTCGTTCGCCCCGCCCCAGCGCCTGACCAGATAGCCCGACGGGAACGTGACCATCTGCTCGGCAGTGATCAGCCCCGTCTCGGGATCAAATTGCAGCTTGCGGCTGCCGTCCTCTGGCGTGCCCTCCACCTTCAACACTTCGCCGCGGCCCTGGTAAATAGGATCATCGCCATAGTGGAGCTGCTGGGCGGCATCCGCCACTGATTTATCCAGCCGGTCGCGGTGCGCAAACACCTGCCAGACAGCCGGGTCCTCGGAGCCCAGCCGCCAGAGGGCGAAGCCGCGCACGCCGTAGCGCTGCGCGTCGGCCAACTCGTTGAAAGTCGAAGCCGCGTCCAGGTACCAAACGTGATGCAGACTGCCGCTGTCGTCGAAATAGTCGTAGGTCGGGTTGAGCGAGTTTAAGTCGAGCGCGATCCGCCCATCCGAATCGTGGGCGGTCTGGAGCGCTTCCTGGAAGGTGATGTCGGCGCCCGGCTTGCCGTCGTCCGGCCAGTCATAACCGTAGTTACCGACGGCGACAACCAGCTTATCGGCCGGGATCTCGGTCAGGCGCAGCCAGAGCCCGTCGGAGAACCAACGCTGCGAGGCCACCGGACCGGGGTGGCCATCGGACCAGTGTTCGTCGTGGGCGATCACGACCACGTAGTCATTCCATTTTGCCAGGGCACTGGCGTCGAACGTGTCGTCGTCGAGCGGTATGGACTGGGATACTTCCAGGCCGAGCGGGTGGAACTCAAGGTAAAGCTCGCGCATGAAATCCACCAGCGCCGGCTGGCTGTCCGGGGGAACGGCTTCGAAGTCGATGTGGATGCCGGCCAGGTCCTCGCTGCGCACGTAATCTAGCAGGCTGCGGATGGTGCGGGCGCGCGTCAAGGGCGTGGCCAGCATCTGCCCCAACGCTTCAGAATCCCAGTCCTGCATCTCCGGGTCGTAGTTGTTGATCAGCGGCACGACGGGCAAGGTGGGGCGAGCGTCCTGCAGGTAATCGAGGACGGCTTTCTCTTTGGCCCGGTCGTCGCGCGCGAAGGTGCGCTGGGCGTTGGCGTCTGAGCTGGCTTCTCCGGCTACGCCGAGCGACACCCCCGCATCGCCGCCGGCCGGGTCCGTCCCGGCGGGCGTGCCGACCAGATGCAGCCACTCGGGGATCAGCTTATCCAGGCTTGTGACGTGCTGCTTGAGCGACAAAAGGCTGGCGTCGTCCCAGTTGACGTAGAAAGCGATCACGTCAGTGTGGGAGCGCGGCCCGGGGAACGCGCCCACCGAACGAACCGTCAGCGGAGCCGGGCTGGGGGTGGGCTCGTCTGTCTCGCCCGATCCGGGGGTGAGCGCGCCGGAGGCGGACGGAGCGAGCGCAGACGGGAAAGCGGCCGGGAGGACCCAGCCTGGCCGGGCCGGGCCGAGGGCGGGCGCCGGCGCGGCGCCCGAAGCGGTCCCTGCCGCCGGCTGAGCGGATGGCGCCGGCCGGAGCGCCTCCGCACCCACGGCGGTAGGGCCGGCAGGAGGCGACGACGGCGTCCCAGACGACGGCATGGTGGACGACGAAGTTGACGAAGTTGGCGAAGACGCCGGGGCAGGTGATGCCGCAGCGGCTGCCGGCGCCACAGAGCGAGTGGGCGCGGACTCGAGTTTGGTGACGATCGTGGCGCTGGGCGCCGGGCTGGGCGCGGGTTGCGTCGTCTGCCCGGAAACGGGGCGCCTGGTCGCGGTCGGCGTTTGGCTGGCACGGGACTGCGTCGCTTTGGCCGCCTGGGTCGCGCGCACGACAGTCGCCTGCGCCTTTGCCGTCTGTGTGGCTTGCGCGTTCGGCGTCGGGGTGGGCAAGAAGAAGAACTGCGCGGCGGTCGGGCGCAGACGCGGCGACGCGACTGTGGGCAGCACGGTGGGTGTGCCGGTCGCAGGGACAGGGGTCGCCGGCGTAGCAACGGCGGCACGCGCGCGCCGGGCCGAGGTGCGTGCCGCCCCCAGATCAACATTCGGGAGAACAGGGGCCGTGAATGCGCTGGATACGAGGACTGCGCCAACGGCAAGCAGCGCTATAGTCAGGACAAGCGCCACCCGCTTCAGGCGCACCCAACGGCGCTGTCCCGGATCGTAGAACACTGGCTTGCGAGGCCGGTTGGCCATGTACTGCTCGGTTTGAACTAGAACGAGAAGATCTGCAACGAGCTTACAAATCAGCAACCAGATAATAGTGCTTAAATCTCGCCACGTCAAGTCATTCTGCTAGTATTTCTTGAAGAAAGACGAACTACTGAATAAATATGACTCTATTACAGTACAAACTGAATATGGGTCAACGTCCCGGAGAACCCAAAATCAGGGCAAAAGCGCCGCTGGTTCTGCCTGGCTGCCCGGCTGCCCGGGTCAGGTTGACAGATTCAGGATAGTAGTTAGAATCTGAATAGTTGGTAGTCAGATTCTGAATAGCCCAGCCGAAGACCGGCGGAGAGCACTCGGGTATGAAAGCGGATTGGCCCAGCGAAAATGTCCTGCTTGGTTTGCTGGCGGAGAAGCCCATGCACGGCTACGAGCTGGCACAACGCGCGCATGACGACGAGGCGCTGCGCGCCATCTGGCGCATCGAACGTAGCGAAGTCTATTTCCTGCTCGGCAAGCTGAATAAGTGCGGTTATGTGGGAGAGAGCAGCGAACAAGCGGGCAACGGTCCGGCGCGCGTCGTCTACGGGCTGACCGAAGCCGGCCGCGAAGCGCTGAACCGCTGGCTGCGGACGCCAGAGCAGTACCCGCGCAACCTGCGCAGCGCGTTGCTGGCCCGCGTTTACCTCGCTCTTCGCCAGGACCCACAGATCGCTCTGAACCTTATAGACGCCCAACGGGAAGTACTGGAAGACTGGCTGGCGCACGCCCGGCAGCGTACCTTTGACGACCAGGTGGTGGCAGTGGTACACAACTTCCGTGCCGCGCAGGTGGAAGCCATTCTCAAGGCTTTGGACCAATTACGCAACCTGGCCGTCTCGCGTCAGGAGATAGCGCAGTGAGCCGTCAGTCCGCCACGCGCTGGCGCGCGCCGGTCGGTGACCGGGCGCTCGGTGGGCGCCCAGCCCGGTTGCGGCGCGCGCTGCGCTGTGGCCTGGCGGTCTTGTGCCTCCTCGCCGTGGGGGCGCTGGCAGTCGCCTGCGCAGCCGCCGGCGCCGCCCAATCGACCAACGAACCGGCAGCACGACCGGCCGGCCCGCCGGGCGCCCGCACCCTGACAATCTTCGCCGCGGCCTCGCTCAGCGAGTCGTTTGGCGAATTGGGCAAGCAATTCGAGACGAGCCATCCCGACGTCCGCGTGTCCTTCAACTTCGCCGGCTCGCAGCAATTGCGCGCCCAACTGGCTGACGGCGCCCGGGCCGACGTGTTCGCTTCGGCTAATGTTGCGGAGATGAACAACGCGGTTGCCGCGGGATCGGTCGTCTCCGGCACGCAGCAAACCTTCGCGCACAACCGGCTGATCGTCATCTTTCCGCCAGACAACCCGGCTCGTATCGGGAGCCTGGCCGACCTGGCGCGGCCCGGTGTCAAGCTGGATCTTGCCGACATGACGGTGCCGGTCGGGCAGTACGCGCTGGATATGCTGGCGCGGATGAGCCAGGACCCAACCTACGGACCCGGCTTCAGGGCCGGGGCCCTGGCCAACGTTGTCTCGCTCGAGGACAGCGTGAAATCGGTGGTGGCCAAGGTGAGCCTGGGCGAGGTGGACGCGGGCATCGTCTACGCGACGGATGTGACCGGCTCCCCTGCCCGCAGAGTCGGCACGCTGCAGGTCCCTGACCGCTTCAACCAGCCGGCGACATACCCGATCGCGCCGCTGGCTCACGCTCCGCAGCCGGTCCTGGCGCAGCAATTCGTGGATTTCGTCCTCTCGCCGGCCGGCCAGCAGGTTCTTGCCGGTTATGGCTTCCTGCCGGGCCGCTGAAAGTAGGATAGCTTGTGAGTGTTGGTGCATGGCCGCGGAACAGAGCAAGGTTCGAGCAAATCCAGATGCAAAGCTGGCTGCTGATCGCCGGCGGACTGCCCTTGCTGGCCTTGCTCACGCTTCCCCTGGTATCGTTGGTCCTCAAGACCCCACCGTTGGCCGTGTTGGCGTCGCTCGGCGATGCGACCACGCGCCAGGCGATCGCCCTCAGCCTGCGCACGAGTCTGCTGACTGTCCTGGTGGTGGTGCTTTTCGGCACGCCACTGGCCTACCTGCTGGCCCGCAAGCGTCTGCCCGGGGCGCCCCTGTTGGAGGTAGTGCTGGACCTGCCGACCGTCCTGCCGCCGGCGGTGGCCGGCCTGGCGCTGCTGATGGCTTTCGGGCGGCGCGGCCTGCTAGGCGCCTGGCTGGCAGGGCTGGGCATCCAGTTGCCGTTCACACCTTTGGCAGTGGTGATGGCGCAGACCTTCGTCGCCGCACCCTACTACATCAAGGCGGCCGCGCTGGGGCTGAGCGGGGTAAGCTACGAACTGGAGCAAGCGGCGGCGCTGGACGGCGCAACGCCGCTCGAGACCTTCCGTTATGTCACGTTACGGCTGGCCTGGCAAGGCATCGTCGGCGGGATCGCCCTGTGCTGGGCGCGGGCGCTGGGCGAATTCGGCGCGACGATCATCTTTGCCGGCAACCTGCCGGGCCGCACGCAGACCATGCCGCTGGCGGTCTACCTCGGTTTTGAGCTGGACCTGACGCGTGCCCTGACGCTGGCGGTGATCCTGCTGGCGATCTCGTTCGTCATCCTCGTCGCCGTGCGCACGATCCTGCGCGGCTATTCGGTGGAAAGCGAGCCCTAAGAGCCGGGGCCTGACCGCCTAGCGGCGCAAGCGTGACACGCCCTCGCCAAACCCTATCGAGCCTTAACCGGCATTGTACCACATCGGGTATGCTCTTACTTGACAGTCTTTGCCCAACCGGTTAATATACATGAGCATTCATTCATACGTTCAAGTATTTACGCATTATCGGAGCGAGAGCATGGCCGGATCGGTCGGACGGGCGGCGGCGCAGGCTTGTGGCTGCGCCGAGCTGCATATGACAGAAGCGGGCGGGAAGCGCCCGGCGCGCGCGGATCTGCTCGAAACAGCCGTCGCGAGGGACCTGGCAGGCGTGTTTAAGGCGCTGAGCGACCCGACACGCCTACGCATCATCTCGGCGCTGGCGGATGGCGAAATCTGCGTGAACGATCTGGCCCAAGCCCTGGAAATGGGCCAATCCGCTATCTCGCACCAATTGAGCGACATGCGCGCCATGCGGCTGTTGCGCTTCCGCAAGGAAGGGCGGCACGTCTATTATCGGCTGGACGACGAGCACGTGCGCGACCTGTACGCGCAGGCCCTGGCGCACGTCAGGCATGGCGGCCATGCCGGGACGCCGGCCCGTGGCTGAATCCACCCTCCAACTGCAGATTCCCATCCTGTTGCCCCACGTCCAGGACGAGCGGGACCAGTGCATCGAAAGGCTCAACACGCTCATCGCGGCCCAGAAGGGCATCTTCCAGGCGCATGTCAAGCACCAGAACGGCAGCGCGCTGGTTTGCCTGCACTACGATCCCAATCTCCTCTCGCTGGATCGCGTTCAGCATCTCGCGGAGCAAGCCGGCACCCGGGTGGCCCGGCGCTATCGCCACGAGACGTTGCGCGTTACCGGCATGGACTGCCAGGACTGTGCGCGCAGCGTCGAACACATCCTCGGCCGTGTGCCGGGCGTGATTGCGGCCTCCGCCAGCTACGCGGCCGAGAAAGTACGTCTTGAGTACGACAGGACGCTCGTCTCACACGCCGACGTGGTCAAGAGGATCGGCTGGCTGGGTTATGCGGTGCGAGAGCGCGAGCAGCACAACTGGCTGCAGGAGCGGCTGGAGATACTGCTGCCTGCGCTCTCCGGGCTGCTGTTGGCGCTGGCTTTCGGCGGCCAACACTTGTTGCGCCTGCCGCCCTATGCCACCCTCCCCATTTACCTGCTGGGCTACCTCGCCGGAGGCTACGAGGCCGCGCAGCACGGCATACGGGCCGCGCTCAAGTTGCGCTTCGACATCGACTTCCTCATGGTCATCGCGGCGCTCGGCGCGGCCGCGCTGGGCGATTGGGCGGAGGGCGGCCTGCTCCTGTTCTTGTTCAGCCTGGGCCACGGGCTGGAGCACGTGGCAATGGACCGGGCGCGCCACGCCATCGACGCCTTGGGCGAGCTGACCCCGCGCACCGCCCGCGTGCGACGGAAGGCCACCGCCCAAGGCGAGGGGCCGGCTTCCCGGGTGGCACAGGCTGCCGGTGAGCAGGAGCTGCCGGTCGACGAGTTGCTGCGGGGCGACATTGTGATCGTCCGGCCCGGCGAACGCCTGCCAATCGACGGCCAGGTGCTGTCCGGCCGGTCGGCAGTGGACCAGAGCGCGCTGACCGGCGAGAGCTTGCCGGTCGAGAAGCGAGCGGGCGATATGCTGTTTGCCGGAACGGTCAACGGCGACGGCGCGCTGGAGATCGAGGTTACAAAACTGGCCCAGGACGGCACGCTGGCGCGCGTCGTGCAGATGGTCGAAGAGGCGCAGACCCAGAAGTCGCCCACGCAGCAGTTCACCGAGCGTTTCAGCGCGCTGTTTGTGCCGGCGGTGCTGGCCGTGGTGGTTCTGGCGATCGCGCTTCCGCCGTTGCTGGGCTGGCTGCCCTGGCCGACGGCTTTCCTGCGCGCCATGACGCTGCTGGTGGCCGCGTCGCCCTGCGCGCTGGCGATCGCCACCCCGGCGGCAGTCCTCTCCGGCGTGGCGCAAGCCGCCCGCAACGGGGTGTTGATCAAGGGCGGCCTGCACCTGGAGAACCTGGGCAGTCTGCGTGCGCTGGCCTTCGATAAGACCGGCACAATCACTTCCGGCAGGCCACAGGTCACCGACGTCATACCGCTCGACGGGCGTGCCCCAGACGAGCTGCTGCGCCTGGCCGCGGCGGTCGAGAGCCGCTCGGCTCATCCGCTGGCGCAGGCCCTGGTCAGCAGGGCACGGGCTTTGCAGCTGGACCTGCCGCCGGTCAGCGAGGTCCAGGCGCTCAACGGGCGCGGTCTGTGCGCCGAGTGCGGCGGCGAGCCGGTGCAGATCGGCAGCCTGCGGATGTTCGAGGACCCGGCCCCGCCAGGTGGCAGTAGAACCGGGTATATGGCGACGCAGGCATGGGTGGCGACCCCTGCCTGGGTCGCGGAGCAGGCCGGCGCCCTCGAAGCGCAGGGCAAGACGGCGATCGTGGTCAAGCGGGGCGCGGCTTTCGCCGGCATCATCGCAGTCGCCGATCAGGCACGACCGGAGGCGGCCGCGACGCTCGCCCGCCTGCGCCGGCTGGGCATCCGGCATCTCATCATGCTCACGGGCGATAACCGGCGCGTTGCCGAGGCCATCGCGCGGCAGGTGGGCATGACCGAACTGTACCCGGACTTGCTGCCCGCCGAAAAGCTGAACGCCGTGCGCGCGCTCCAGGCCGAGCACGGACGGGTGGGCATGCTGGGAGACGGCGTCAACGACGCCCCGGCCCTGGCCGGCGCGACGGTGGGCATCGCGATGGGGGCCGGCGGGAGCGACGTGGCGCTGGAGACGGCCGATGTGGCATTGATGGCCAATGACCTGTCCCGGCTGCCGTTTGCCGTGGCCCTCAGCCAGCAGACCAACCGCATTATTCGCCAGAACCTGGTGATCGCCCTGGGCGTGATCGCGCTGCTTATCCCCGCCGCTCTATCAGGCGTCGCCGGCATCGGCCCGGCCATCATTCTCCACGAAGGCAGCACGGTGGCAGTGGTCTTGAATGCCCTGAGATTGCTCGGATTCCGCGAGAGAGACTGAAGCGCACACAGGACGAATCCGGTCGGCGCTGCGGCTTCGCGGGAAGCAATCTGACCTGTGAGATTCCCGGCGCGCGCATGATACCCCTGACGGACGCGGGTGGCCGAGGAGCACTTGAGCCGGTGTATTACCTGCCGGCCGGGCAAGCAGTACACCATCGTGCTGGACGGGAGCGTGCTGACGGCCACGACGACGGCGAGCGTTTCGGTGATCGGTCCCGGCTATCACCTGGGGGTGCAGGGGATCCACCTGCGTCCGGGCCAGCAGAGGGGGTTGACCATCGGGCGCGGCGTCAGCCTTACTTACCACAGCCCGACAGACGAACCGGCCGACCTGAAGCTGGGCTTGTCGACGGCCGGCAGCGGCCCGGCCGGTGCGGTCCACTATGCATTTAGCGCGCGTGGGGTCGACTTCGAATGCGGACGGCCCATGACGCTGAGCGCAGACCTGGCCGCAGGACGGCTGAGCCTCAGTGGAGCCGGCAACCGGCGGGCCGGCGCCTACACCCTGCGGATGGACCGGATCGACCGACAGGGGCGCCAATCCTTCGCCCACGAGAACGTGCCCCTGGGCGCCGGCGATACGGTACACGCCCGCTTCGCCACCTGGACGCGGCAGGACAGCCCGCTGACCTTGGGAAGTCGACCACGGCAGCCAGGGCACGAGCGGCGAGAGCATCCAACTCAACGATGCAGGCCGCTGGCAGCCGCGCGCTTCCAGCTTATTTTTTGTACGCGCATACCCCCATCTGGTTGCCCCGCCCTTTGACAATTCTCAATAATAACACTAATATATTCTTAATATTGGATAGGCAGCCGTCCATGCCGCAGACCGGCTGCCAGGCATTCCCCCAAGACTGAGGCATTTCCATGTTAGCAGAGCGCGAAGCCCATGCGACGCTGCCCGCCAGGGACCTGGAGCGGGCAAAACGCTTCTACGCTGAGAAGTTGGGTCTGACCCCAAACGAGACGCCGGGCGGGCTGATGTACCGCTGTCGCGACTCGTGGTTCCTGCTGTTCCAATCCGGTGGCAGCGCCAGCGGTGCCCATACGCAGATGGGCTGGCAAGTAGACCACATTGAGCAAGAAGTAGCCGACCTGAAGGCCAGAGGTGTCGTGTTCGAAGAGTACGACTGGCCGACCCTGAAAACCGTCAACGGCATTGCCACGACCGGTGGAGGCCGGGCCGCCTGGTTCAAAGACAGCGAGGGCAATATGCTGGGGTTGATCCAGTTCCAGGCCTGACATCCGGACATGAGTTCGGACAGCGCGGCCAGCGCAAGCAGTTGCTTCAGACGACGTGCAGGTGAATCCCGACGACGCGCACAGGCTGGTCCGGCTCCCACGGTCGGGCCAGCCGGGCGATGATGAGGTGTTCGCCGGCAGGCGCCGTAACCTGCAGGTATCCGCCGGCTGCGCCGCCTAGCCGCGCGGACGGGTCAACCGGACTTGCCGGTCCGTCCTCTGTCCGCTCTACTCCCTCGGGCAGCGCCAGGGACCAGGCATAACCGGTGGCAGGTCCGGCCGCGATGGGAAGCGCGATAGGTTGGCCCGCTTTCCCTTCAACATCCAGATATTCGGAAGGATTGAGAACCACTTCACACCTTGTTTGTTACTTGACAAGCACTTGTACCAGCAGTATTATCAGAAAAATATGATAACATCGAATCCATTCAGTTGACAAACCAGGGATCAAAGCAGCCCCAGGATTGGCGATCAAACGGTCAGAGAACGCACGGTAAAGAAAGGAAAACTTTCTATGACTCTCGACCCGACCGCTCTGCAGAAAGCTGTTCACGCCGCGGGGCTCACCTGGAGGGTGCGGAACCTACCGGCGAGCGAACAGCACGGCCTCGGGCTCCTGCCTTCGGATCCCCAGAAGGTCCAGGCAGCGCTTGCCACCGCTCACCTCATGTTGCGGGCACGGATCCGCCTGTTCCCCCCGGCCCCGGCCGGCAGCACTCCCGGGCCGGCCGAAGCCACCCCGATCCTTCTGCACCCGGCGGATGCGGCGACGATGGTCTCCATCGCCGCGGCGGCAGCCAGTCTGCCGCAAATCATGGACTGGCGGACGCGTGGCATCATCGGGACGGTCGGCAACCAGGCCTAGTGCGGGTCCTGCGTCTCCTTTGCCACCACCGGCCTGGCCTCGGCCACGGCCTGGCTGGAGCTTGGTGTGCGCGACCTCACGCTCTCGGCGGCCGACCAGAATTTTTGCTCGTCGCACGGAGCCAACTGCGGCGGCTGGAACGAGGCCGACGGATTGGGCCAGATCAAGTCGCGCGGGGTGGCCGCGGAGAGCGCCTTCCCGTACATGGCGGCCTTCGACAACCCGCCGCAGGGAAACCCCAGCAACGTCCCCGATCACTTGTGGCTCGCTTACTGTCGCCCCGAGATCAACCGCAAGGAGCGCCGCTACAGCATCACGGACTACAGCGCCTGGTCGTCCAGCATGGCCGGCCTCCCCTTCGATGCGCGGAAATGGTACCTTGCCAACTACGGCCCGATGGTGATGGGCTTCACCGTCTACGAGGATTTCGACCACTACGGCGGCGGGGTTTACAAACATGTCTCGGGTGACGTGCGCGGCGGACACTGCGTGCTGGTGGTTGGCTATTCAGACACCAACCAGGCATGGATCTGCCGCAACTCTTGGGGCACGAGCTTCGGCGGCTCGGCGCAGCCGACGGGACGGGCGCCGGCTTCTTCATGATCGCCTACGGCGCCAGCGACATCGACGACACCTTCTATGGCTGCCACGGGATCCTCGTTCCGCCAGCCTCGCGGCTGGCACAGCGGGTGGGCGACGTGGACGGGGACGGCCAGACTGAAGTTCTCGTGACGAGCCCCTGGGGCATCGGCGTCCTCAAGCAGGCCGGCGCCACGATGACGGCGCCGATGATGGCCCCGAACGACACACGGTTTGACGGGTGGCTGCTGAACACCGGCGACAACCAGATTGGGCCGCTGGCCGACTTTGACGGCGACGGTCAGGCCGAAATCCTGGTGACGAGCCCCTGGGGGCTTGGCTTTCTCAAGCTGTCGGGCAACACCCTCAGCGCGCCAAT
>JADGQF010000421.1 GCA_017882045.1 Anaerolineales bacterium
GGTGAGCCAGCCACTGGAGGGTGCAGCACGCGGCGAGATAAGTATTTCGTCCGGTGTCGGAGAACTGCGTATCAGCCCGGCCGACGAAGGCGCAAACCTGATCGAAGGCCGGGTAATGCTGGCTCAGGGCGAGCAGGCGATTGTCAACCATAGCCAGTCGAACGACACTATGAGCTTCTCGCTGCGCAGCCAGGGAACGCCATCGGTGTGGTGGCCCGGCATTCGAGACCACGGCAAGATCTGGGACCTGAAGATCAACCGTGATTTGCCGCTCACGCTTAACCTGAATGGCGGTGTGGGGGATGTAACCGTCGACCTCCTGCGGACCAAGCTGACGAACCTGACTGTGAAGGGCGGCATCGGCAACGGCACCTTCACCCTGCCCCGGCAAGGCCAGGTCTCGGCAAGCATCAACGCGGGCATCGGGAACTTGACGGTCATTATCCCGGCGGGGATGGCGGCACACGTCCATGTGAACAGCGGGCTCGGCCAGGTTGCCGTCACCGGGAGTTTCCAACGCCGTGATAACGACTACACCTCTCCCGGCTACGATTCGGCCGCGGACCGCGTGGACCTGCAAGTTGACGGCGGCATTGGTAACGTGACCGTTCGGGCGACGAACGAGAGCTGAATCTGCTCGATTGTAGACTTTCTCCTATATAAACAATTGAGATTGTGATAAGAGTCCCGAAGTCTGTAGGCTTCGGGATTCTGTTGTTGGGCAACTCAGGCCGCCAGGTGGCCTGCATCGCAAGGAGAAATGGGAGGTCGGTAGCGTGAACGTTTCAATGTGGGGCAAGGCGTTGCGGGTGATCCCGCGCGTTAGCAAAGAGGAGTGGAGCAGCCTCGACGTCGTCTCCAAATGGCTTATCGCAACGCGGTCGGCCGTCCTGATCATGACCTTCATTTCGGCGGCCATTGCAGGTATCTTCGCCTTCCGGGATGGCAACTTCCACTTCGGGCCGTGGCTGTTGATGACCTTTGGGCTGCTCATGGCTCACGCCACCAATAACCTGATGAACGACTATATCGACTACCGGCGTGGGGTCGACAAGAACAACTACTTCCGCGCGCAGTACGGTCCTCAACCGCTGGAACATGGGCTGATGAGCCAGCGCGAGCTTTTGACCTACGCGGCGGTGACCGGATTGATCGCGCTGGCAGCAGGCGCGGTCCTGGTCTACCTGCGTGGCCCGCTGGCGCTGCTCTTGCTGGCCCTGGGCGCGGTCTTCGTGCTCTTCTACACCTGGCCGCTGAAGTACATCGGCCTGGGGGAACTGACCGTGCTGGTCGTGTGGGGTCCGCTGATGATCGGCGGCGGCTATTACGTGGTCACGGGGCAGTGGAGTTGGACGGTGGTGCTGGCCAGCCTGTCTTACGCTTTGGGACCGACGACAGTCATCTTCGGCAAGCATATTGACAAGTACGTCGAGGACAAAGCGAAGGGCATACACACTCTGCCGGTCATCATCGGGGAGCACGCGGCGCGTTATGCGGCTCTTGGGATGATGGCGCTGCAATACTTGCTGGTCATCTACCTGGTGATCACGGGCTTTTTCACGCCCGTGATGCTGTTGGCCTTGATCGGCTTGACGGCTATGCCGGCGGTATGGGCCATGTATCGCCAGCCGAAACCTGCCACCGAGCCGGCCGGGTATCCGCCTGAAACTTGGCCGCTGTACTTCGTGGCGGTCGCTTTCGGCCATAACCGCCGCTACGGCCTGTGGTTCCTGCTCGGCCTTCTGATCGACGCGGCTCTGCACGCCTTCCACGTCGTCTGACAGCGAGCAAGCGGGGTTCCCGGCGAGCAGGGCGTCTATGCGCCGGGAACCCTGCCGTATCAGTCGGGCGTCGCCACCCCGCACGCCGGCGCCGCTTCCCGCCGAGCCTCACTCCTGGTTGCCGGCCAGCCCGGCGATCCTGCCGCTGACCCAGCCCCAAAGGAAGTTGTACCCGCCGATGGGACCGAAAGCATCGAGCATCTCTCCGCACAGGTACAGACCAGGCGCACGGCGACTCTGCAAGCTGGCAGGGTTCACTTCGGCCAGCGAGACCCCGCCCCCGGTCACCTCAGCCACCCGGTAACCTTCGTGTCCCGACCATGGCAGCGGGTAATGCGTGAGGAGATCGACCAGGCGCCGGCGCTCATCTCGCTGGAGCTGCGAAGCATCCGCCCGCAATAAGCCCGCCTCCTCTAGCAACTGCACCGCCAGACGCTCGGGCAGATAGTCGCGCAACACGGGCAGCAGGAGGCCACGCGCGGCGCGCAGCTTGCCGTCCCAGGCGCTTTCATCCAGCGTCGTCCAGGCCACACAGATGGGAGGACGGGGTCCGCCAACGAACGTCGAACGCACCGCCACGTGAGACATGTTGAGCACAGCCGGGCCGCTGTAACCCCGGTGCGTGAAGAGCAGGCCACCGCGCGACTCAAAGACGCGTTTGTCGCCGGGTAGCGCGGCCGTGAGGCTAACCGGCAGCGAGATACCGGCCAGGGCATGGTGCGCCGGGTTGCTGCCCGTGAGCGGGACCAGGGCCGGGTAGGTGTCAACCATCGCATGGCCCAAGGCGCGCGCCACGTTCAGACCGGCGCCGTCGCTGCCCGTCGCCGGCACCGAGAGACCACCGGTGGCTAGAATAACCCGGCCGGCCGCAATTGTCTCGCCCCCGGCCAGCTGGACCTGCCATGCATCGCCCTGGACCAGTCCCGTCATGCGCGCGCCCAGCCGCAGGTGCACGCCTCGCCGGCTGACCGCAGTCAGCAATGCATCGAGCACGCTGCGCGCCCGATCGGCAACCGGAAACAACTTGCCCGTTTCGGCTTCCAGGCGCAGCGGTACCCCCAAGTCCTCTTCGAAGAACCGCCGTACCGCATCCAGGGGCCAGGCGCGCAGGATTTTGGCCACGAGGTGCGGCGATCCGTCGCTGACGAAGTCGGACGGCAAGCAGCGCGACGGCAGGACATTGCAGCGTCCCCCGCCGCTGATCAGGATCTTCTGGCCAGGGCGTTCGGTCCCCTCCAAGAGCAGCACCGGGCGAGGACCAGAGGCGGCGAAAATGGCGGCCATCAGGCCGGCGGCGCCGGCGCCGACGATCACTACCGGCAATTCCGCATCTTGGGGTCTCATGAAAGCGCCACTTCCAACTCCTCGCGCACCCAGGGATCGCCCTCATCAGCCAGCGCCTGGGTC
>JADGQF010000152.1 GCA_017882045.1 Anaerolineales bacterium
ATAAAAGAGCACGGCCAGGAGGCATCCCCCAGGCCCGCGCCGACCGCCATGGCGGCGAAGGCGCCATCGCCCGTGGTCTGAGTATACGGCCCGCCGCTCCAGTTGAACTGCTCGTCCAAAAGCGGGTGCCACGCGCGGCACATCCGATGATTGGCCTTGTAACCGCCCGTGGCGAGGACGACCGCCTTCTTGGCCTTGAAATTCAAAGTCTTGCCGGCATTCTGCACGACGACGCCCAAAACCGGGCCGGCCGGGTCGGGGCGGATGAGCTGGGTGAGCTTGTGCTCGAGCTTGATCGGGATCTGGCGTTTGACGGCATTCTGGTTAAGGACGTCGATGAGGCTGAGGCCGTTGGCGCCCTGGTAGGTCTTCGAGACATCGGGACGGAGCGTGCGGGGCACGCGGTTGTCCGGGTTCTGCATAGTGGGTCCGCGCCAGACGATGCCGAGCTTTTCGAACCAGAGGGCAGTATCGCCCGCGCCTTTGATGAAGACATTCAGGATCTCGGGCACGGCGCGGTGTTCGCCGTTGTTGTAGTAGTCCTCAAAAGCCCACTCGACGTGGTCTTCGATCCCGGCTTTCTTCTGCAGGTGATTTACGGGCATCATGCAGTTGCCGCCCGCCAGAATCGAATTGCCGCCCACGAACTTCATTTTTTCGATCATGAGCACCGTGGCGCCCGCATCTGCCGCTTCGATCGCGGCGGCATAGCCCGCCACACCGGTCCCGACGACGATGACGTCTGCTTCCGCATCCCACTTATCGGGGATGCCCGGGGCAGCGTGAACCACCCTGGGACCAAGCGTGGCGGCTGCCGTGGCAACTACACCGGCTGCCGCCGCGTCCCTAAAGAACTCCCGCCGGGTAACCTTGTCTCTGATTGACACTGTGGTTTCTCCCTTCCAAATTCCTTCACGTGCGATGGATCGACCTGGAGTGGACGCGCTTTGCAGAATGACGACACTCGGCCTTCCGGTGCAACTCATGAAGTGTCCGCGCTGGGACGCAGCATGCATACAGCGTGCGAAAAGTCCAACCCGCAGCGGGAAGCGCGGCGAACAAGCGTGGGATGGGCTGTCCTTGCATGGTGAGCACTATGTATGAGCGCACAGCCGACTTTGTGAAGGATACCACGGATATGCGGGCGAGTCAAGGGCGTGGGCCGAATTGCCTAACCACTGTAATTAATGAAGATTTGCGATATACTTAACGAAGTTTCAGCGGGCATGGTTTGTGCCGTTTCTGCCGGATGAAGCTCAGCAAGTACGAGCACGCCATATCAGCAATATCGCGTTCAGCGCGGACGTGTATCAGCAGGTCGCCAGCTCGCCGATCATTTTCCCCGACGGACGGTGGTGGCCTGTATCGGCCCCCTGATCGAACTCACCACGCCACACCTGCTGCTGCTGGGCGACCTGCGCCGGGAGTCGATGGGCGAGATCCTTGAACGCCCGCAGAGCAACACGATCTTGCACATGATCCGGGTGGGGGGCCCGTATAAGCTGGTGACGTTGATCCGCGAGGCAGGCCGGGGCGGTTACTTGCCCGAGCAATACATTGCGAACAGCATCTGGCAGAGGTTCTATCACCTCTTATCCACCCCGCCGCTGGTCAGCTTCCTGACTGAACTGGCCCAAGACCCGAACTGGCAGCGCACAACGGCCTACGGCCGCGCCTACTACCTGGAAAAACCCGAGATGATGGAGCAATTGGCGGCGTGAGGCCTTCGTAAACCCCGTACGGCCTGGCGGTTGAAACCATGCGATCTTGGATCGCCGCTACCCTCGCTACGTCGACAGCTGGCCAGACCTGCGTCGACTGGACCGGCTCGCCGCACGGGGTCTGCGCAGGCAGACCTGGCGAGGGTAGCCGCGGTTTCAACCGCGAAGCTGGGCGGGCAGCAGCCCCTGGGCCAACCTGAGCGCCCCGACTGCCGGCTCGGGGACGGGCCGGACGGGCGCGAGGGCGAGGCCCAGGGCCTCGGCGGCCGCGCTGACGGCGCGGCCTACTGCTCGCCCGTGGATGAGCAGGCCGCCGGCCTGGGCACAGGGCAGCGGGCCAGACAGGGCCAGCGCGCGCGCCACGGCGTCGACGGCGCAGGCAAGTTCCTCTCCGGCGTGAGCAATGATGGCCGCGCCGACCGCGTCGCCGGCGAGCGCGGCGTCCTCGACCAGTGCAGCCAGCCCGGCCACCTCGGCGCGGCTGAGCGGCTCCTGGTAGACCCGGCGGATAAGCGCCTCGGGCGAAGGAAGGTCCCAGTGGGCCAGGATGGCCGCGGTCAACGCGGTGGTTGGGCCGCGGCCGTCAGCCGCACGGGCCACGGCCCGCAAGGCCGAGAGCCCCATGTGGTAGCCGCTGCCCTCGTCTCCCAGCAGGTAGCCCCAGCCACCGGCGCGCGCGCTGCGCCCGTCGGGCGAGCGGCCGTAGGCGATTGAGCCTGTGCCACAGATCAGCGCCACGCCCCAGCCCTCGGGCGTGCCGGCGGCCAGCACCAACTCCGCGTCGTTGACCACGAGACCTCGCGCGCCGGGCAGGCGGTCGGCGATCCAGGCTGCGAACAGCGCACGATCTTCCGCGCGTGCCGCGCCGGCCAGACCGAGGCAGGCGGCGGCGACGGGGCCGGGCTCTTGTCCGGCGTCATCGAACGCGGCTCGCACCGCGTCGTCGAGCGCTGACCAGGCGGCTTCGGCGCCCACGCTCTGGTAGTTGCAGGCGGGCCCGCTTCCGCGACCGAGCACCTGGCCGCCGGCCGTGGCGAGCAAGGCGGTGGTCTTGGTTCCCCCGCCGTCGATGCCGAGGAGGAGCGGGGTAGCCCTGGCCTCGCTGCCGGTCGAACGGGTCGGACCGGGCGGACTTGTCGGACCGGTTGGACTGGGTTTCACGGCTGGCGCTTCATCGCCTGGCGCGCCTTCGGGCGAGAGCGCGCCGGCCAGCGCTCGGCGGACCACGCCACCGGCGGCCGCCAAACGGCGCCGGGCTTCGTCCGGCGCGATGCCGGCCAGGCCGGACACGATCGCCGTCTTGACTTCGCCGCCACACCCTTCGAGCAGGGCGGCAGCGTCCTCTGGTGACAGCCCGCACGCTTCGGCGACGATGCGCCGGGCGCGCACACGCAGCTTGCTGTTCGACGCCTGGACGTCCACCATCAGGTTGCCGAATGTCTTGCCGAGCCGGATCATGACGCCGGTCGAAAGCAGGTTGAGCACCATCTTCTGCGCCGTCCCGGCTTTGAGCCGCGTGGAGCCGGCGATGACCTCGGGACCGACGAGCGGCGCAATGCTGATGGCGGCGAGCGCGGCCATCGGCGAGGGATGGTTGCAGGCCAGGCTGACGGTGAGCGCGCCGCGGCGTCGGGCTGCTTGGAGGGCGCCGAGCACGTAGGGCGTGCGGCCGCTGGCGGCGATCCCGACCACGGCGTCGAGCGGCGACACGTCCAGCGCGACGAGGTCGCGCTCGCCGGCCGCCGGGTCATCCTCTGCGCCTTCGATCGAGTGGGTCAGTGCTCGCTCGCCGCCGGCGATCAAGCCGACGACCAGACCCGGCGGCGCGCTGAAAGTGGGGGGACACTCGCTGGCGTCGAGCACGCCGAGCCGCCCTGACGTCCCCGCGCCGGCGTAGATCAGGCGCCCACCGCCGGCCAGCCGCGCGGCGATGGCATCGATGGCCGCCGCGATGGCCGGCGCCTCCGCCGCGACCGCCGGGGCCACCCGGGCATCTTCGTCGTTGATCAGGCGGACCATCTGGAGCGTGGAAAGCGTGTCGATATCTGCGGTGGCCGGATTGCGGGCTTCGGTCACGCCCATGGCGGGGAGCGCGTCCGGCGCGGCCGGTCGGTCCGGCGCCGGTGACGGGCCGAAATCTTCCGGGCCAGTGGGATTAACGTTCATGGACGGCGCCCTCCAGGCGGTCGACGACGGCAGGCAACTCGGCGAGGGAACGGATAATGGCGTCGGGGCGGACGGATTGGTCCGCCGCGAAGGGGTAGGCGGCAGGGCGCTCGAACGGGTCGAGCGCGTCGAGCCCCGCGACCGCGGGAGCCTTCCAGACCGTGCGAAAACCGAAACCCTGGGCCGGGACGATGTCGTCCTCGTACAGGTCGCCGGTCATCACGCAGAGGTCAGCCGCAGCCGGCCAGTCCCGGTAGAAGCTGCGGTCCTGCTTGGATGCGCCGGTCAGGTCCGGCGCCAGCACAGCGGCCAGCCAGGGCCGCAACCCCAGCGCGTCGAGCACCGGCAACTGGTATTTCGACAGGCCGAGCGTGGCGGCTACCAGGCTGCGATGCGGCGCGGCCAGGCTGCGCAGGACGTCGGGCGCGTCGTCGAGCACGGCAGTGTCGGGCGGGGCGGCGTGGGCGGCGACGATCTCGGCCAGGTTGCCCTCGAAGACCGTGCCCAGCCGGCCGGCGACCGTCTGGACGATGTCGTCCCAGTCCCAGACAAGAGCCGCCGACACCGTTGGGTCCGCCCGGCGGGCCAGGTTCTCGTCCCGCAGCCTGAGCACAATATCGCCGGCCGGCAGCCCGGTCTTCGCCGAGAGCTGCGCGCCCACGACGGGAAACACCGCGCTGTGGAACGGGTTCCGCATCAGGGTGCCGTCAAGGTCGAGGAAGATGACAGTGCGCATGATGATGCCGGCTCAGCCCTTCACCGCCCCGATGCGCAGCCCCTGCATGAAGTACTTCTGGAACGCGAAGAAGAAGATGATCATGGGGACGGCGGCCAGGGCGGCGCCGGCCATCAGCAGGCCGTAGTTCGTGCCGAACTCGCTCGTGTGGATGAACGACAGCCCGACCTGCAGTGTAAAGAGGTCCGGGCTCTGCAGGATGACCAGCGGCCACAAGAAGGCGTTCCAATAGCGCTGGAACGCGAAAATGGCGGTCACGCCCATGGCCGGCGCCGACAGCGGGACAATGATGCGGGCGTAGGTCTGCCATTCCGACGCGCCGTCCATGCGCGCCGCCTCCTCGAGTTCACGGGGCAGGGTCTGGATGTACTGCTTGAGCAGGAAGATGCCGATCACGTCGGCCAGGCCGGGCAGGATCACTCCAACGTAGCTGTTGATGAACCTGAGCTTCGTCATCATGATATACAGCGGCACCAGCGTCACCTGTCCGGGGATCATCAGCGCGGCCAGGATCAGATAGAAGAAGAGGTTCGAGCCGGGAAACTTGCGCTTGGCGAAGGCGTAACCGGCCATCGAGTCGAACAGCAGGTGCACACCCGTGCTGAAGGCGGCGATAAAGAGCGTGTTCAGGAACCAGAGCAGCATGCGTGACATAACGATGCCGGTCGGTTCGCCGCCGATGCGCAGCTTGCCCAGGCCCGGCAGGCGCCAGATGTCGACGAAGTTCTGCAGCGTAGCATTGGCCGGGATGACGTCGGGCGGCAGCTTGACGGTCGACGTGGCCGGCGTGAGGGCCGTATTGAACAGCCAGTAGAGCGGAAACAGACTGATCGCCGCGATGAGGATCAACAGCACATAGGTCACCAGTCTGGGCAAAACGCGCTGCAGGCGGTCCAGCGTGAAGCGCGGAGACGTGGATGCGACAACTGTCTGCGGGCTCTGAGTTTCCATCTCGCTAATACTCCACGTCGGTGCTGAGGAACTTGAACTGAATAAACGAAAAGATGGCGATGATCGCAAACAGGATCAACGCCTCGGCGCTGGCCCGGCCGTAGTTGAAGTCGCTGAATGCGGTCTGGAAGACGAGCTGGACGATAGTCATGGTGGAGTTGATTGGACCGCCGCCGGTCATGATGTAGACACGCTCGAAGATCTGAAAGCCGGCGATCGTGTAGATGACCGACAGGTAGAGTGTGGTCGGCTTGAGCAGCGGAAAGGTGATATGGATGAGCTTGGCGGCCCAACTGGCGCCTTCCACTTCGGCCGCCTCATAGTAGTCACGCGGGATCGAGCCGATCGCGGCGGAATACAAAACGACGCCGCTGCCCGGCACGATCAGCACGGTGCTGAGGACGATGCTCCACAGGGCGATGTCGGGGTTCTGTAACCAGAGCACCCGGGGGATGCCGACCAGGCTGAGCAGATAATTGAAGAAGCCGTAGTCGGGCTCGAAGATCCAGATCCAGACGAGCGAGATGATGATGACGCTGGTGACGTTGGGCAGGTAGAAGGCGCCCCGGAAAAGTGCCTGGACCTTGTTGGAGAGTGGCTGGATCAGGGCCGCGACGATCATCGAGGTTGTGATCCAGGCGAGCACGACGAAAAGAGCGTAAAGCAGGGTATGCTGCATCGAGGCGCGGAAAAGCGGGCTGGCGAAGACGTCGACGAAGTTCTTTAGCCCCACCCACTTGCCGCCGCGCAGGTCGACCTTTTGAAAGGCCAGCACGAAAGCCTGCAGTACCGGATAAAAAATAAAGACGGAGAACAGGATCATGCTGGGCGCGACGAAGAAGTAGCTCCACTTGTGTCGGTGCCAGAAGCGGAGCGCCTGGGCACCGGGAGACAGTCGCGGCCGGCCGGCGATGGCCGGCGAGATCAGCTTGCGCATATACTCCTGACTACAACGGTGCAGGACAGACAGGACTGCCGGCAGCCCTGTCTGTCCTGTTTCGTAGTCGCCTATTGGCTCAGCGCGTCGAGTTCCTTCTGATAGTCGGGCGCGATCGCGTCCATGGCGGCCTGGGGCGTCTGCTTGCCCAGGATGATCGCCTGGAGCGCGGCTCCGTAGTTGTTGCCGAGTTCAGCGGAGGTCGCGACCGGCGCTTCGTAAACACCGTATTCGACCAGCTTGGCGATCACCTCGCGGGCCGGGTTGGTCGCGTAAGAGGTGTTGCTCTTGCGCAGGCCAGGGGCGAGCTGCCAGCCGGGTATATCCTTGGCCACCTGGCTGCCCGTGAGATACTTCGCAAACTCGTGCGCCGCCTTCTGTTGGTCGGGATCGCTGACCTTGACGACGGCGTAGAGGCCGAAGGCGCCGTTGGTCACAATCTTGCTCAGCTTGCCGGTCGGCGGCGGGATGACGGCCAGCGGGAAATTTGCCTTCTCGAGGTCAGGGACGAAGTTGGGCGTGCTCATCAGCATGGCCACCGTCTTGCGGTCCTTGAACTGTGCGCGCACGCCGGGCTGGTCGACCGTGCCGAAGTCAGGCGGGGTCACCTTGTGGACCAGAGCGAGGTCGGCGATCTTCTGCAGGGCCGAGACACCGGCGGGCTGGTTCTGCACGAACTGCTTGCCGTCGGCGCTGAGGATGCGCCCGCCATCGAGGTACATCAGTGGGTAGTATTCTACGGCGCCCCACTTCGAGGAGGAGCTGAAGCCGTAGATCTGCGTGCCGTCGTCCCGCTTGAAGGTGAGCTTCTTGGCGGCTTCGACGAACTGGTCCCACGTCCAGGGCTTGTCCATGGACGGCAGATCGACGCCCCGCTCCTTGAAGAGGTCGGTGTTGGCGAAGACCGAGATGGCGGTCACCCAGAGTGGCCAGGCCCAAACCTTGCCGTCGACGGTTGCTACCTGGAAGCCGCTCGGGTAGAAGTCGGCCTTGTCCTCTTCCGTCAGGAAGGGGCTGATGTCGGAGAGGATGCCCTGTTTGGCATAGCGTGGCAGGTTGGGGCTGGTAACGCGGAAGACGTTGATGTCGCTGCCGGCGGCGAGGGCCGCCTCGAGCTTGGTATCGCCTTCAGCGGTCCACGGGATGCCCACGATGTTTACCTTGATGTTGGGGTGCGCCTTTTGGAACGCTTCGACGGCCTGGAGTGTGGTGACGGAACCGGCATCGGTGCCGCCTTCGACGTAGCCGCGCTGGTAGAAGACCAGCGTTGTCTGCTTGCCGGCTGCCGGAGCCGCGGGCGCGCTTGTGGCAGCCGGAGCCGCGGGCGCGCTTGTGGCAGCCGGAGCAGCGGGCGCAGCCGGAGCTGCGGGCGCGCAGGCGATGAGTTGGGTCGCGATCAGTAACAGTGTCACGAGAATGAAGAAGCGCTTCATGGGTTCTTTCTCCTTTCCTACTGGTACACTGGTCGATGAGAGACGGCCGACAGATGACGCGAATCCGGCGATAGTTCCCCCTTTCTGGAAGGACCTCCTTTCTCGAACGCCGGGGCGGGGTCGCATGTTTCCCTTTCTACGCTTGGAGCGCCAGGCTTATGGCATCTCCTTGTAGAGCAAGAACGGGGCACGCTCCTCTCGGAAGCGGGCGGCGATGGCCGGCCAGGAGGCGGTTAACTCGGCAACTGGGGCGCCTGCGGCGAGCCCGGTGCGCAGCGCCGGTCCGCCGGCGAGCAGGTCGAAGTGGGGCAGGCGGCCCTCCCAGCTCGAAGGCAGGAAGGCGAACTCGGCGGACGCCAGGGCGTCAGCAGACGCCACGGCGCCGGCCGACGCCCTGGCCTGGCAGGCGGCGACGAGGTGCAGGCCGAGCGTGACCGGCCGCAAAGCATCCCGGTCAGTCACGTGGAGCTGGACGCCCGCACAGGGCCGGCCGGCGTGCTTGCTCGCAGAGGGCTCGAATGCGGTGGGTCGGAAGCGGGCGCCCGGCAGGTCGAGGTCGTTCAGCGCATCGGCCAGGCGGTACGGGTCCAGCCCGGGCGCGCCGGCGACCTCAAAGGGCAAGGCAGTGCCGCGACCTTCGGAGAGGGTCGTTCCTTCCAGCAGACAGGTCCCCGGGTAGACGATGGCCGTCGACAGGTGCGGGATGCCGGGCGAGGTGGGAATCCAGGTCAACCCGGTATCGTCAAACCACATCTCACGCCGCCAGCCTTCCAGGGGGATCACCTGCAGGTCGGCGTTCAGATGGTAGGTCGCGTTGAAGTAACCCGCCATTTCTCCGGGAGTCAGGCCGTGGCGGATGGGCATGGGCGCGATGCCGACGAATGAGGTGTAGCCAGGCTCAATCGAGGGTCCTTCGACGGCCAGCCCGTTGAGCGGGTCCGGCCGGTCCAGCACCAGCAGTGGGATGCCCGCGCGGCCGCAGGCCCGCAGCGCGTAGAAAAGCGTGCTGATGAAGGTGTAGTAGCGCACGCCCACGTCCTGCACGTCATAGAGGAGGACGTCAATTCCGGCGAGCATGTCGGTAGTGGGCTCGAGGTTCGCCCCGTAGAGGCTGTAGACGGGTAAGCCGCTGGCCGGATCGGCAGCCTGGTCCACGGCGGCGCCGTCGGCCGCGGCGCCCGCAAAGCCGTGTTCCATCCCGAACAGCGCGACGAGGTCCACCCCGGCCCGGCGGAGCGCGACGACGGATGGCGTGAGGGAGCGGTCCTCATGAGTGACGGCGGCGGGATGGCTGATCAGCCCGGCGCGCCGGCCGTGCAGGCGCGCGGCGCCCTCGCGCAGCAGGACGTCGAGCCCGGTGCGGACCGCCTCGGCTTTTTGCATTCTGTGGAAATACAAAGGATCAAGGGCTTCGCGTGCCGTGTGCATCATCGCCTCAGTCTACGGACACCCAAATGGAGGCAGCCAGTCTGCGCCAGTCGGCGCCAGTCGGCGCAGTATAGCATGTAGGGAGAGGGGTTGTCAACAAGAATCTCGCGTAACCGAGCGTCAGATCCTTCGCTGGAGCACATTCGTCATGTAATGTCAGCGGTAGACCCGCTCAGGATGACCACAATGCCCCCAACCTGAAACGCGCAGGTTGCGCGATTTGCATCATTGCCGAGAAAAGCGTTAGTCTTCAGTTAGAATAGCTGTAAATCAACTGACTTCGGCTCACATTGATGATATTCTGCACGCGTGTAAAGAATGGTTCGTAACCAACCTGGAAGGTGTAAATGCAACTTCTCATTGCCGTCATACAGGCCGAAGATGCCGACGCGCTGTGAGAGCGGCTTAACGAAGCAGGCTTTCGGAATACCCGTGTCAACTCTACCGGTGGCTTCCTGGCTCGCGGTAACGTGACGATACTGGCCGGCGTCCAGGACGAACAGGTGGACGCCGTGATAAATGTGATACGCGCTGCCTGCCGGACGCGCACCACCTTCGTCAATGCGATGCCGTGGGGGCCCGAGTTCGGGCTTGCGAGCACGACGGGCGCCGCGATGCCCTTCGAGGTGCAGGTAGGCGGCGCAGCGGTCTTTTGCTTGCCGGTGAGACGCTTTCTGCGCTTGCACGGTGGACCGACCCCAGCCGTGGTGGACGAGCAGCCTGCGCTCGATGAGCCGCCCATTTCGCCGGCTGAGGACCAGTCGATGAACCAGCTTTTGGTCGCGATTGTGCAGAACGTCGACGCAGCAGCGGTCATGAAAGGACTGCGCGAGGCCGGCCACCGGTTCACACGCATCGACGCGACCGGCGGGTTCCTGCGGCGTGGCAACGCGACCCTGGTGATCGGCGTCGAACAGGACCAGGTAAACGCCGTCCTGGATGTGATCCAGCGCAGCTGCCAACTGCGGTCGGAGCCCAAGCCGGCGGAGGCAGGCCTGCCGATGTACAGCGCGACCGTCTTTGTGCTGGACGCGCTGCAGCTCTACGTCACGGTCTGATGAGTTCAGGACTGGAACCGGAACGATAGGGCGCCTTCCCATCAGGAATCCTGACATACTATCCAGGAGGGTGGTTGAGAGCGTTGGCGATGCGCTTCAGGTTGCGCTCAGCTTCGTCCTGCCGCTTAAGCGGCATGCAGGCGTGTAGCGCGTCGATGAGGCCAGTTCCTGGGCGAGCATGATCTTGAAGTTCTGATACCCCTCGGTCCCCACCTTCTTTTCGCTTATCCGTGGTCTTGACAACGGGGCCAACCATAGGTGTTGGGGCTTTCCAAAAACTTCAGTTGATCTTTACCCCCCTTTGTGTTAGCATGAACTGATGAAGACGGTTCCCAGGGTTGCACGTTGGAGCGTTCAACGCCTAACGTGCAACGTTTGTGTGGGGTAGTTCAGTGGCCAATGACGATCGTCCTTTGAAGATCCTTTACCTCGCGGTGGAAGTGGTCCCTTTCGCCAAGACGGGCGGGCTGGCCGACGTGGCCGGCGCGCTGCCGAAGGCGATCCGCGCGCTGGGGCACGACGTGCGCGTGGCGATGCCGCGCTACGGCCGGGTGGACGTGGAGAAGTTTGGCCTCAAGCCGCTCCTCGCTTCGGTCAGCGTGCCGATGGACGAGCGCAGCGAGCAGGCGACGATCCTCCAG
>JADGQF010000153.1 GCA_017882045.1 Anaerolineales bacterium
CGTTGAGAGCCGCGATGCCCCGGTAGAGCCAATCGACGAAATCGCTCTTGTTGGCGTGGGCGAACCAAACCACCGGGCGCACCAAGAGCGTGTCATAGAGCCCGTCGAACCCCCAGCCACTTTTCAGGAACTGGGCGAGTGCCGTCTCCTGCGGGGCGGCGGCGGGGCGGGCGGCAGGCCGGGCGAAAAGTTGGTAAGCCAGGAAGATGCCGCCCAGCGTGACGACCGCGGAGATCAGCGTCAGGACCAGCTCCGACCCCTCGCGCGCCGGGTCCAGGGCAATGGGTGGCAGGGCGGGGGCCAGGTAGTTGGTAAACAGCGGCAGGACGCGCGGGATCTCCACGAACCCGCCCACGATCGAGAGCACGGCCAGCACCACCAGCGGGATCTTGACGGCGAGCCCGGGCCGGTGGACGAGATGCTCCCACTTCGGCTGCCCATAGAAGGTGAGAAAGACCATGCGGAAAGCGTAAACGGCGGTCAGGAAAGCGCCCACCAGGCTGGCCAGCCAGAGCCAGAAACTGCCGCCTTGCGCGGCGAAACTGTCAAAGATGATCAGGTCTTTGCTGTAGAAGCCGGCGGTGACCAGGGGCAGGGCCGCCAGCGAGGCCGCGCCGATCAGGAAGGTCCAAAAAACCAGGGGCATTTCCCGTCGCAGCCCGCCCATCTTGAACATGTCCTGCTCGTGGTGCACGGCGAGGATCACCGCGCCGGCGCCGAGGAACAACAAGGCTTTGAAGAAGGCGTGCGTCACAAAGTGGAATATGCCCGCCGACCAGGCGCCCACGCCCAGGGCCAGGAACATGTAGCCGATCTGGCTGACCGTGGAGTAGGCGAGGCAGCGCTTGATGTCGGTCTGCACCAGGGCGCTCGCGCCGGCGATCAGCAGCGTCAGCGCGCCGATGATGGCGACCAGCAGCATGATGGACGGGGCCAGGCTGAAAATCACGTTCGTGCGTGCGATCAGGTACACGCCTGCCGTGACCATCGTCGCCGCGTGGATCAGGGC
Organism: Anaerolineales bacterium; assembly: GCA_017882045.1. Lineage (GTDB taxonomy): Bacteria > Chloroflexota > Anaerolineae > CG2-30-64-16 > CG2-30-64-16 > JADGQF01. The sequence continues at coordinate 1,010 of JADGQF010000153.1, forward strand.
GCTGGTGGGTGTCGGGCCGGCCATCGCGTCGGGCAACCAGGTCTGCAGCGGCAGTTGGGCCGATTTGCCCAGCGCGCCGCCCAGCAACAGGGCCGCCGCGGCCACCGCCAGCCCTGAGCCCACCGGCCAGGATTGGTGCGCCCTGGTCAGCATATCCTGGATGGTCAGCGTGCCCAGGTTGGTGAAGAGGATGAACAGACCGATGGCCATCGCCGTGTCGCCGACACGCGTCACCACGAACGCCTTGCGTGCCGCATAGCCGTTGTAGGGATCGGTGTACCAGAAACCGATCAGCAGGTAGCTGCACAAGCCTACGCCTTCCCAGCCCAGGTACAACAGCAACAGATTGTCGGCCAGCACCAGGGTCAGCATCGAGCCGACGAACAGGTTCATGTAGGCGAAGAAGCGGCTGAAGCCCTCGTCGCCGGCCATATATTCCAGCGAGTACAGGTGGATGAGGGCGCCGACGAAGGTGACCACCAGGATGAAGAGCAGGGACATCTGGTCCAGGTAGAAGCCGATGGCCGGGTTGAAGTTGTCTACCTGCATCCACGTCCACAGCACCTGCCGGTAGGGCTGCCCGCCGCCCGCGGCGAAGCCCAGCCCCACCAGGACCGCCACGATAAAAGACAGCGCCACCGAGCCCACGCCGACCAGCGCGCTGGCTCTGCCCGACAGGCGGGGGCCGAAGAGCACCAGGATTAGGAACCCGGCGAAGGGCAGGGCGGGTACCAACCACAATAATCCGAGCATATCACCCTCGCATCTCGCTGGCCTGGTCGGTATCGAGCGTCTTGAAGCGGTTATAGAGCAGCAGCACCAGCGCCAGGCCGACCGACACCTCGGCGGCGGCCATAGCCAGGATCAGGATAAACATCACCTGACCGTCGGGCTGCGCCCAGCGGGACCCGGCGACGATGAACGCCAGCCCGGCTGCGTTGAGCATGATCTCGATCGAGAGCAGCATCATCAGCAGATCCCGGCGTACCAGAACGCCGATCGCGCCCAGCACAAACAGGATCCCGGCCAGGATCAACCCGTGTTCCATCGGAACAGATGCCATGCGCCCCCCTCTTAACTGACCAAACACCACCGTCCCGCCCCACTACGTAAGGAACTACTCCACCTCGCCCGCCTTCTCCACGCCCACCGGCGGACGATGCCCCAGGTGGTAGGCGCCCACCAGCCCGGCCAGCAGGAGCACCGAAGCCAGCTCGACGGCCAGCAGGTAGGGACCGTAGAGCGCCAGGGCGACCGCTTTGGGTTCGATCGCCTGCAGGTTGGGCGGCTGTTGCAGCCCGCTCGCCAGCGCGTAGATCAGCTCGGCCACCAGGATCAGCGCCAGGATGGCCGGGCCGGCCCAGGCGTCCAGCGAGAACCAGGCCTGCTGCGCCTGCACTGCCTGTGGGGTCAGGTTCAGCATCATGGTTACGAACAGGAACAGCACCATGATCGCGCCCGCATAGACGATGACCTCCAGCCCAGCCACGAAAGGCGCGCCCAGGGTGTAGAAGATGATCGCCGTGGCCAGCAACGAGATCACCAGGTACAGCAAGGCATGGATGGCCACCCGGCGGGTGATGGTCATGACGGTTGCCACAATGGCAAGCGCGGCGGAAAGGTAAAAGAGTACGGTCATAGTGCGTCCTCAAGGCATCAGGTCGTGGATATCCACCGGCGGCAACTCGTTCTCGCTCTGCCCCTTGTCCTTGTCTCGGATGGCCAGCCCGGCCACCCGGTAGAAGTTGTAGTCGTGGTATTTTCCGGTGCCGCTGATCAACAGGTCTTCCTTTTCGTAGACCATGTTCGCGCGCTTGTACTCACTCATGTAATAATCCGGTGTCAACTGGATCGCGTAGGTCGGGCAGGCTTCCTCGCAGTAGCCGCAGAAAATGCAGCGCGAGAAGTTGATGCGGAAGAACTCCGGATAGCGCCGCCCGTACTCGTCCTCCGTGGCCTGCAGCGCAATGCAGTCCACCGGGCAGGCCACGGCGCACAGGTAACAGGCCACGCAACGCTCGGCGCCGTCGGGGTCGCGCGAAAGAATGATGCGCCCGCGCCAGCGCGGTGGCAGGTAAATCTTCTGTTCCGGGTACTGGATGGTCTCACGCCGGTGAAAAGTGTGCGTGAGGACGTTCAGGATCGTGCGTATCGAGCTGAGAATGAGCATAACCTGCCCCTTTATCGATGCCCCTTCGTAGTATTACAACCGCAGTTGCTGGAGCCGGGCGACCAAGGTCGCGCGACCGATGTCGCCGCAACCATCGCAAAGTCGCTCTTCAGCGACTGGCGCCAGCCTGCGCAGGCAGGCTTCGCAATGGTTGCAGCGGTTTCAACCGCCCGGCGAGATTGCCGACGTTACTTCGTCGCCGACGTTACTTCGTCGCTAGTAGCACCGCCCCCGTCACCATCAGATTCAAGAGCGCCAGCGGCAGCATCACCTTCCAGCCATAGTGCATCAACTGGTCGTAGCGCGGGCGCGGCAGCGAGCCGCGCAATAGCACGAACAGGGTGATGAAGGCGCCCATCTTGATCAGGAACCAGACGATCGGCGGCAAGATCGGCCCGTTCCAGCCGCCGAGGAACAGCGTCGCGACCATGCACGACACCAGCGTGATGCCCAGGTACTCGCCGACGAAAAACATGCCGAACTTCATGCCCGAGTACTCGCTGTGAAAGCCGGCGATCAGCTCGGATTCGGCCTCGGGCAGGTCGAAGGGCAGGCGGCGCGTCTCGGCGATGCCGGCGATGGTGAACACGAAGAATCCCAGGATCTGCGGGATCACGAACCACAGGTGCTGCTGGGCATCGACGATCGCCTTTAAGCTGAAAGAGCCGGTGAGCATGACCACGCCCATCAGCGAGAGGCCCATGAACACCTCGTAGCTCAACATCTGCGCCGCCGCGCGCAGTCCGCCCATCAGCGAGTATTTGCTGTTGGACGACCAGCCGCCCAGCACCACACTGTAGACTCCCAGTGACGACATGCCCAGGAAGAAGAGCAGGCCGATGTTGAGATCGACCACCTGAATGCCCGGCGCAAACGGGATGACCGCGAACGACATCAGCACCGTGAACATGATGATGGCCGGCGCGATGACGAAGACCACCCGGTCGGCGAACGGCGGCACCCAGTCTTCCTTGGTCAGGATCTTGATGATGTCCGCGACCACCTGCAGCGTGCCGAAAGGCCCAACCCGGTTGGGCCCGTACCGGTCTTGCCACAGGGCCAGCACGCGGCGCTCGAAGTAGATGAGCCCGGCGGCGATACCCGTCAGCACCGCCAGTTCCCCGACGATGATCAGGATGAAGCGAAGGGTCTCGTTCAACTGAGCCTACTCCATATCGGTAGCGCGATCCCGCGCAGGCCGGGCAGGTTGGCCGGCAGACCGGCCACGCCCAGCGGCATCTCGGGGAGGATGCGGATCACCACCTCGCGTGGCTGCCCCCCCAGGGTCAGCTCCCGCTCGTCGCCCTCGTGCGCCTCCAGCCGCTCCGCGTCCGCCGGGTTCAGCACCAGGAAGGGCCGGGGCATCAACTCGGCGACGCCGGGCGCCAGGACGCTGAGCTCGTCAGAACCGAAGATTTGCGGCAGCGGCACGACCAGCCAGCGGTCCTCGCGCGGCTCGAACGGTTCGGGCATCGCCGTGAAATAGGCAGGAGTGACCGCCGGCCCGGCCCCCGCCGGCTCGATGAGCCGCCGGCCGGGGTTGCCACCGCGCAGCGGCCCGCCGACCTCTTCCTGGAACTTGTTGACCGCCTGCACCGAGTTCCAGCCCGGCGACCAGAAACGCGGGATCAACGCGGGGGGCGGGCTGCCGTGGAAGCCCTCCATGCTAAAGTTCAGGGGCGCATCCGGGTCGTCGGGCGGCTTGGGCTCGCTGACGTCTATGTTGGCAAACATGGCGGTGCGCCCGCTGTAACGCGCCGGCTCGCGGGCGATCTTCTGCCCGGCAATGCGGAACGAAGCCGGCGGCGCGATCTCCAGGATCGGCCGGAAGACGGGCAGCGCCGCCGCCAGGGCCGCGCTGACGTCGTCTGGGCTGTTCCAGCTGCCGAACTGGGTCCGGCCTGCCGCCAGCCCGATATCGCGCAGCCAACGCCAGCTTTCCTGGATCTCCCCGCCGGGTGGGAACACCTGGTAAAAGCGCTGGGCCCGTCCCTCGCTGTTGACCAACGTGCCATCTGCTTCGGCGAAGGCGCTCGCCGGCAGCGCGATCTCGGCCGCGCGGCTGGTGGGGTTGAGCAGGCTGTCCAGGGCGATGACGTGCTTGACCGCCCCCAGGAAACCATCCACCTGGACGGCGTCGGCCCGCAGATACAGGTCGTTCTCCAGGATGATTGCCGTATCGACCCGCTTATTCTGGGCGGCATAAAAGGCCTGGCCCAGGTTGCCCCCGCTGCCGCCGGCGGTTGCCATGAGCGCCAAGCCCAGGGTGTTGCACTCGCGCAGCGTGAAGGCCAGTTGCGCGGGCACGCCCGCCGCGTTGAGCGCCCAGGCCACGTCGGCGGCGGCCTGCAGGATGGCCTCGTTCATATACTCCGTGCCGGCGACGATCAGCGGCTTTTCGCCGCTGCGCAGCGCCTGCGCGATGGTCGCAGCCAGCCCGCGCACCTCGTTGCTGATGTCGCCCAGGTCAATCACGTCGGCGCCCAACGCCTCGGCCACGGCAAAGCCCAGCCGGGCCAGATCGTCGGGCGCGGCGCGGTAGACCAGTGACGCTACGTCGTCCAGGCGGGTGGGGGTGACACTGGCGATGGCCAGCGGCCCCTTGCGATCCTGCGTGATCTCGCGCGTCGGCGCGTCGTCCCAGCGCGGGATGCGCGCGCGGGTCGCAAACTGCTTGATGGGTTGGTTGCGCACCGACTGGCGCAGCGCCAGCGCCAGCACCGGGGCGTACTGGGTCGGATCGTCGCCCAGCACGAACACCGCGTCGGCGGCGCGTACGTCCTCGAGCGAGGGCGAGCGGGCCGGCCCGCGCTGCAGTATGTCGACGATCAGCCGGGCCAGGCGTTCGTCGAGCTCGCCCATGCCCGTGTAGAAGCGCTCGGGACCGACCAACTCGCGCAGGGCGAAGTTCGCCTCCAGTGAGGCGCGCGGCGAGCCTATGCCGATCACATAGGTCGGGTCCTTGATCAGCCCGGCCAGGCGTGCCAGCATTGCCCGGCGGGCAGGCGCGGCCGCGCCGCCGTCCGTGGGCGCCGGAGCCTGCGCCGTTCTCGTGCCGGCGGCCTCCGGGGTGCCTTTGTCGCTTGGCTGGCGAATGCGCCGATCGTCGTTGACGAACTCGTAACCGTAGCGCCCGCGATCGCACAGGAAATAGCCGTTGACCGCGCCGTTGAAACGGTTGCGGATGCGCCGTAACATGCCATAGCGCTCGCCGGGGATCGTGTTGCAGCCGAGGCCGCAGTGCACACAGATGGAAGGGGCGGTCTGCAGGTCCCACTTGCGCGTGTAGTGTCGCTTGAGGGTTTTGTCCGTGAAGACGCCGGTGGGACAGATCTCCACCAGGTTGCCGCTGAACTCGCTTTCCAGCACGCCTGGCTCGGACCGGCCGAAATACACTTCATCGTGCGCCCTCAAGACACCCAGGTCACGTCCGTTCGCGTAATCGTTGTAGAAGCGGACGCAGCGGAAACACTGGATGCAGCGGTTCATCTCGTGGTTGACGAACGGCCCCAGGTACTGGTCGCGGTAGGTGCGCTTGGCGAAGCGGTAGCGGCGGTAGACGTGCCCGGTCATCACCGTCATATCCTGCAGGTGGCACTCGCCGCCCTCGTCGCAGACGGGGCAGTCATGCGGATGGTTCTCCATCAGCCACTCGATCACGCTGGCGCGAAAGGCCACCACGTCGGGGTCCTGGATGGCGATGCGCGTGCCGTCGGACGCGGGGGTCATGCAGGCCATGACGATGCGCCCGCGTGTGTCCTTCTCGTCGCGGAACTGTTTGACTGCGCATTGCCGGCACGCCCCCACCGAACCCATGGCCGGGTGCCAACAGAAATAGGGCAGGTTGAGGCCGGCCGACAGGCAGGCCTGCAGCAGATTCAGATCATCGCCTACCGTATACTGCTTTCCGTCAACGTAGATCGTCGCCATTCGAAATCCCCCCACGGGCAGCGTTTTTCGTTAATGTGTCGCTCGAAATCCGCACGGAAGTACTTGATTGCGCTCTGCAGCGGCTCGGCCGCACCCGGTGCAAAGGCGCAGAAGGTGTTGCCGGGCGCGATCCCCCGGCACAGCGCGGCCAGCTTCTCGATATCGCCCGGCTCGCCTTCGCCGGCTTCGATGGCCGCCAGCAGCTTAGCGCCCCAGGGCACCCCTTCACGGCAGGGCGTGCACCAGCCACAGGATTCGTGGGCGAAGAAATCTTCCAGGTTGGCCACAAAGCCGACCGGGCAGGTCTGATCGTCAAGGATGATCATCGTCCCGGTGCCCATACGACTGCCGGCGGCCTGCACCGAGTTGAAGTCCATCTTGACGTCCAGGTGCTCGGTGGTCAGAAAGTCGGTCGAGGCGCCGCCGGGGATCAGGCCGCGAAAGCGGTAGCCGGGCGCCATGCCGCCGGCGTGTTCCTCCAGGAGCTCACGGATCGTCGTGCCCATCGGCAGTTCCCAGCAGCCCGGCCGCTTGACGTGCCCGCTTACCCCGTAGAGCTTGGTGCCGGCGTCCGCCGAAACGCTCAGGCTCTTGTACCAGTCCGCGCCGCGGGCCACGATGTGCGGCACGTTGACGAGCGTCTCGACGTTGTTGACGATGGTGGGCAGGCCCCACGCGCCGCTGACCTGCGGGAAGGGCGGCTTGGTGCGCGGGCTGGCCCGCTTGCCCTCCAGCGAGTTGAGCAGCCCGGTTTCCTCACCGCACATGTAGCGCCCCACGCTGACGTGCAGGTACATCTCCAGCCGGTAGCCGGAGCCGAAGACCTTCTGGCCCAGGTAGCCGGCCGCGTAGCATTCGGCGATGGCCTTGAGGAGACGCTGCGCGGACAGCTTATAGGCCCAACGCAGGAAAACGTAGGCCACATCCGCCTGAATGGCGTAGGCGCTGATGATCATGCCCTCGATGAGCTGGTGCGGGTTGCCTTCCAGCAGCAGGCGGTCCTTGAACGTGCCCGGTTCCATCTCGTCGGCGTTGCACACCAGGTACTTTGGGTGCAACGCGTCGGCGCCCATCGGCACAAAGCTCCACTTTTGCCCGGTCGGAAAGCCCGCGCCCCCGCGCCCGCGCAAGTTGGAGTCCTTGACCACCTGTTGCACTTCCTGTGGGGTCATGGTCGTCACGGCCTTGCGCGCCGCCTCGTACCCGCCCACTCCCTCGTACCCTTGCAGATCCAGCGGCTCATCCAGGTGGATGTGTTGAGTCAGCGGTGTTTCCATTGACTATTTTCTCTGCCTTCTTCGGGGTGGGCTCACGTATTACGTGTAACGTTCGAGAAGCGCATCCAGTTGGTCGGGCGTCAGGTCGCGGTACAGGTCGTCGTCGATCATCAGGGCCGGGGCGTGGTCGCAGGTGCCCAGGCAGACGATGGGCAGGAGCGTGAAGCGTGTATCAGCCGTCGTCCCGCCCAGGTCGATGCCCAGGCGCCGGTGCAAGTAGGCGCGCAGGTCGCCGTAGCCCATGACCCAGCAACTGATGCTGTTGCAGAGCAGGATCACGTGCCGGCCAACAGACTTGCGATAGATGCGGCTGTAGAAGGTCGCGCTGCTGTCCAACTCGTCCGGCGTCATGTCCAGGTATTCAGCCACATCGCGCAGGCTCTCATCCGAAACCCAGCCGCCCCGGTGACGTTGCACCACCATCAGCGCATCCAGGGAGATAGCACGCTTCGTCGGGTAGTGGAGAAGCTCGTGGTCGATCTCGCGTTTCTCTTCGTCGCTCAGCATACCCCTGTCCTTAGCGAGTGAGCGGGCGGCTGCCCGGCCGCCTACCGGTCCACGTCTGACATCACGAAATCGATGCTGCCCAGCACCGCCAGCAGGTCCGACACCATCGAGCCGCGCACGATGTAGGGGATCATCTGCAGGTGCGGGAAACATGGCGTTCGGATGCGCGTGCGGTACGAGATGGTGTCCCCGTCGCTGATCAGGTAGTAACCGTTGTTGCCCTTGGCGGCCTCGATTGAATGGAACGACTCGCCCACCGGCATCACCGGCCCCCAACTGACGCCCAGGAAATGGTTGATCAGCGTCTCGATGTCGTGCATCGTCCGGTCCCTGACCGGCGGGGTCGTCAACGGATGATCCGACTTGTAAGGACCGGCGGGCATGTTGTCCAGGCATTGTTGGATGATGCGCACGCTCTGGCGCATCTCCTGGATGTGGACCCAGGCCCGCGCGTAGCAGTCGCCCTCGGTCGTCGTCGGCACTTCGAAGTCAAACCAGTCGTAGCCCGAATAGGGCTGTTTTTTGCGCCAGTCCCAGGACAGGCCGGTGGCGCGCAACCCCTGCCCAGTGACGCCCCACTCGATGGCCTCATCCGTGCTGTACTGGCCCACGCCCAGCGTGCGCCCGCGAAAGATGCCGTTGCCCATCACCATCTCGTCGTATTCGTCGAGGCGGCCCGGCAGGTAGTCCACGAAGTTCTGCACCAGGGTGTCCCACCCCTTGGGCAGGTCCTCGGCCACGCCGCCGATGCGGAACCAGTTGGGGTGCATGCGGAAGCCGCAAATGGCCTCGATGATTTCAAGCGCCCGCTCGCGGTCGGTGAACATATAGAAGACCGGCGAAAGCGCACCCATGTCCTGCGCAAACGTGCCGTAATAGACGAGATGGTTGCTGATGCGAAAGATCTCGCTGAGCATCACCCGGATCACCTTGGCCCGGTCCGGCACCGTGATGCCCGCCAGTTGCTCCACCGCCTCCAGGTAGGCCATGTTGTTGATCACCCCACCCAGGTAGTCAACCCTGTCCGTATAGGGGATGTAGGTGTGCCACGACTGGCGCTCGCCCATCTTTTCGGCGCCCCGGTGGTGATAGCCGATGTCCGGGATCGCGTCGACGATCTCCTCGCCGTCCAGTTGCAGGATGATGCGAAACACACCGTGCGTGCCGGGGTGTTGCGGGCCCAGGTTGAGGAAAAGGAACTCCTCCTCCGGCCCGTGGCGCGCCAAACCCCACTCCTCGGGGTGGAACTGCAGCGCCTCAACCTCGGCTTCCTCTTTCTGCTGATCGAGGTGGTAGGGGCCCATCTCGGTGGCGCGCGCCGGGTGCTCCTTGCGCAGCGGGTGTCCCTGCCAGGTGGATGGCATGAGGATCCGCCGCGGGTTGGGGTGGCCTTCGAAGGTGACGCCGAACATGTCCCAGACTTCGCGCTCGTACCAGTTGGCGTTCGGCCACAGGTCGCTGATCGTGCGCAGTGACAGGGATTCGGGCTCTTTGAGGGGCACTTTGAGGCGGATGAAGGCGTTGCGCTCGAAGGAAAGCAGTTGGTAGACGACGGTGAAATCGCTGTCGGGTTGGCCGGCGCGATTTTTGCGCAGCCGCTCGTCGATCGCCGTCAGGTCATAGAGCATCCGGTAGGGCTGCGCGCTCTCCAGCTTCAGGTAGCGCAGCACATCGCGCACCCGGTCCTTCGCCAGCCAGACCGTTGGCAGGCCCTCGCAGGTTTCCTGAGGCGTAAATGCAACGTCGGGGAAGCGGGTCTGCAGTTCCTGGATGACGGTTGCTGCGCTCGCCATGGCGTTATCGTCCATAAAGGGCTCCGCTCTAAGTAGGGGCGGGCCGGTAGCTTGCCCGGCGCGCAGCTCAAATCGTATCCGGCGTCCGCAGCTCGGTGACGGACGTGCGCTCGGCGCGCTTGAGGTCACGGTTGGAGGGCAGCGGCGGGCGCTCGATCGTCTGCGACCCGGCGATCCAGCTCAGCGGGCGGCGCTCGTTGCCCACCTTCTGTTGCAGCATGATCAGGCCTTCCATGAAGGTGTCCGGGCGGGGCGGGCAACCCTGCACGTAGACGTCCACCGGCAGGAACTTATCCACACCCTGCACCACGCTGTAAATGTCATACATGCCACCCGAGTTGGCGCACGAGCCCATCGAGATCACCCAGCGCGGCTCCATCA
>JADGQF010000154.1 GCA_017882045.1 Anaerolineales bacterium
CCGTATTTGGTGGCTGCGCCCGGTCTCGGGGACTACCTCGAGCAGGCTGAAGCGCCCAACGGGCGACGCTGCCAGCAACCGGTAGCGCGTGTGCGCCGCCTGCCCCAGCCGGTCTTTGACCGTCGTCACCTGGTAGCGCCCGTCATGCCCGCGCACGATCGGCGCGTCGATGACGCCGACCGGCCGGCGCGGCACGCCGTACACGATCGCCAGATACACCTTGCGCACGGCTCGTTCTTCGAATGCCGCGGCCAGCGCCGGGTTGGCCTCATGGCGCGCGGCAAACAGCAGCACCCCGGAGGTGTCCGCGTCAAGCCGTTGGTGCATGCCAACGTAGCTCAGCCCAAGCTGCGCCTGTACGATCCGCACGGCATCGCCGGGATACGGATCACCCGGCTCCGCTGCGTGCGTGGGGATGCCGGCAGGCTTATCGACAACGACTATATCCTCATCCTGGTACAATATCGGCATGCGCATAGGTCACGCCCATCCAGCAACCAACCCATTAACCGGCTAAGCGGCCGGCCAACCATCACGGCGCCAGCCGCGTCAGATCCCGGGGGAACAGCGTCGCCAGGCGGATATTGTCTAGCCCGAGCAATTGCATGATGAAGCGCTCCAGGCCGATCGCGAAGCCGCCATGCGGTGGCATTCCGTACTTGAAGGTCTCGAAGTAGGTCTCGAACGCCTTCAGGTCCTTATAGCCGGCACGCGCTGCCGCGTCCAGGTAGTCCTGGTACAGGTGGAGGCGCTGCCCACCGGTCACCAGCTCCGTGCCGCGAAACAGCAGATCGAACGAGTTCGAGTAGCGCGGGTCGGCCGGGTTGGGGTGGGTATAAAAGGGCCGCTTGCTCATCGGATAGCCGGTCACGAACAGGAAGTCGCTCCCGTGCTTCTCCTTCGCCCACTCGCCCAGCCAGCGCTCGTGCTGTGGCGCCAGGTCCGGCTCGCCTCTCGCGTCCTCGCCGTGCAGCGCGAGGATCAACTCCTGGGCTTCCGGGAAGTAAATGTTCGGTATCTCCTCTGGAATCACAGGCAGCTTGACCTTCAGCAACGCCATCTCCGGAGCGTAGGCCGTCTGCAGATGCTCCAGCACGCCCCAGATGACCCGGGTCAGGATGGCCATCACGTCGTGGTGGTCGCGAATGAAGCCGATCTCCGCGTCCAGGCTGACGTACTCATTGATATGGCGCACCGTATCGTGCGGCTCGGCCCGAAAAACCGGCCCCACCTCGAACACACGCTCGAAGATGCCCACCATGATTTGCTTGTAGAACTGCGGGCTCTGCGCCAGATAAGCCTTGCGATCGAAGTACTGCACCGCAAAGACGTTGGCCCCGCCCTCGGTTGCCGACTCCACCAGCTTCGGGGTCTGGATCTCCGTAAAGCCGGCCTGGTTGAGGGTCGCCCGGAAACCGCCCATCACTCCTGCTGACAACCGGAAGAGCGCCCGCTTGCTGGGATGACGCAGCCCTACCACGGCGTGGTCGAGGAATACGGGCAGGTTGAGTTTCATCACCGGTTTGTTCAGGGTCAGCGGCAGCGGGTCACGTACGGGCGAGAGCACGGTGAAGGCCGGGTTGCGGATTTCGATGCCACCGGGCGCCTGCGCCTCGGCCACTGCGTCGCCCTCCACGCTCAGCACCGTCTCCGGCGATAATCCGGCCAGTGCCTGCAGCGCTTCTGGCGTATCGAGCACAATCTGGACCGTCCCACGCACATCCCGCAGCACCAGGAAATTGATGCCACCGAGCCTGCGCAGCGTGTGCAGCCAACCGGCGACTTGCACCCGCTCCCCGATATGCTGCCCCACCTCGCTCGTGTATATTCGATCCGGCATGTCAACCCCTCCAAGTGTGGCGACGAAGAGCGACTTGAAGGCCGGCTTTTGCCCTCATCGATCTGCCTTCGCCAAATAAAAACGCCCGCCATCGTCCAAGGACGAGGGGGCGCTCGCGGTGCCACCTTGGTTTGCCGGGACCTCACGGCCCCGACCTCAACGGTCTCGTGTGACCTGCCTCGTAACGGGAGGCGCCGGCCTGGACCTACTTCCGGCTCACGGGCCGGGCTCGATCCTGCAGCTCCGGAGTGTCTTTGGGGGGCCGTACAGGCGGTGTTCGCAGCAGCTAACCGTTCTCTGGGCTGGGGACAGGCTCCCTACTCTCTCCATCATCGCCGATCAGTCTGATCGTTGGATAGAAACCGGGTTTCTGTCAGAAACCCGGTTTCTTCCGTGGCCAAAGAATACCATGCCCCGCCGGGTATGTCAATCTTGCCGGATGCGAGCCCACTTGTATCTGCTTCGTATGCGCCTTATACTGTTTGAGGAATCGATAGCACAGGATCGCCGGAGCATGGGGCGTCGAAACCAGGGCCGTTAAAGCGTTGAGCGCCGGGGTTGCCCTTACCCCGGCGCTCAAAAAAAAGGAGGAGAAGGAGAGAAGTCTTCTTACGTTTGCTCGTGAGTATCTTAGCAGATTGCCGGCCCGTATGCTGGACGGGCGCCCCATTTATTGTCTACTATATTTGTATGTTCGCTCTACACTAAACATACGCTAATCTGACGGAGGGAACATGCCGGGGCCAGAAACAAGATCACCGTCACTGCCGGAGGCCGAGATCGAGACGGCGTCTGTGTCTTCGTCTCGGCCCGAACCCAGGCGGTGCGACCTGGAGGAGGCCGATTATCCCGCGATCGTCGCGCTTTGGGAGCGCGCCGGCTTGCATATCCGACCGGCAGGACGGGATTCCGCCGCAGCTTTTGGCCAACAGATGGCCCAGGGTCAGCAGCGCATAATCGGCCTGCGGGCGGGATCAGATCTCGTGGCGGTTGCAGTGCTGACTCACGATGGCCGCAAAGGCTGGATCAACCGCCTCGCCGTCGACCCGGCCTACCGCCGGCGCGGCCTGGCGGCGCGTTTGATCGCCGAGGCCGAGCGCTGGTTCGTCGAGGACCAGGGTTTACAGGTATGGGCGGCGCTGATCGAGGCCGAAAATGCGCCGTCACGGGCGTTATTTGATCGTCTGGGCTACTGGCAGGGCGACGTGGTCTACGTTTCCAAGCGCAGCGCCGAAGATGCGTAGCGCCTATTTGCAGGCCGGCTACGCCGCCGCTACAACCCGGACTGCCGGATCAATCAAGGTTAACTGATGTCTGACTGGCTGGATTACGCGCAATACCACCCTGGTGGCAAGCGCACGGTCGCCGGCACCCTGAAGGTGCTGGCGGGGTTGTCCAGCCCGCAACTGGGCGACGCGAGGGATATTCTCGTTTACTTGCCTCCGTCGTACGGCGACGCCGGCCGTCGCTTTCCGGTGCTCTATATGCAAGATGGGCAAAACCTCTTTGACGAGGCGACGAGTTACGCCGGCGAATGGCAGGTCGACGAGACGCTCGAGCAGTTGAGCCGGGAGGGGATCGAGGCCATTGTCGTGGGCGTTGTCAACGCTGTGGGCGTTGCCAACGCCCCTAACCGCCGCTACGCGGAATACACACCTTTTGCGGATGACCAGGGTGAGGGAGGTGAGGGCGACCGCTACCTGGCTTTCCTGGTCGAATCCGTTAAGCCTTGTGTCGATCGCGCGTTTCGCAGCGCGCCGGGCCGCGATCAGACAGGCATCGCCGGCTCTTCACTGGGTGGCCTGATCAGCCTGTACGCGTTTTTCCGTTACCCGCAGGTTTTCGGCCTGGCCGGGGTCTTCAGCCCCGCCTTCGAAATCGGCGCTGCCCGCTTCTACCCTTTCATGGAGCAGGCATCCTTCAGTGGCGGCAAGATATATATGGACGTCGGCACGCTCGAAGCGCGCGGCCTCGAGCCCGATCCGGATGTCATGCAGGAGCTCTCAGACCTGTATCTTTACGATGTGCGGCGCATGCGCGACCTGCTGCTGGCCAAAGGCTATCGTGAGGGTCAGGATCTGCTATACTTTGAAGAGCAAGGCGGGATCCATCACGAGTCAGCCTGGGCCCGCCGCTTGCCCGCCGCGCTCAAGTTCCTATTTATTCGTTGATGGGAGATATTTATGGATGATCTGAGGCATGATTCAAACATGGGAAAGCCGGCCAAGGGCCGTTCGCCCTGGCCGTGGGTTGTCCTTGCGATCGTGCTCACGCCGTTACTGGCGCTTATCGTCGCCGCCGTGATAACGCTGGGCGGCGCACTTCAGACCTGGCACACGGTGCAAAATCTGTTCGCCGGGCGGCTGGTCATGCGCACCGAGCAACCGCCGGTCATTACCCAGGTCCGCCAGCTAAATCGCCTGGAGACGATTAGCTTCACGATCGAGAAAGTCATCGAGGGCGGCCAGGACCAGGGCAACCCATTGCTGAACGACCTGCTCGGCGACCGTTTGCTTTTCATCGCGCACGGAAGCGTCATCGCGGGGGTGGATTTCAGCCAACTGCAGCCGGACGACGTCGTGACACAGGCCGACGGCAGCGTCAGCCTGCGTCTGCCGCCGGCCCAGATTCTCTCGCACGCCCTCGACAGCGGACAGAGCCGCGTGTATGACCGGCGGGTGGGGCTGTTGACCAAAGGGGACCCGAACCTGGAGAGCCAGGTGCGCGAGGAGGCGGACCAGGAGATCGTGACCGCGGCCTGCCAGGGGGGTATCCTGACGCAGGCCGGCGCCAACGCGCAGACCCAGGTGCGCGCGCTGTTGGAAACGATGGGCGTGAAACAGGTGACCTTCCTGCCAGCGCGCCAGGCAAGTGGGACGGGCTGCGAAACCCCGGCTGCAACTTTGTTGCCGGTCCGGCGTATAGTGAGTTAGATGTTGACGAGGAGGGTAATAATGTCTGCGACACATCGCCGGACCCCGTGGATTCTGTGGCCGTTCGTGGCCCTGGGACGCCTGGTAGCGGGTATCATCGGCCTCACCGGGCGCCTGGTGGCGGCCGTGATTGGCCTGGTGTTGATGATTGCCGGCGTGGTTCTGACGGCCACGGTCATCGGCGCGATAGTGGGCATCCCGCTGCTCATTTTCGGCTTTATGCTCATCCTGCGCGGCCTGTTCTGAAAGAGGGCCGTTACACCGGCTACACCCGATTAATGACAAAATGCCCTGGTGGCAGGCCAGGGCATTTTCTTACGGAGAGAGATATTTACTTCTGCAGCCGGCGGTAGGCCGCCATGGCTGCATAGGCCAGCACGCCGCCCGCCAGCGCAGTCGCCAGTTGCGGCCATTGCATCATATTGACGATGGACGTCGGGAGCGCCAGCGGCTTGGCGCCGCCCGCCAGCGCGACGCTGATCGGCCGGGCGACCAGCCAGGTGACAGTCGCGAACAGCAGGCCGAACTTGGACACGGCGGCCACGCCCACGCCCAGCCAGTAGTTACGCACGCGCAGGGCGCCGAAGATGCCTGCGAACAGGGTATTACCCAACGCGATGAAGGGGATCATGACCATCAGCGGCAGGGGCAGGACGCCGGCCAGTAAGGCGTTCAGCGGGGTTACCATGCCGACCAGCATGGCCGCGCCGACGCCCGTTGTCTCGACGGCGATGCTCAGCAGCGCGTTGACGACCGGTCCGGTCACCGGCTGTGGCAGGCCCAGGCGATCTCCACTAACTGGCTCATCGGATCACTTGCCATCCTGCGGCGACCCTTCCATGAGGCGCGCTAACTGGGTCAGCAGAACCTTGGTTTCCGCCGTCGTCTCGCCCAGCAGTCCGGCGATCTCGTGGGCTACCCGCATCTGTTTGTTGATCACTTCCTGCGAGCGCGCCAGCGCTTCCGCGCGGATGCGCTCCGAATCCTTGCGCTGCTGCTCACGCTCGGTCACGTCGCGCAGAATTGCCACCATCATGTGCTGCCCGCGCACGGGCACGATCGTGACCTCCAGGGTCAACGCCGATTGCCCCCGGTCCGTGGCTGCCGGTACCTGTACGAGCTTGTTGAGCACGGAAGCGCCGGTCCGGCTGACGCTCACGAAATCTTGTACGGGCGGGATGATCTCGGCCAACGCACGACCGCGCACCGCCAGGCGGTTACAGCAGAACGGTCTTCCGGCCGACGGGGAGATGTCCTGGATGCGCAGGTCGTCATCAACCACGAGTATCCCGTTAGGCGTCGCGTCCATCACCACGTTGTTCAGCGATTCGGCCCGCGCCGAGGGAGCAACGCTGGCTACGACGGTCCGTCCGTCCTTCAGCGCCTGCTTGACCGCGGTCATGCCATCGCGCACCACCTTAGCGCTGAGGGCAGGCGCGCACCCAGCGATAGCAGTCACGGCAGCGGGCGGGATTGGTGCTGATCAGGCCGGCGCCGCCGGGCCAGGCCTGGCTCAATGCGTTGGCTCCGGCCTCGAAGGGCGGTTTCATGCTCACCTGGCTACCTCTGCAGCGGCCGCTGCCGCGGCCGCGCTCACCCGAGGCATGACCTCGTCATAAAAGAAGCTTTCGACGTTTTCCAACTGGACGCTGCGGTAGACCCAGTTGCCCACCCGGACTGAAACGCCCATCGAACATTGTTCCATGCAGAAGGCGCCGGTGAACTCAACCCTGCGCCAAGGCTCTCCCGCTCGACTAGCCGCTGCAACGTCTCGCCCAGCTTCTTTGACCCGCGTACATAACATGAGCTTCCGACGCAAACGGTGATGGTTAGCAAAGACAATCGCTCCATGCGGTCTAAACTCTTATTTGTTACTGCCGGTCCGGCCGGCTGCTGTCCACCTGGGCCGCGGCCGCCGGGTCTGTTTCAGTGGCGCCTGCTTGCCGGCCGCTGAAGGCGATCTTCCGCCGGGCCACGTGGTACGACAGGGTTGCCAGTTCGCAGGCCAGGTCTTCGTTCTTGACGAACACGTCCGCCGGCACCGAGAGCTTGCAGGGCGCAAAATTCCAGATGGCATTGATGCCTGCGCTGACCATGGCATCCGCCACGCTCTGTGCCGATTCCTCAGGGACGGCCAGGATGCCGATTTGCACCTGCAGTCGCTGGACCAGGTTGGTCAGTTTCTCAATCGGAAAGACGATGCGGCCATTGGGCAACTCGCCAAGCCGGGAAGGATCGCTGTCGAACAGGGCCACAATCTGCAAACCGTAGCGCTCGAAGCCTTTGTAAAGGGCCAGCGCCCGGCCCAGGTTCCCGGCTCCGGCCAGCACGGCCTCTTTGTCATTGACCAGCCCCAGGAAATCCTCCAAGTCTGCAGCCAGCGCGCGCGCCTCGTAACCGACGCCGGAGCGCCCGTGCAGCGACAGGTAGGACAGGTCCTTCCGTACCTGGACCCCCGGCACTCCTGCGCTCGCCCCCAATTCTTCGGAGGACACATAGGCCACACCTGCCTCTACCGCTGCCCGCAGGCGGCGATAGTAGATCGGCAGGCGGCGCAGAGCAGGCTGGGGGATACCGCCTTGGACCTTCACGTTTTCCTCCTTGACTTCGCTACTTTTTTCACGAATTATAACCCGCGTCCCGAATGTGTCAAATTTCACATGGGCCTTGCATTGCACCTCGTAAGCGCAAGCGGTATAATCGCGGCGTTGACATCCTTCGCCTGCCCGAGCAACCAGAGGGACAAATGGCCGTTTCGAACCTGCTGGAAACCAAGTACTATGGTGATGTCGGCTTCCTCTACCCTTACGACGTGCGGCACGACGCGGGCGACCGCGCCTTCTGCAACCCGCTGCCCGATGGGCGGGTACAGTTTCGTCTTGTGACGCAGCACGGTTTTCGGGAAGCCACGCTGGTCTATAACGACGGTACTGCCCAGGGCGCCCCGCTGGAGCTATACGCGCGCGATAGCCGCTTCCTCTATTGGGAAACCATTATCCGGCCGGTCTATCCACTGGTTACCTACTCCTTTGCCCTCAAAACGCTGACGGGCCAGACCGCCTACACCTGTAAGCATGGCGTGGACCATGCCGTCGAGCCGTTAGACCGGTGGGTGTTGGACTTGACCGCCGCCCGGCCGTTCACCATACCCGGCTGGATGCACGGCGCAGTCGTCTACCAGATTTTCCCGGACCGCTTTGCCAACGGCGACCGGGCCAATGACCCGCGGCCGCTTCTGGCTGCCGGGCAATACATAGGGGGCATGGGCCGGTGACGATAGCTGTGTTGATCTCCGCCGACGCTGAATGGCGTGTGGTACGGGACGTGTTCTCTGAGGCGGAGCGGCAGTCCTCGCCATTCGGCGAGTGGTTCACGACCGTATTGGCGGCCGGGCCGGGCAGTGAGCCGGTGTTGTTTTTTCAGGGTGGCTGGGGAAAAATCGCCGCGGCGAGCTCCACCCAGTACGTGATCGATCGCTGGCTTCCCGAACTGCTGGTCAACCTGGGCACCTGCGGCGGTTTCGACGGCGCGATCGAGCGCGACACGATCGTGCTGGCCATAAGGACGGTTGTCTACGATATCGTCGAGCAGATGGGCGACTACGATGAAGCGATCGCGCATTATGCGACGGATATGAGCCCCTCCTGGCCGGGCGAAGGCTCCTTGCCTGACGTCTGTCGCACTGTCCTGGTTTCGGCCGACCGGGACATTCTGCCGGCTGACATCCCGGACCTGCGAGCCCGCTTCTCCGCCGTCGCGGCGGATTGGGAATCCGGCGCCATCGCCTGGGTGGCGAAGCGCAATCACGTGCCCTGCCTGATCTTGCGTGGGGTGACAGATCTGGTTGGAGCCGGCGGCGGCGAGGCGTATGGGAACATGGAAGCGTTCAGTCGGGCGACTGGAGTGGTTATGCGGCGCTTACTGGACGCGTTGCCGGAGTGGATAAAATTGGCGACCACGCGGGCGCCAACGTCATAGCATTCAATGCATGGGACGATGACCGCCCAGCGGCCAAATAGACTTCCAGCCCTGCCCGGGTTACCTGCTCATAGGCTGCCGCAGTACTGTCCTCATCTTCTCTGCGGCAGCCTTGCGGGGATCGCTCAAGTAGATCTCATGGTGCTTGCCACTGCGCCGGAAGCCAGCTGACGCTATGCTCTCGTGCAGCCGGGCGATGGTCGGCGCCTCGGCCTCGTACGGCCCCTGCTGCATGATCTGCGCCCAGCGGCCCTCTTCGAGTTTTTCGAAGCGCAGCCTGGCCAGGGCGGGCAATGCCTTTTTCTTGGCCGTTTGCGCCAACACCTCGGCAAGCAACGTCTCGTCGACCTCGGGCGGCTGCGCGATCATCATGGTCCAGCGCCAATCGGCCTTGTCCGCCATCGAAAACCGGTCCATGTCGCCGGCCCACCACAGACCTTCAGACGGCATGACCACGTAGTCGATACCCCCGGCTGCGCGCTTGAGCGTGAACTTGAGCGCGTACGAGGCAGCGTACAAGACCTCTATTGCCGCCTGGTAGTCGGCTGACAGGTTCGGATCCCCCGCGCCGTCGATCATCAGGAAGTTCATCGGCGGCACATCCAGGAACACGACCTCTGTTGCCGGCGGATTGTACAAATGCTTCAGTTCCCGTTTGAGATCGATGGCTGGCATAATCTCTCCCATAAGAAGTCGTAAGCCCGGCGCCCACTGACCATGTGGCGCCCTTCGAACTCATCCAGCTCGACGTCCCTCGCCGGGTCGCCGCTCAGGACCGTGCACACCTGCCGGGCGCGTTCGACGCTGGCGCGGACGGTGGCGATCGGAAAGATCGGGTCGCGCGTGCCGGCCTCGACCAGCATGGGCCGGGGCAAGATCAGACCGGCCAGGTCGCACATCTCGCCGATGTTGAGCAGGCCCGGCACGAAGTTGCAGGTGCAGTGCTGCATGGCCAATATGCTGGCGTGGAAGCTGCTGTAGTAGCCGCTGATGACGCAGGCTTGGATGCGCGGGTCGACCGCGGTATGGAAAAAGGTCAGCATGCCGCCGCCGGAGATGCCCATCGCCCCCAGGCGAGACGTGTCAGCTTCGGGCAGAGAGGATAGGTAGTCTACCAGGCGCATGCCGTCGCGCACCCGCATCCCCGCGACGGATTTGCCGAGCATGATCGCATAGGTGGCGGCGTTGTGGCACGTAGACGGCTCCTCCTGGCCCAGTAGCCGATCCAGGTGAGAGTAATCCGTCTGCCGTTCGCCAAAGCAAGCGATTTCGGGCGCGGCTACCAGGAAGCCGCGCCGGCAGAGGGCGACGCCAAAATCCTTATGATAGCCATCCTCGACGGTGCGTTCGCTGCCATCCTCCCATAGGCCAACGATGTCTTTGACGCCGTAGCCGTGCCCGGCATAAGCCAGCGCTACGGGGAGGCGCGCGCCGCTTCGTGCGGCCGTCTTCGGGATCAACAGGTACACCGGCATACGCGCCTGCGGCGTGGTCCAGATAAGAAGCTTGCGCCGGACGAAGTCTCCGCGATCGACCTCCTCGAGGATCTCAGGCGCGGGGTCAACGCGTGGACTGTCCAGGAAGCCGAGCGCATCCACCAGGGCTTGGCGGCATTCCACCTGCCAGCGCTGCGCCGTGGCGCTGTCCGTCGCGCTGAACACGTAGCGTGGAGCGGACCGAGCCAGCGCGCTCAATTCGAGTGTCGGTTGTAGCTCGGGACTGGGGCGGGTGCCCGGTTGCGTGATGCTCATGGTAGACTCCGAAGATCGTGCGCCATCCCGGCGCGGCGCGCTTTCAAGCGGACAGGCCGAGCTCGCTCCAAATCTGGGCCGCAGCAGTCGCGACGTCGGCTGCATCCAGCAGCGATGCCTCAACGCTCAGCCGCTCGACTGCGCGAGCCAGCCATTTCCGCTCGGAGGCGGTTAGCGGATGTGCGCGGCCGCAGCCTGCCAGATCGCGCACCGTCTGCACCAGCACCGAGGGCTCAGATGCCAGCCAGCGAGCATTCAACTCACTCATTCGTTGGCGCCCGTTTTCAGGCAGTGGACGCACCTCCGCATGCAGTTCAGCCATGATCGCCACCAGCGAGTTGACCAGCGGGCGCAAGCCGTTTTCTTCGGCGCGAGCGACGGGTACCCAGAGGATGCCACTGGCCACCAGCCCGATCTCGTAGTAGGCCGCACTCTCTCCCATAAGATCGAACTTTTGGACGGCCCGGACGACCCCGAATCCGCTGCGCGGGTGGTACACCTTATCATCTGGCTGAAATTGGGCCA
>JADGQF010000155.1 GCA_017882045.1 Anaerolineales bacterium
TCGATGGCCTTCATGAGGTTGGGCAGTCCCTGGACGCCCTGCGTCTCGGCGGGCGGGGTGGCAAGCAGGACGATGTGCGCCTTCGGCGCCATGGCATAGGCCCACTGCACGTCGAGGTTCGCCTCACCGGCCCAACTGTCTGCGGATGTCGGGCCGGACTCCGTCTCGGCGGCGCCAACCCTGCTGCCTGACGCGGCAAAGGCCGGACTCGGATCTTGCAGCGCGCCGTTGTCCGTTTGAACGGCCGCGGTGACCGGCTCGGCTGCCAGGTTGGTCGTCGCCAGGACCGCCCCATTGGCCAGCACGGCTTCGCCGTTGACGGGCTGTGCAGGCGTACCGCTCTGTAGTTCGAGGGGCGCCGGTGGCGCCGCGGCAGCGCGCGCGTCCCGAGCACCCACCACGGCCTGCGCGCGCGCGACCAGCCACCACAACAGCCAGGCCGCCATCATGATCAGCATCGGGTAAATCGGCAGGAGGTAGCGCATCGTCTGAACATACTGCAAGCCCTGCCAGAGGAACATGCCGCCGATCCAGGCGACGGGCAACAGGTGCTCGCGCCATGCGTTGACGCCGGGCAGAGAGAACCGCCGCGTCAGTCCACGCCCGATCTGCCAGGCCGCCAGCGCCCAGCCGGCCCAGGCCAGCAGGCCCATGGGCAGGCCCATGCCCCAGATCAGCATGTTGGTGAACGGGAAGACGAAGGGGGTCCGGCTGGTCCACTGGTGACCGGGGGGCATGTCGATGTCGCCGGCTGCCGACTGCTGAGCCCAGCGCATGTTATCCAACCAATGCGTTGAAAAGCTGAAATCCGTGATCTTGTTGCCGCCGAAGGCGTAGGGTTGGGCGACACGGAACACGGCAAAGGTCACGAGAGCCATCAGCACGAGCCGGAACAGGCTGGCCTGCACGAGGGTGCTCAGCCAGACGCTGTTGCGGAGATGGCCCTCTTCCCGACCCTCCCCCTCAGAGGAAGGAGAAGCATAGATCACAAGATTGTCTGGCCCTTCGGCGGGGGCAGAAATGCCCGGCGAGCGGTGAAGCGCGTCGCCGATGGCTATGGGGGCGGAGTGCCAATCGTCCCAGGCGCGGATGCCGGCCGCGAGGACGGCGATGACGGCCATGGGCAGCAGGTTGATGCGGCAGGCGAGGGTGGCGCCCAGGCTGGCGCCGAGCGCAACGTAAGCGGGCCAGCCACCGCCCTTCCGGCCGGCCTGCCCACCCTGCGCAACGCGCACCGCAAAGTAGAAGGTGAGCAATGCAAAGAAGTTGCCGAAGGTATCGACGGTGAAGAAATGGGACTGCTGCAGGGGCAAGACGGCGAACGCATACAACGCTGCCGCCACGAGGCCAACGCGCCGGCTATACAGTCGCCGGGCAACAATAAAGATCAACCAGACGCAGCCCAGGTCAAAAATGCCCGAAAGCGTGCGGCCCACGAACTGGACGCCGTCGTAGCCCGTCAAGTCAACCGCGATACCCGGCCCGAAGGTCCACAGGTGCAGGGCCTGGTTGAGCTTGTTGGCGAATTCGCCCACGTAGCGGACGATGAAGATCGGTAAAGTACCGTAGACAAACAGCGGGAACGACTGATAGTTGTACGGATTGAGCGGCGACTTAGTGCTGTCGAAGAATTCGCCCACGCTCTTGGGCAACTGCAGGGAAGCTTCCACCATGGTGAGAAAGCGCTCATCCGGGTGGATGTGCGTGCCGTCGTCCCAGTTGACGTGGCTGAGCCGCAGGTAAGCGCCCACAAGCAAGATGACAACCAGGAGGATCCTGGCCGCGGCGGCAGTGTTCAGCCAGGCTAACAGCCTGGCGAGCGATGGCCGCCTGCTCGCACTTGCCTCTTGAGGCGCCGGCACACCGTCAGTGGTCTGCCAGTCGTAGGACGATTCGCTCATTATTGCTCTCTGGAGAAAACTTCGCCGACAAACACAAGCTTATCGGGCCTTCTTGGCCGCGCGCGCAATCCTGCCCGGCAGCCAGGTTACCCAAAAGTGTAACATATCCATTGCCGTGTGCGCAATGTAGCGGCCGTTTGCGCCTGTGGCCTGCCCGCCCGAGCGCGCGATGTACGGGATGTCGACCTCAACCAGGCGTGCTCCCAGGTCTCTGAGCTTGACCAGGACCTCGGCATAAAAGAAAGCGCTGCGCCAGTAGTGGATCTCAACTCGGCGCAAGAGATCCAGCCGGTACATGCTGATGTAGTTGAACTGCCGCAGCGGAAGCCCAAAAAGAAGCTGAATCGCCCGCATGTTGGCGAGGGAAACGAGCAGGCGATAGCGCGTGTAGTCGCCGCGCCCACCGCGCACGCCGACCACCACATCCGCGCTGGCCGCGGCATCCAGGTATCGGCTGAGTTCGTTCAAGTCCATGGCCAGGTCGGCAGGAATGAGGATCATCCACTGTCCGCGCGCCTCACCTACGCCCGTCAGGAAGCCGCCGCCGATGCCCTGGTTAACCGGGTGATGGCAGGCACGCACGTCCGGATGGGAAGCGGCGAGGCCGTCGGCAATGGCCGCCGTCCGGTCCCGGCTGGCATCGTTTACGACCAGCACCTCGAACGCAATCGCCATCTCCGCCAGTTTGGCCCGCACCAGCTCGACCGAACGCGCCAGGCACGACTCCTCGTTATAGGCCGGCATCAGCACGGTCAGGTAGGGCGTCATTTGAACGCCAACTCGCGCACGTGGATTTTCGCCTGCGGACCGGCCGTCAGATGTTTGATTTCCAGGCGTAGCTTAGAGACGGTCTGTGGGCGGTTGGGCCCAAATGACAGCTCCACCTTCGGGTCTGACGGCAGGTTACGATAGGTCTGCTCGTAGACCACCGGCTCGGCGTTAGGATCGGCGTAGAGCTTGGCGGTGAGAGTAAAATCCATGGTCCCGAAGACAGCCGTCAGGCCGGACAGAGCGCGAGGCTGCGAGAAAGAGAATTCGATGACCAGGGGGTTGGCCTCCCGGCCGCGCACAAGCGTAAACGGGTCTCCGTCAAAGAGGTCCTTCAACTGTCCGGCCTCGAATTGCGAGTGCGCTACCGTCACCGGCTGCCCGTCGAGCACGATCTGCTCCACGACCGGCTGGCGACGCGCAGCTTCCTCGGCGGCAAAGACCGCGTCCACATTGTCGGCGTAGGCCAGACGAGCGAAATAGAACCCGGGGCTGCCATCGGGATAAGGGATCACCTTCTCGACGGTCACTGCCTTGAATTTCGCGTTGGCCACGGCCTGCTGGTACTCGGACGGCGTCATGACCAACACCATGTTGGGGTTCAACTCGGCCTTGTGATCCATAAAGAAGTCGATGTTGAGCATCAGTACGTGCGTGCGCTGCTCAGGCGGCAAGAAAAAGCGAATGAAGATATCCGAGCCGTTGGCCCAGGTCGACGTCATCATGATCTGTGTGTTTGGATCACGCGCCAGGTATTCGGGGATTGCCTCGGCAAAAAGCTGTTTGGCGCCATATTGCATGCCGTAAAGCCCGTAGTCGCGATACCACAGCGGACCGTCGGTCAACGCGTCGTGCAACATGCCGATGCTGCCAAACGACAGGACGACGAAGGCCGCGCCGGCCACGGCGCCATACGGCACGCGCCGGCGAGCCAACCAGCCCATCAGCCAGTCGAGGCCCAGTGCTGTCAACAAACAGGCCGGACCGATGAAGGCCAGGACGCGCGTGATGCTGATGTCAACCAACGCCGCGCCCACCGGCGCAGCCAATGCAGCCAGCACGACGGCACGATGGGGTGACGAGCGAAAACGCCACAAGCAGACGCCCAGACCGATCAAGAACAAGGGCAGCGTAACGATGCTCAGGTTGCCATAGCCCATCAGGCGATGGCGGACCAGATCGTAGCCATTCGGCACGAACCAATAGGCGGGGCTGAGGCCGTAGGTGTAATTCTTGATGAATTGAATGACCTTGTCTTGCAGGGGCATGGCACGGAACCAATACGAATCAATCGCGCGCAAGTGCTGTGACATCGCCGCGGGCTGGCCCAGGCGGAAGGCAATCAACGGCACCATCAGCACCGCCAATAGTACCGCCCCTGCCAGCGCCGTACGCCAGTTGCGCAGGTGATAGCGAATATCCGACAGGATCAGGCATACGCCTGCCGCGGCCATCACCATCTGGCCGTTTGAGTATGTGTAAAAAGTGGCCCCGCCGAAAAGCAGAGCCGGGAAAAGGAAGCGTGGCGACCGGGTCCGGTAGAGCAGATAGAACAGCAGGAAGCAGACGTAAAAGGACGACATCATGGCCGTCTCGAAGCCGGTGCGCGTGTGGATGAACCAGGCCGGAGCGATGGCCATGAACAGTACGCCCAGCCACCAGGCCCGCACCTTGAAGATGCGCTTGAGGATCAGGCCAACCGCGGCCGTGCCGAATATGCTCACCACCGCCGAGGTGGCCCGGGTGACGATGATAGACTTGCCGAACAGAAACACGCTGAACGCGTGGACGTAGACCGAGAGCAGCGGGGTCCAGCGATTGCCGGCGGCCTCGAAGTAAAGCGGCAGGAAGGTGCCGTGCGCGTCGCGAAAGCCGGTCTGGAGCAGTTGCTCTGCCAGAACGGCATGCGTGGCCTCGTCCGCGAAGAAGTAGATTGGAAAGCGATCCAGAGCAAACAGCCGGGTTACTGCGTAAACGAGCAGCGCCAGGCCAAAGAGCACCCATTCCAGCGAGACCACGGCGCTGAGGCGGCCGCAGCCAGGGCCAAACCGCGGGCGCGTCCGGCCGCGCCGGACGACAGGCGATGCCCCGCCCAGGGCCGGCGCCCGGGCAGCGCGGCTCCCGCGCCCCACGAGAACGGCATCCGCTGCCTCCTAGCCGAAAGCTCGGCGCCGGCCGGCAGGGACGGCGTTTCGGGTGTGAGCGGTTCGACAATGAGCCGTACGTCAGTATCGTCGGGCAAGTCGAGAGGCCGGTCCGGCTTGAGGATGCCGCCTTGATAGACGGCTCGGGCGGTGATACGCCACCTTGCTTCACCCATCGGCACAGCCTGACCATCCGCGGCCGAGCGGTCGGCCGGCGACTCAGCCGGCGATGTGGGCGGGGATTCGGGAGCGGCGCCGAGCGAACCGGCCAGGCTGCCGGTCGAGGGTTTCCCGACGGAAGGCAACGCAGGCAGCCGCGCGGGCAGAGCACATCCCCATCCCAGAATCCGCAGCCTGGCCCGGCGCAGGCCGGGCCAGGAGAGCACCAACAGGACCAGCATCGCCAGCAAAGAAATGACCAGACCGGCATTGAACGGGGCTGGGCTGAAGGCGAACTCGTAACGGTGGACACGCGGCTGTAACGTGGTGGCCAGGAAACCGCCCACGTTCAGCAGAGGGGCAGGCTTCCCGTCCACGGTAAGGAACCAGCCCGGGTAGCGAGTGCTCATCACCACCAGGTCCCGCCCGCGCTCCCGTCAGCGCTGACCAGAATCCGGTTGGGACTGGGGACCTGGGGATCCAATGCGGTCACATCCTCGCTCTGTAGCTCGTGTCCAGGCGCGGATTCCTTGAGCTGAGCATCCCTGACGCCGAAAGCAAACGGCAGGCTATGCGGATACTGCCAGATGGTATGCGTTGGAAAGCGTTGGATGAGGATGGGATCGGGTCCGTCGGGCTGCCGATCATTGCCCAGGATCAAGTAATTCGGGCGGGCCTGGACAACCCGCTGGTTGACCGATCCTGCGAACGAGCGGATATCGCCGAAATGATACCAGGCGTCAATATAGCGCAGATCGTTGGATAACAACGAGCCGTGAAAACCGTTGGGATTGCTGACGTAATAGACACCCGGTTGATTCTGATGCAACCAGCCGGCGATCTCGTAGGAGGGAAGGTAGGGGTCACGCGTGCGGGCGAGCGCGCCGTTAGTCACGTAAAGGTCGCTCACTGACAGGAGCACGAATGCCAGCAGGGCGATGGCGCCCAGGCGGGTTACCAGCCGACGGGCCAGACCGGGCACCGAGACTTCGCGCAGCGCGCTCCGGCGCGCCGTCGCCTTCCACAACATATCCAACCCAACGCCCGCCAGCGCGACCAGGGCACAGGCTCCGTAGACAAGCATGCGCGTGGGATAGCGGAACTGATTCAGAAAGGTGGTATGGGAGTACAGGCCGGCCCAAGGCATGTGACGGATGTCGATCCACATCCAGACCAGAAACAGCACCAGCAGGAGGAAAACCAGTGGCCGGCGTTTATACGCGCCTGGGTTGGCAGCCCGCTTCCATAGCGCAAGGGGCAGGAGCGCCAGCAGCAGGAACGGCCAGATCCCGGTATAAGCGTAGAACTCCTCCCGGGGCAGCAGTTTGACTGCATCCGGACGCCAACTGTCCTTTGAGAGATAGTCGAGCATGATCTGGCCCAGAGTATGCGCGCCGGTCATCTGTGGATCGGCGTTCTTGATGAACAAGTATTGGCCCTGGAAAAAGCGGACGACCGCCTGGCCCGTGAACGCGAACATAAGGGCCATCCAGAGACGCCCGAGCCTGCCAACGCCCAGAACGCGCCCAAGCCACCACATACCGAGCGCGGCGGCGAGGAAACTCAGGAACAGTGCCACCTTGAACCCATCCAGGACGCCAAGCAGCAGCACGGGGATCGAAGCCAGGGGATTATAGGCGTGCAGCATCGGATCGGCTTCCAGCGGGACGCCGGTGTTGAGATAGGGGTTCCACAGCGGGAAGGCGTGCTGTTCGCGGACCGAGTTGCTCAACACCCAGTCCAGTGATTGAAAAATCTCACCCTCGTTGCCCGGCAACGCGCGTTGTGTGCCGAGATCCAGGAAGCCACCGCAGAAGGTGAACACGACGACCGCGATGATGACCCATTCGAGGAGGACACGGCGTGCGCTCATGCGGGCGCCCAACTACTCGCCCTCAGCAGTGGGAGCCCCGAGGATGTGCACCACGGCCGCCTGCGGCCCGCGCAACCCGCCTAGCCAGCCGCTCCTGCCGGCGGGCGTCGCGCCCGCGCTTAGAGCCTGCGCTTGTGCATCCCTCATGAACCGATCCCCCTCGCTAGTGCCTGGCTTTTGATCAGATCCTGCGGCAGCGCACGAACTGGTAGGCTCCTTCAGCCGGCAGGGGCTCGTCATAGTAGGGGCGCAACCAGCGTTCGAACGGCTTCATCTGCCAGCGGAAGAGCACCCAGTGGCCGAACAGTCGTTTGCTGACCAGGTTGGGCACACCCAGGTAGTGGCTCAGGTCAAAGCGCCGGTGCGCGGCGGCCGAGAAGTAGTATTGTTGCTCTACGACGGCCAGGCCGGCCGCCGAAAGCTTCTCACGCCAGACCGCCGGCGGATACACATGGTAATGGTGTGAGATGCGGTTGAAGAAGTCGCCGTACGCCCGCCCCAACCCGGGCAGGCCGGCCTTGCGGAACATGGTCGAGCCGAACAGGAACTCCGGGTAGTGCTCGCTGGGCAGGGTCGTTGCGAAAGTTCCAGCGGGGCGCAGGACGCGCGCGACCTCGGAGAGCACGGCGGTGAGGTCCGGGATATGTTCGACAACGCAGTTGGAGACCACGGTGTTGAAACTGCCATCGGCAAAGGGCAGACAGGTGGCGCTGGCAAAGGACACCGCACAGTAGACGCCCGGCCGGCGGCCCGCCTCGGGCAAGTCGCGTGCCATCACGTCGATGCCCACGTCGATGGGCAGTCCATCATAGGCGATCGAGGCGAAATGCCCGTCACCGCAGCCGATGTCCAGGATCGGCGGCGCCAGCGGGACACGGTTCATGAACTTGCACTCGACCGCGCGCAAGATCGCGCGGTGCGGCGCCATATCCTGAAGTTGTTCGGCCAGATAGTCGCGGGGGCTCAATTAGTTACGTTTCTCCTCGAAGAGTTGCTCGTACTCATCCACAGTACGGGTGATATCAAAGCGGCTGAGGATCTCCTGGCGCGGCCTGACGTATCGATCCGGATCCTTGAGCACCTTGACGATGCCGGCGGCGAGCATGCCCGCATCGGCTATGGGCACGATCTCCCCCATGCCGGTCATGGTCACCGGCTGGCGTACGCCCGGCAAGTCGGTGGCTACGACTGGGGTCCCGCACATGAAGGCCTCGACCTGCACCAGGCCGAAGGACTCGGTGTTATTGATCGAGGCCACCGTCACCACATCGCAGAGGGCGAAGAAGTCGGCCATCTGGTTAGGATTCAGCGAGCCCAGGAAGGTGAGATAGGGCTCGTACCGCTTGATCAACGGCTGCAGATCGTACCAAATCGTTTCCCCGATCACGTCCTTATACGGGCCGGCAAACAGGATGCGCAGGTCGGGTATCTCCGACAGAATGGACGGGATGGCGTTGATCAGATAGTCGGCGCCTTTCTCGTGAGCAAAACGCGCCGCAAAGCCAATCACCTTCTGCCGCCCGTTCAGGCCGGCGCGCGCGCGTATGTCCTGCATCCCCTCGGGAGTCGGATCGGGGATAGTCACGGGCGGGAGGATGACGCGCAGCTTCGAGCAGAACTGGCTGAGAAGAGGCGAGTGTTGCGCGAAATCCTCGGTGTAAGCGACGATGGTATCGGCCAAACGAGCGGCCAGCAGGTTGTCCCAAAAGGTCAGGCGGTCCACAAGGCGGCCGTACCAGACGGGTGGCATCTGCAGATCGCAGTGATAGGTCAGCAAGGGCTTGCGTCCGGCCAGGCGCGTGAGCAGGGTTGCCGGGGTAGCTTCAACCTGGGGCAAGTGAATGCTGACCACGTCGTGGGCACGTATCTCGCGCCAGGCCAGCGGGGCGAAGGCGGGCATGAAGACGCCTTTGTTGAAGCGGAAGGCCACGGGTACGCGCAGCACGCGCACGCCATCCAGAACCTCCTCCCGCGCCAGTCGCCGGTCGTACTGGGAAGTGAGCACCGTCACCTGGTGACCCCGCTGGGCGAGCGCACGCGCCAGCCGCTCGACGTAGATCGTCAGGCCGCTGACGTGGGGCCGGTAGTAGGTCAAAATGAAGAGGACTTTCATGCGAACAGTTCCCGGTTCTCCTTCACCCACGTCACCAACCGTGCAAGCCCCTCGCGCACGCTCACTTTGGGCGCCCAGCCGAACTCCTCGGCAGCCTTGCTAACGTCGGCCACAAAAACCGGCTGATCGCCCGGCCGCCAATCGCTGAAGGCAACTGGCTCGACCGTATGGCCGGCCAACTCGCTGAGCAGCGGCCCGAACTCGGCCCACACTGCGAGCGTGTTTTCCGGCCCCCCGCCCAGGTTGTAGATCTGCCCGGCCGTCACATCGATGCGCTTCGTAGCCATCTGGTAGGCCCGCACCAGGTCGTCGACGTGGAGCAGATCGCGCACCTGTTTGCCGTTGCCGTAGATCGTGAACGGACGGCCGGTGACGACCGCAATGATGAACCAGGCCACCCAGCCCTGGTCTTCCACGCCCATCTGCCGCTGCCCATATATGCAGGACTGGCGGAATACGACCGAGCGCAGGCCGTAGATACGCGCGTAGTCGTGCACGTACTGGTCGGCCGAGCCCTTGGAGCAGCCGTAGGGAGAGTGGAAGTCGAGTGGCCGGGTCTCCGGCACCCCGCGCGGGTAGTCGGGCAAAACATAGCGCGTTTCCAATTCGACGGCCTTTGCGTCGTCCATGCCACCGTAAACTTTGTTCGTGGACGCGAAAATGAAGACGGGGTTCTCGCCGGCCGCGCGCGCCGCCTCCAGCACGTTAAACGTGCCGAGGGCATTGATCTCGAAGTCGGGCCGGGGGTCCGTGACCGAAGTCGTGACTGCCGTCTGCGCCGCCAGGTGATAGATCGCCTGCTGCCCCTGCACAGCGGCAAGGATAGCGGGAGTGTCGCGGATATCACCCTGCACGAAGGCAAGGGAATGCTCGCCGCAAGTCTGCTTCAGCCAGGCCAGGTTTGCCTCGCTGCCCCGGCGCGAGAGGTTGTCGAACAGGGTCACCTGGTGCCCCGCCCGGATGACCGCTTGCGCCAGGTTACAACCGATGAACCCGGCCCCCCCGGTGATGAGAACACGCATTGTTTGCACCTCGCCAGATCAACGTTCAGCTTGCCGGCGTCTCTCCGCGCCGCCGCAACGCCTGCATGACGCGCGTGAAAGATGTGCCGTGGATCCACAGCGCCAACACACCCGCCGCCGACATCGTCAGGTAGTTCACGATGTGCCAGACGAGAGCGAAGCCGAACGCGACGTCCTTTGGGACGCCGAACGGCAGAAGCGCAACTGTTGTTAGATACTCGAACACGCCCAGGTAACCTGGAGTCGACGGCAACAACATTCCCAGGCTGGTGACCACCACGCAAAGGGCCATGGCAATCAGCGGCACGTGCAAATTGACCGCCTGCGCGGAAGACCAGGCCATAAAGACCACGCCGAACCAGGCGATCAAGGACTGGCCAACCAACAGGAGGCCCAGCCGGCTGCGCAGGGCGGCGAAACCATCGATCAGGTGCTCAAGGGCTGCGTAAATGCCGGGCCGATTGAGAAAGCGAACCTTGCCGAACACCGCGTGCGCCCAGCCCAGCAGCATGCCCTTGAGCGGCGAGAGCAACACTACCAGCGCGGCAACCAGCAGCACCAGGAGGATACCCACCTGCGCGCCGCGCAGCACCTCCGGCGGCAGTTGCACGTTCAGGAACGGCAACATCGCCACGAACATAAGCAACAACGTCAGTACGTCCAGCACCCGCTCGATGACGATGGTCGAGAAGGTGCGAGCCACACTGACCGGCTGCTCGCCGGCCAGCAACACCAGCCGGGCGAGTTCCCCGAGGCGGGCCGGCAGGACGTTGCTTACCAGGTACCCGGCGCAAAGCGCCGAAAAAACGGGCTCGAACGGCAGACGATACTCGGGCAAGAACAACAACTGCCAGCGCCAGCCCTTGAGAACCAGAACAAGGATAGTGACGGCGATGGGCGGCAATAGCCACAGATAGTTGGCGTGACGCAATTGGGCCCAGAGCTCGCTGAAATGAACGCCACGCAGCGCCAGCGCCAGAAACACCAGGCTGATAACGATCTCCAGGACGCGTTGCACCGCTGGTCGCCG
>JADGQF010000422.1 GCA_017882045.1 Anaerolineales bacterium
GTGAACAACCAGACCATCGAGATCAGCGCCGAGTTCCGCCGCGCGCTGGGCTTCGAGGACGTGGTGCGCTTCGAGCACCATATCACCGAAACCTGGAAAAGCATCGTCATCCAGCCCTACAACCGGAGGGCCGAGCTGATGGAGCTGGCCGACCACGTGCCGAACATCGCCGCCAAGCACGAAGGCGGCGACCCCGAGGTCGACTCGGCGCGTGCCCACCCGTCGGACATCCTGGATTACTTCCGGGCAAAATCCGAGGTCGAGGCCAGCGGCGACATGCCGGCCCTGCTGCAGAACTATCTGGACAAGCACGCCGCGCTGAACGCGACCGCCCGTGCGCTGACCGAACGCGGGCTCAGTTTCGTGGCCGCGCGCAACCTGCATCACCGCGCAACCTGATCTGGCCCACGCTGGCCCGCCGCCCCGCTGGCGTGCCACTCCCGGGGCGCTCCCGCCATTACCCGGTCGGGAAGCGCCCTCGGCTGTCCCTCGCCCGCACAGCCCCTCATCCCGCTGCTTTTCGCCGATTTGGTCGAGCTGCCGTTTGTCGCTTCACCCTTTGTTCGTGTATAATGACCGACATCACCGGAGGCGCATCCTTTCACGCCGCGTGGCAATTACGTCGCGTGGCGGCTACCCGGCTCGGCGGGCCAACGCTGCACGTCAAGCATCGATATGCCTCAACAAATACTCCTGATCGACGACGATACTCTGCTGCGCCGCAGCCTGACGTATACCCTTGAGCGCGCCGGCTTTCGCGTGACCGGCGCGGACGACGCGGAAACGGGCCTGGCCTGCGCCGCGCAGAACCCGCCCGATCTCGTGTTGCTCGACATCGGCCTGCCCGGCATGGACGGCCTGGCCGCCCTGCGTGAGTTCCTGGCGCGCGGCGCCGCACCGGTCATCTTTCTCACCGCCCGCCGCCGGCAGTTCGACGAGGTGCTCGGCCTCGAGCTCGGCGCCGACGACTACATCGTCAAGCCCTTCGACCCGGAAGTGCTCGTGGCGCGCGTGCGCATATCCCTGCGGCGCGCAGCGCGCGCCGCGCCGCCACCCCGCGAGCCCGCCGTCCTGACGGTCGGCGATCTGGTCGTCGACCCCGCCACCCGCATGGTCAGCCTGGCTGGCGAGCCGATCGAGATGCAGCCGCGCACTTTCGACCTCCTCTACGCCCTGGCCTCGCGTCCCGGTCAGGTCATCCCGATCGATCGCCTGCTCACCCAGATCTGGGGCGCCGAGTACCGCGGCCAGCCCCAGGTGATCTACGTCCACGTCCACTGGCTGCGCGAGAAACTGGAGCAGGACCCTGACCACCCCCGGCGCGTGATCACGGTCCACAGCGCCGGCTACAAGCTCGTGCCCGTGGAGCTCCCATGCTGAGCACCCTGCGCGCGCGCCTGATCGTCAGCCACGTCCTGCCGCTGCTGATCATCATCCCGCTGGTTGGGCTGGCCCTCGTCTACGTGCTCGAGACGCGCGTCCTCTTGCCCAGCCTGGCCCGCCAGCTCACCGCCCAGGCAGTCCTCGTCGCCGAGCTCACGCGCGCGCACCCTGAGGTCTGGCAGGACCCTGCCGCCGCGGCTGGTTTCGTCGACCGCACGGGCTCGCTCTTTCCCGGCCAGCTGATGCTGCTCTCGCCTGACGGCGTCGTCCTGGCCTCGAGCGATCCCGCCGCCGCCGGCCTGGTCGGCCGTTCATCCGGGCTATCGGGAGTGCAGAACGCGCTCGCCGGCCAACAGTACAGCGAGATCCACTACAACCAGGACCAGCGGGCCGAGGTGGCGGACGTTCTCGTGGCCGCGCCCGGGCCGGCGGGCGCACCCGCCGGCATCGTCCGGCTGACCGGCACCACCGCCAACGTGTGGGACCGCTTCTTGCTCCTGCGCTACCTGATTGCCGAGGTGCTCGTCGCCGGCCTGGCCGTCGGCGCCGGGCTGGGCCTGGCCCTGGCCGTCACCATCGAGCGGCCCATCGAGCGCGTCACCGCGGCCGTCCACCACCTGGCCGGCGGCGGCCAGTTGACCGCCCTGCCCGAGACCGGGCCGGTCGAGACCCGCCTCCTGTTGCGCGCCTTCAACACCCTGGTCGAGCGGCTGAGCCAGTTAGAAGAGGCGCGCCGCCAGTTGCTGGGCAACCTCGTGCACGAGCTGGGCCGGCCGCTCGGCGCACTCGGCGCGGCCAGCCACGCCTTACTCAACGGCGCCCTCGAAGATCCGGTCCTTGGGCGCGAGCTGCTGGCGGGCATCGCCGGCGAGGTGCAGCGCCTCGACCGCCTGTTGGACGACCTGGCCGAGCTGCACGACCGCGTCTTGGGCCCGCTCGAGCTGGACCGGCAGCCCCTGGCGCTCGGCCAATGGCTGCCGCCCGTGCTGGCTACCTGGCGCGAAGCCGCCCGCCAGAAGGGCCTCTCCTGGCAGCTGGCCATCGAGCCCGGCCTGCCCACGGTCTCCGCCGACGCCGACCGGCTGGCCCAGGCCGTCGGCAACCTGCTCAGCAACGCCGTCAAGTATACCCCGCCGGGCGGCCGGCTCTGCGTCGAGGCGGGCAGCGATCCCGGCTGGGCCTGGCTGCGCGTCAGCGACAGCGGCCCCGGCATCCCGCCCGAAGAACAGGAACGCATCTTCGACCCCTTCTACCGGAACCCCCATGGGCGCCGCTTCCCGCAGGGCATGGGCCTCGGCCTCACCATCGCCCGCGACCTCGTCGCCGCTCACGGCGGCCGGTTGGAGGTCGCCAGTGGCCCCGGCCAGGGCAGTTGCTTCACGATTCATCTCCCGTTAACCTCGTCTTAATGTTTTATTAAGAGTTCCACAGATCCTGTTAAGGACTCAGCCCGCCAATCCTGTTACACTGCGCACCAGTCTGGAATGACGCGGGCGCTGGCGCGTCAGCAAGTCCCGCGCTGGCGCCTTTTCGGCCATAGGGTGGCGGCAGGCCGGCGTGTGTTCCAAATGTAATGTAACTGTAAGCTTCTGTCACCAACAACCCATTGACATTCGCGCCGATCTGTGTTACTTTTGGCACACACGCTGGTAGTGCGTCCACCCTCCTGCGCCCTACCACACTTCAACCGACGCACGTTTACCGACCGCTGTCTCAAGTGAGTATCCGGCACTTCGGCTTCACGCGACATCGAACACCGA
>JADGQF010000423.1 GCA_017882045.1 Anaerolineales bacterium
TGAAAGTGTCAGTAACCTTGTAATCGAATTCACGTCCCCCGGCAAAGACTGCGATCGGGTCGCCTACCTTGAGCTCGGCAAGGTGCAGGAAGACCTCGCCCTCGATGTTACTGTGGCCGGCGATCACGGTGTTGCCGATCTGTCCGGGCAAGACCGAGGTCTTGTGCCAACCGGCCGCGTGCGATGCGACGTCCCATTCCAGGTCCGTCGTGCCGTCGGTGTTCTTGACCTCATGCCAACCGACCGTGACCACCTTGACATCCAGCCCGATGCTGGGCGCGACCAGGCGTTCGGGCGAGGCCAGGGCCTGATCCGCTGCCACGGCCGGCGCGGCCGTGGGTGTTGGCAGTCGGGTAGCAGTGGGGACGGCCGTCGCGGCCGGGAGCGCAGTGGCAGTCGGGAGAGCAGTGGCCGTGGGCACGGGTGTGACGGTGGCCACCGGCGTCTCGGTGGGCGCTGGAGTCTCGGTGGGCGCTCGAGTCTCTGTCGGCGCCGGAGTTTCTGTCGGCGCCATGGTTGGCCCCAGGATCGCCGCTGCGCCGGCTGCACTTTCGCCGGCGAGTCGCTGTGCGCCAGCTTTGTCCAGGAGCAGTGTTGCCCTGGCCGGCGGAACTTCCGCGGCCACCGGGTCAGACGGGGTAAGGGTCATTGTATCGGTGATGGCGATGGATTGGGCTTGCGCTCGTGCGATTTGAGCGCCGGAGCCACAACCGCTTGCGGCTATGGCTACTAGAAGGAGCGCAAGGCCGATCGGCGCGGCGTGTTTCCGCATTAGATTCTTCCCCCAATATCAAGGCTCAGAGGCGGCTGGCATATACGCCCCGGTACTCGGCGGGCAAGAGGCGTGCCAGCGCGAGCATGATCTCGTCGGTGTAGGCGCTTAGCTGCGCAGTCCACGCCCGCTCCGCCCCTTCGGGCAGGCGGATGGGTTCTGCAAAGCGCAGGTGGATGGCTGGGCGCCGGAAGCGGGTCCAGCTACTGAGCATTTTCTCCTGGCCCCAGGCTGCCAGGGGAACGATGACGGCGCCGGTCCGGCTGGCAAGATAGACCGCTCCGTCCTTTCCGTGCTGCAGGCCCCAATGTGGCTGCGCGTGCCCTCGGGTGCTACACCGAGGACGCCTCCTGCACGCAGAACCGCGATCGCCTTTGCTAACGCTCGCCGGTCCGCTTCCCCGCGCGCGACATAGATGGCCCCGCCGATGACGCTGAGCAGGCAGCCGATGGGCGGAATGCGCCACTTGTCGGCTGCGAACACGGTCACCCTACGGGGGATTAAGCCGAACGCAAGCACGGAATCTAGCAGATGAATATGGTTGGGAGCTGCGATTAGTGGTCCCGAACGCGGGACGTGTTCCATTCCCTCGATGTCGAGTTTAGTCAGGATGCGCAGCAGGGCGAAGATGATGCCCCGCAACAGGCGGTAGAGCAAGGGCGCATCCTGCGCTATGACGCTCGGCGCAGTGTCTGGCATGAGAGTCTCGCTCTCCACTGGCCGTCGATGATCAGCCGGTACGCCTCAGGCGGGCGGTGTCGGTGTAGGCAGGCGCCGGCCTAGCGCGTCAACCTTGAAGCTGCTGACCGGGCCCCCGGCTGGAGTCAATTGTAATGAGAAAGTCGTCTGGCCGCCTCGCGGGATCACGTTGTGATCGGGTACTCCGCGTCGGGCGCCGAT
This sequence comes from Anaerolineales bacterium, assembly GCA_017882045.1. Taxonomy (GTDB): domain Bacteria; phylum Chloroflexota; class Anaerolineae; order CG2-30-64-16; family CG2-30-64-16; genus JADGQF01. The sequence continues at coordinate 1,673 of JADGQF010000423.1, forward strand.
AACCCGGCCCAGCGCATCATACAGCGTTACCGTGACGCTCACTTCGACCGCGTCTTCTGGGCCGGTATTGGCAATCAGGCCGCTAACCGTGTAGGCCGCGTAACGTTCGCCCTCGCCACGTGTATCCCTGGCCACCAGGTCCCGGTAATAACTGCCCATGTAGCCCCGTACCCCCGCCTGCGGGTAGACAGTGTAGCTGGCGAAACTGGCGGGCGGCTCTGCGAAACGCACGGCAAAGGGCGCCCAACCATCGGGAGCGATCAGGTCAATGATGGCGGAGGTGTCAGCCTGTGCCAGGGCCTTCCCATTTTCGTCCAGCAAGGTGATGTGAACCCCCGCTTGCTCCAGGTCCACCCCCGTCGTGTTGTGGATTTCCCCGAAGCACCAGAGGCCACCCAGGGCGGTGCGGTTGAAGGTCACGTGATCGACCGCAAATGGCAGTGCGGTCGCCGTGGCAGTGGGCGAGCCCGCCGCGGCGAGCACTTCCTCCCGCGGGATGATCAGCTCCTGGCCGACCTGCAATCCGGTCGGGTTGGTGATCCCGTTGACATCCTCCAGGGCCTTAAGGGATATGCCGAACCTGCCTGCGATCCCCAGGAGCGTGTCTCCGGACTTCAAGGCATAGATGATCGGGGTCGGCGTGATCGTCGGCGTGGCCGTCGGCGCAGGTGTATAGGGCGCCGGGGTCGACGTGGGACGCAACGTCGCTTCCAGAGTCACCGCCAGGGTTGGCGTGCTGGTTGGAGTCGGAGTTATTCGCGTAATGACTTGTCCGCAACTGCCCAGCAGAAACAGGGCCAATGCGGTTGCAGTAATGGCGCCTGGGTGCATCAAAGGCGTCTCGGTGTGAGCAAGCAACACATCCCTAATGGGGAGCGATTATACCATGAGGCACAAAAGGGGCAAAACGACCGCATAGGGGCCGTAACCGGCCGGCGAGCCCTCGTTCGAAGGGCTCGCCGGCGCTTTCCTGGGCGGTTGCTGCACAAAATTCGGCGTTCTGTGGCGCCCCGGCGCTTTGTACCAGTTTTGTGCTGTTGGTTGTCGGTTTTCAGCGCCAGCCGGCGCTGATCCGGCAATTATTCTGGCGTCAGGTCTCCTGGCACGCCGCCTTGCTCCGTAGGCCAAGCGGTGGTTAACAGTATGAGAAGCAAGCCATCTTTCCTAAGCGCCCACCAGCTTGAGGAACTTCCGCTTGCCGATCTGCAGCACGTGCTCGCCCATCGGCCCCACGACCTGGGCCGGATCTTCTACCCGTTCGCCGTCCAACTTGATGCCGCCCTGCTGTGCCAGCCGCCGCACCTCGCTCTTGCTTGCCACCAGCCCGCTGTTGGTCAGAATATCTAGCACGCTGCTGGGTTGGAGCAGCCTGAGCTCCGGCATCGCCGCCGGCATTTCCCCTTCCTGGTGCACCTTGCGGAAGTCCAGGTCGGCGGCCCGGGCGGCGGCCGGCCCCTGGAAGATCTCCAC
>JADGQF010000156.1 GCA_017882045.1 Anaerolineales bacterium
GCGGAACGGCGCTCAATTATGTCTCGGCGGATGATCTGCTACTCAGTAGGGGACGGGTCGCCGGTGTGGCGCTGCGCGACATGGAGACCGGGCGCACGGCCGAGGTGCAGGCCAGGACCGTGATCAACGCGACCGGGGCCTGGGCCGACCGGCTGCGCGGCCAGGTGGGCGCACAGCCCAGGCTACGCCCACTGCGCGGCAGCCACCTGGTCTTCGCCGCCTGGCAACTGCCGGTCGCACAGGCGCTCACCTTTCTGCACCCTGCGGACCGCCGGCCGGTTTTCATCTATCCCTGGGAAGGCATCACGCTGGTTGGCACCACCGACGTCGACCATGGGCAGCCGACCGGCGAAGAACCGAGCATCAGCCGTGAAGAAGCGGACTACCTGATGGCGGGCGTGGAGTGGCTGTTCCCCTCGCGCGGCCTCAAACTTGCCGGCGCGTTGGCGTCTTTCGCCGGGGTGCGCCCGGTGATCGGCGGCAAAGAGGCGGACCCGTCCAAGGAATCGCGCGATCACGTGGTCTGGCACGAGGACGGGCTCCTGACGGTCACCGGCGGCAAGCTGACCACCTTTCGCCTGATCGCCCACGACGCATTGAAGGCCGTGCGTGCCCAGCAGCCCGGCCTGCCCAGGCCGGATGAGAAGGCGCCCATGCTCGACCCGTTAGACCCCCTGCCCTGCCCCAGCGGGCTCACTCAGCTGCAGGCCTGCCGCCTATCCGGCCGCTACGGCGCGGCCGCGGGGGCGTTGCTCGCAGCCAGCCAGCTGGGCGAGTTGGAAACGATCCCGGGCACGCCCGCCGCCTGGGCCGAGCTGCGCTGGGCGGCGCGCGCCGAAGCAGTTTGCCACCTCGACGACCTGCTGCTGCGACGAGTGCGCCTGGGCCTGCTGCTGCCGGGCGGCGGCGAAGAGCTCCTGCCCCGGGTGCGCGCCATCTGCCAGCCGGAACTGGGCTGGAGAGACCGGCGCTGGGAAGCCGAGGCGGAGGCGTACCTGGAGCTATGGCACAGGTGCTACAGCGTGCCGGTGGAGAGGACTGAAGTCGTTACACCGTAGTCGCGACTCTGGTCGCTCCGCTCCGGGCGCGTCACGGGTGCTGCGCCGGGCGGCGCGCCAGGGCCGCGACGCCGTAAGCACCGGCAGCCAGGGCGGCCAGCCCTCCCGTCGCCAGACCCCAGCGCGCGCCCGCGTTTTGGCCGATGAAGCCGATCACCGGCCCACCGATGGTCGTCGAGCCGAGGAAGGCGATCGCCCACAAGGCCATGACCCGGCCGCGCATCTGCGGATCGCTCTGCAATTGCAGGGTCGTGTTGCCGGTCGACGAAAAGACAATCGAGAAAACCCCTACCAACACCATGGCCGCGACTGCCAGCGGCAGAGTGGGCATCAGGCAGGCCAACAGGGCCGCCAGGCCGAACAGGAAAGCCGCGCCCACCAGGACCTTGAATGAGGTCGTCTTGCGGCTGGCGGTGGCCAGCCCGCCCACGACGGCCCCCAACCCCAGCGCAGCCGTCAGCGCGGCGTAGCCGGTCGCATCGCTGTGAAAGGTGAATTGCGCCAGCAAGGGCAAGCTGATCTGGAATTCGTAAGTCAGCGTGCCAATGATGGCCATGACAATGAGAACGTCACGCAGGATCGGGGTGGAGCTCACGTACCTGAAGCCCGCGCTGATCTGCCCTTTGGCCCGCTCCAGGCGCGGCGGTGGGCGCAGTTCGTCCGCCTGCATCGCGAAAAGCATGGTGACGACCGCCACGTAGGACAGGCCATTCAAGATGTAGCAGAGGCCTAGTCCCACTGTCACAATCAGGATGCCGGCGATGGAAGGTCCGATGATGCGGGCCAGGTTGACCATGCTCGAATACAGGGTGACTGCGTTCTTGAGCTGATCCTCGCCCACCATCTCGACCACGAACGATTGGCGGGTCGGATTATCGATCACGTTGATCAGCCCGAAGGCGAGCGCGAGGACATACACCATCCACAAGCGCACCCAGCCCGTCAGCACAAACACCCCCAGGACCAACGCCAGGATGCCGAAGGCGGATTGGGTCAGATAGAGCAGCTTGCGCTTGGGGAAACGATCGGCGATCACCCCACCCCAGGGCGCCAGAAGCAGGATGGGGAGATTCTGCAGGGCCGCCACCAGGCCCAGCGCGGTGCCGGAGTTGGTCAGCCTGAGCACCAGCCAGGCCTGGGCGACGGATTGCATGAACGTGCCCGAGGTCGAGATGATCTGGCCGATGAAGTACAGCCGATAGTTGCGGACCCTCAGCGATGAGAAAGTCCGGTCGCCAAACGAATTCAAGGTCCGAGCCACTAAATTGTCCCCCTTCTATCGACCGAAGATACCACGGAGCCGTGCAACGGGATAGGGGCGCCGCTTCAATTCGAATGTTATACCTGAATGACTCTTAGTGTACAATAACGCGACTATCCATCACCGCTTGCAGGAGCCACTCATGTCCCGCGACCTGATCCTCGCCATCGACACCGGCACGCAGAGCGTGCGCGCGCTCGTCTTCGACCTGCGCGGCAACCTCATCGCCAAGGCACGTGTGCCGATCGAGTCCTACTATTCCGAACAGCCCGGCTGGGCCGAACAGCGCCCCGAGTACTTCTGGGAGTCGTTAGCCAGGGCCTGCCAGTCCCTGTGGGAGCAGGAGGAAGCAGCCGGCTCACCGGCGGGCGCCGGGCTGCGAGCGCGCCTCGCCGGGGTGGCGCTGACCGGACAACGGGCCACCGTCGTCAACGTGGACCGCAATGGCTGCCCGCTGCGCCCGGCCATCGTCTGGCTGGACCAACGGCGCACGTTGGGCCAGAAGCCGGTGGGAGGCTGGTGGGGGCTGGCATTCCGGCTGGGCGGCGTGAGCGACACGGTGGCTTACTTGCAAGCCGAGGCCGAGGCGAACTGGATCCGCCTCAACCAACCGGAGATCTGGGCGCAGACCTACAAGTACCTCTACCTGTCGGGCTATCTCACCTACCGGCTGTGCGGCCGCTTCGTCGATTCGGTGGGCTGCCAGGTGGGCTACATGCCGTTCGACTACAAGGGACTGCGCTGGGCGCCGAAGAGCGACTGGAAGTGGCAGGCCGTGCCCATGCCGGATGCAGTGCTGGTGGACCTGGTGCCGCCGACCGGACGGCTGGGGGAAATCACACCCGAGGCGGCCGAAGCGACCGGCATCCCCGCCGGACTGCCCCTGATAGCGGCGGCGGCGGACAAGGCCTGCGAGGTGATCGGGACCGGCTGCCTGGCGCCGCACATCGGCTGCCTGAGCTACGGCACGACCGCGACCATCAACACCACGCACCGCAAGTACGTCGAGCCGATCCCCCTCATCCCGCCCTACCCCGCGGCGGTGCCGGGCGCCTACAGCCTGGAGATCCAGGTTTTCCGCGGCTACTGGATGGTAAGCTGGTTCAAGGAGCAGTTCGGCTTTCCGGAGCAGACCCTGGCCGCCCAGATGGGCGTGCAGGCGGAGGACCTGTTCGACAGGCTGGTGGACCAGGTGCCGCCGGGATCGATGGGGCTGACGCTGCAGCCATACTGGACACCGGGGCTGCGCTCGCCCGGGCCGGAGGCCAAGGGAGCGATCATCGGCTTTGGCGATGTGCACACGCGCGCCCACCTCTATCGGGCGATCCTCGAGGGGCTGGCCTACGCCCTGCGCGAGGGGAAGGACCGCATCGAGCAGCGCAGCCACGTGGCGGTGACGGAGCTAAGGGTGTCGGGCGGCGGCTCGCAGAGCGATTCGGCCATGCAACTGACCGCCGACATTTTCGGCCTGCCGACGGCGCGCCCGTATCTATACGAAACATCCGCTCTGGGCGCAGCCATCGACGCCGCCGTGGGGCTGGGGCTGCACGCGGACTTTGAGACGGCGGTGCGCGAGATGACGCGCGTGGGGACAGTCTTTCAGCCGGACCCGGAGCGGCACAAGATCTACGATGGGCTGTACGAGCGCGTGTACAAACAGATGTACCGGCGGCTCAAGCCGCTGTATGAGGAGATCCGCGAGATCACCGGGTACCCGGGGCGCGTGGGGAGGTAGGGCACAGCCATCGAGGCATACCCGGTCGGGGGTGGGCAGCGAACGTTGCTAAGGACTCGCAACGAAATAAGTGTCGCATCTTACGCTCTTGGTCACGAGGAGCATATGTAACAGTTATCTCGTGACGACTCCTAAGAGCGTGTGGGTGTGTTAAACTGCCGAGTATTGGTGTCTCGATACGCACCAGAAACTAGTACTAATTTATGGTTTTGTGTATAATAATGTTAACATGTTCGTGTTGCATAGCCATTGGCAGCCACCGGCTGATCCCTCTGCCGAGGGAACAGTCCTGTTCTGGGCCGAGACCGGGGAAAGTCCCGAACCCACACCTGCGCGCGGGCGCCGTTCGAGCAAACCGAGGCCGCGGCCACACCCGTTTTGCGCGCCTGTCGCGGCCGTGCAGAGTCTGCTCGAAGGGCTGGGACAGCATTTTACTGCACCGAAGCCGGGAGAGGCGACCTTGCTGCTGCCTACCACGCGCAGCGGCCCGCAGCCTTCACCGCAACTGTTGCACGACTGGTCCCTCGACAACGCAGAGCCCGCCCTGGCCCCCTGGCAGGTGAGCGGTGCGCGGCTGCCGGCCGCAGAAGCGTTCTACGTCCTGTCTCATCTGCCGCTGGCGGAGGAAATGCCGGCGGGGCTGGCCATGGGCTCCGATACTCAATACTGGAATACGGTGGCCGGGCTCGTGCTGGAAGTGCTGGCCCAGCAAAAGATCGTGCCGGTCCTCGTGCAGGCAGGCAGGGCTGGCGCCTTGGCCGGCGCCTCGGGAAGCCTCTATCACGCACGCTGGCTGGCGGTGCTCGACGGGCCGCAGGACGCGCCGCGCCTGGCCCGTCTGCAAGCCGCCATGCCGCCGGTCTGCCGAGCCGAACCATCGGGCCAGGGCAAGCCCCCCACGCCGGGTAGCCTGCTCAGGAGCTTCGTGAGGAGCATGGTGGACGCGCTGGCCCGCCGCTGGGGCCGCGTGGCGCTGCCAGCGCTAGCGCGCAGCGATCAGAGCGCGGCGGGGCAGTGGCTGCGCGCGCTCTTCAGCGACGATCCGGCCGTCAAGGCTGTGCCCAGCCAGGTGCAGAGCCTGGCCCGCAGCATCCAGGCGTGGCTGCGTAACCTGGAAGTGGCCGGCACAGGCGATTTCCGCGTCGCCTTCCGCCTGGCTGCGCCAGCGGGGCCGGGTTCCGACGGCCGGCAGGCGCCCTGGCAACTGCATTTCCTCCTGCAGGCACGCGACGATCCGAGCTTGCTGGTGCCCGCCGCCGAGATCTGGGACACGCGTGGCAACGTGCTGCGCCGCCTGGGACGCCAGTTCGATCGCCCGCAGGAACAGTTACTGGCCGGCCTGGGTTACACAGCGCGTCTGTTCACGCCGATCGGGCAGGTGCTCAAAAGCGCGCGGCCCGAAGAGCTGGCACTGACCGGGGAACAGGTTTTTGGCTTTCTACGCGAGGTCGCGCCCCTGCTCGAGCAGAGCGGTTTCGGCGTGCTGGTGCCGCCCTGGTGGAACCAGCGCGGCTCCCGGCTGGGCCTGCGGCTGCGCGTTCGCCCGAAAGCCACGCCATCTGAAGCCCCAACCGCGGCGCGCCTCAGCTTCGACAGCCTGGTCAACTACAGTTGGGAGCTCTCCGTAGGCGATACGACTTTGAGCGAGGACGAGTTCCGCGAGCTGGTCGCGCTCAAGTCGCCCCTGGTGCAGGTGCGCGGCCAGTGGGTGCAATTGGATCCGGAGCAGATCGAGGCGGCGCTCCGCTTCTGGCAGTCACGCCAACACGAGGGGGAGGCCGGCCTGCTGGAAGCCCTGCAGATGGGACTGGACGGCGAGCAGACAGTGGGCGGGTTGCCGGTCGAGGAGGCATCCTTTGAGGGCTGGCTCGACGAGTGGTTAAAACAGTTGACCGGCCAGGAAAAGCTGGCCGAGCTGGCCCAGCCGGCCGGCCTGCGCGGCCAGCTCCGCCCCTACCAACGCTATGGCTACTCCTGGCTGGATTTCCTACGCCGCTGGGGCCTCGGCGCCTGCCTGGCAGACGATATGGGATTAGGGAAGACGGTGCAGACCCTGGCTCTCCTGACACGCGACAAGGAAGAAGGCCACGCGGACGCTCCCGTTCTGCTGATCTGCCCGACTTCCGTGGTGGGCAACTGGCGGCGGGAGGCCGAGAAGTTTGCTCCGAGCCTGTCCGTGTGGATCCACCAGGGCAACGAGCGACTGCAAGGCGCCGAGCTGTCAGGCGAGACCGGCAAGCACGACCTGGTGATTACGAGCTACGCGCTGGCCCGCCGGGACGCCGAGACGCTCCAGGCGATCCGCTGGCGTGGGGTGGTGTTGGATGAGGCCCAGAATATCAAGAACCCGGCCGCGCGGCAAACCCAGGCCATCGGGCGGCTGCCGGGCAGCTTCCGCATCGCACTTACCGGCACGCCGGTTGAGAACCGGCTCTCAGAGCTATGGTCCATTATGCACTTCCTGAACCCCGGCTATCTGGGCCCACGCGACCGGTTCCGGCGCGACTTCGCCATCCCGATCGAACGCTACGCCGACCAGGATGCCACAGAGCGCCTCAAAAGCCTGGTCAGCCCGTTCATACTGCGCCGCCTGAAGACCGACCCGCGCGTGATCCAGGATCTGCCCGAAAAGCTGGAGATGAAGGTCTACTGCAACCTGACCGAGGAGCAGGCCAGCCTGTACGAAGCCACCGTCCAGGAATCGCTCGAGTCGGTGGAACAGGCCGAAGGCATCGACCGCCGCGGGCAGGTGCTGGCTATGCTGATGAAGCTCAAGCAAGTATGCGACCACCCGGCCCTGTTCCTGCACCAGGCCGGTCCCGTGCGGCGGGCGGGCTCACCGCCCGCAAGCGGCGCGCCCGCGCGCGAGATGGCGGGGCGCAGCGGCAAGCTCGACCGCCTGAGCGAGATGTTGGAAGAGGTGGTAGCAGCGGGCCACCATGCCCTGGTCTTCACGCAATTCGCCAAGATGGGGCAGGCGCTCCAGGGCTATTTGCAGGGGGCGCTGGGCTGCCCGGTGCTGTTCCTGCACGGCGGCACGCCGCCGGCACAGCGGGACCAGATGGTGGCACAATTCCAGGGAGAGGGCGGGCCGCCGGTCTTTGTCCTGTCGCTCAAGGCCGGCGGCACGGGGCTGAACCTGATGCGCGCCAACCACGTCTTCCACTTCGACCGTTGGTGGAATCCGGCTGTAGAAGACCAGGCCACGGACCGCGCCTTCCGCATCGGGCAGACGCGCGACGTGCAGGTGCACAAGTTCATCAGCCTGGGCACCCTGGAGGAAATGATCGACGAGATGATCGAGAGCAAGCGTGCGCTGGCCCAGGCGGTGGTGGGCGGCGGCGAGAACTGGCTCACCGAGCTCTCGACGGAAGATCTGCGGCAGTTGGTGACGTTGAAGCGGTAAGGACGATGCCCAAACGTTATTCCGACTACTACGAGTACTTCGAACCCTCTCGCCCGATCGCGACGGACCGGGGCATCAAGGCGCGCAGCCAGTACGGCAAGATCGGCCGAAGCTGGTGGGCCGGCCGCTGGATCGCTGCGCTGGAGCTGCTGGTGGACTCGGGCCGGCTCCAGCGCGGCCGCAGCTACGCTCGTAAGGGGCAGGTGCTGTCGATCGAAGAAAAGGGCAATGAGGTGCGGGCGCGGGTCCAGGGCTCACGACCGTCCCCCTATCGAGTGACTATCCAGCTCAAGCCGTTGACGGCCGAGGAGTGGGAGAAGGTCATCGACCAGATGGCAGCGCAGGCCATTTTCACGGCGCAGTTGCTGGCCGGGGAAATGCCGGCCGACATCGAGCAGGCTTTCAAGGCGGCGAGAGTGAGCCTGTTTCCGGAGAAGCGGGGCGACCTGGTGACCGATTGCAGTTGTCCCGACTCGGCGAACCCCTGCAAGCACATCGCCGCGACACACTATATCCTGGGGGAGCAGTTCGACGAGGATCCGTTCATGATCTTCCGCCTGCGCGGACGCAGCCAGGAACAGATCCTGGAGGCCCTGCGCGCGCGCCGCGCCGGCAGCCCGTCCCTGGACACGGAAGAGCCGGATCAGGAGGAACCGGAGACGGCCGCACCCCTCGAGGAAGCTATCGGCAGCTTCTGGCAGCCGGCCGGCCGGCTGGAAGGCATCCTGACGACCGCCAAGCCGCCGGTCGTGGGCCTGCCGCTGCTCAAGCGCCTGGGGCCGCCCACTTTCTTGCCGGACCAGGACGCGGCCCGGCTGCTGGGCCCGGCTTACGACGCGATCACCCGGGCGGCGCTGGAAACCGCTTACGGTGATGCTAAACTGGCGGGCAATGCGGATCGCGCCGCGCCGGCAGACGGACATGAGGAAGGCTAACCGGCTTTCGGTACCATCGTACAACGATTGACCATTGCGACCGCTTGACGTTTGACGATATGACAGTATGACAATATTACGGTACGACTGGTGGGACGGCACAGGCATGATCCTCATAGCATCAGTATATCATAGAACAAACGTTTCACGCAAGGGCCAGAGAGTGGTCGGGCCTATTTCACGTTAGGAGCGAGTTTTCTCGGCCCCGGCAACTGTCTTTCGGAACGGGGTGACTACCCAATCACCGAGGCGGCTAGACGCCGGTGAAGGATACGGCGTAACGGAGCGCCAGATCCTTCGAGGGAGATTGATAGGTGAAAGACGGCGGACTGGGCGGGCATCACTATCGCCCACGTAGTGGATGGCAAGATCGTTGACCATGACACCCGCTTTGATCGTGCTGGCCTTCGCCTATCAGCCAAGCGCGATACCTGCCGGCACCTGACTGCCTTTCCGAGCCTAGCAATGCGCGCCGCAATACCTCACTTTGTTCCGATCACCTGGTCACATCATAGCCAGGGATGCCGGCGACGACGTCACAAAGTGGGGTACCGCAAGCTTTCGCCACCTTTGTCAAAGTCATCGCACCGGGGTATACTGGGGCCTATCTATCGGCGCAGGTCTCACGGGAGAGACAGACAACGTGCCCCACTTGTATCATATCCTGGCCCAACGCGTTGACCAGTGGCGCGCGCAGGGCTATCCTCACTCTGAGTACGCCGGCGCGATCAGCGAAATCCTTCAATGGGCCGCTAACCCGGAAGGCCCCGGATTTCGTTTGCGTCCGCCGCAAGTGCGCGCCCTGGAAACGTACTGGTATCTGCGTCTGGTCGCAGGCACGCCGCACGTCATCGACCTCTACAAAGCCGTGTTCCCCAGGACGAGTGAATTGCTGGCCGCCCTGGGCCTGACCCACCAGGATATTCGGGACTACGCCACCGACTATGGCAAGGATGCGCTGCTGGAGCGCATCAAGACCGACGACGACTTCGTGCGCCAGTACAAGCTGGAAGCCCTGCGCGAATCACTGTTGCTGTCCTACCCCTCCTATATCCTGGCCCTGGCGATGGGCGCCGGCAAGACCGTCCTGATCGGGGCCATCTACGCCAGCGAATTCGCGATGGCGCTCGAATATCCGACCGGCCCCTTCGTGCAGAACGCCCTGGTCTTTGCGCCGGGCAAGACCATCATCGAGAGCCTGCGTGAGCTGGCAGCGACGCGCTACGACCGCATCCTGCCCCCGCGCCTCTACAAGCCCTTCGCGGCCAACGTCAAGCTGACCTTCACGCGTGACGGCGAGAAGGACATACCCGTTATCCGCGGCAGCCTGTTCAACGTGGTTGTTACCAACACCGAGAAAATCAGGATTCAGAAGGAGAACATCCAGAAGGCCCTGTTGGGGCCGCTGTTTGCCGAACAGCGCATCGACGAAGCCCGGGCCGAGATCGCCAATTTGCGCCTGCAAGCCATCGCCAGCCTGCCGCACCTGGCCATCTTCTCCGATGAAGCCCACCATACCTATGGCCAGTCCTTGGACACCGAGTTGAAGAAGGTGCGCAAGACCGTGGATTACCTTGCCGCCAATACCAACGTGGTATGTGTGATCAACACGACAGGCACGCCCTACTATCAGCGCCAGCCCCTGCGTGACGTGGTGGTGTGGTATGGACTGTCGCAGGGCATCCGGGATGGCATCCTGAAAGAGGTGGCGGGCAACATCCAGGCGTACGAGTTCGAGGGCGATGTGGCGGCCTACATCGCCCATGTGGTCGGGGACTTCTTCACCGACTACGGGGATGTGGCCCTGCCCGATGGCACCCCGGCCAAGCTGGCGATCTACTTCCCGCAGACCGACGACGTGCAGGCGCTGCGCCCGGTGATTGAAACCAGGCTGGCGGAGTTGGGGCTGTCGCCCACGCTGATACTGGAACACCACACCCACAACGACAACAAGGCCGACTTCGACCGCTTCAAATACCGGGATTCGCCGCACCGGGTGGCGCTGTTGGTAGACCGGGGCGTGGAAGGCTGGGACGTGCCCGCCCTGTTTGCCTGCGCGCTGGCCCGCAAGTTGAAGAGCAGCAACAACTTCGTTCTGCAGGCCGCCTCCCGCTGTTTGCGGCAAGTGCCCGGCAACCAGACGAAGGCCCGCATCTACCTGTCGGCTGACAATCGTTCCGTCCTTGACCGCCAGCTGCAGGAAACCTACGGCGAGACGATTGCCGAACTGAACGGCACCCGCACGCAGACCCGCACCGTGACCATTTGCCTGCGTAAGCTGAACATCCCGCCATTGGTTGTCAAACAAGTGGTGCGGACGGTGGTGCCGCGCGCAGACCCCGCAGGGAGTGCCGGCGCGCTGCACCTGGAAATGCCGGATGCAGCCGCGCCGACCTTGAAAAAGCGGGTCTACACGCTGGCCGAATCGCTGTCCAGTTATTCGGTCATGCAGCAAGTGGCCGACAGCGTGACCATCACGGCGCGGCCCGAAACGGTAGACTTCTACGCCGCCGCGACGGAGTTGTGCGCGGTG
>JADGQF010000424.1 GCA_017882045.1 Anaerolineales bacterium
ACGGAGCGCCCGCCACCCCGCGGGCCGCCCGGCGGCCCGGCTGCGGCAAAGGCGCCGCCAGCAAGGCCTGCACTCCCTGGGCATAGGCCTGCGCGGTCTCCTGATAAGATTGCGACACGTTCGCTCCTCGCTGCAGCAGCCCTTGAGGCGCGGCGGTTGCCGCTTCCACCGCGACCAGCTCGGTCAGCGAGAGCGGTTCCAGGCCGGGGATAGATACTCGTGCGGCCAATTGGTAGTAGCCGGCGCTGCCCGGCGCCGTTATCTGGCCGCCGTACTTGCCCGGAGCAGCGCCGGCTGCCAGCTCGCTGCGCAGCGGCGCGGGTAGGACGGCCGGCTCGGCATCACCGGGCAAAGACCCGCGCCACGTGAGCTGCACCTCGATAGTGGCGTTCTCGATCGGCGGGCGCCGGCCGCTCTGCCCGGCGCCGCCCGGCTGCCGGGCGCGGCCTGCCACTTCTGCCCGCAGCTCGATCGCCTGGCCCGGCGCGTAGCCGTCCCTGTCGGGCAGGAACAGCACACGCAGGGCCGGCGTCGCAGCCAGCGCGCGCTCTCCGCCGCCGTATTTGTCGATCAGCTCCCAACGCAAAAACTGCAGCACCGCGGGCTGGATGTAAATACTGCCGTGGTCCGATGCGAAAGGCAGCTTCTCCTGTGCGTTGGGGTTCACCGCACTGCTCTCCGGCACCGTGCCGTCGCCGGCTTCAGTCACGCCCCAGTCGATGCTGCTCCAGCTATCCCCCGGCGCCAGGTGCACGAAGCCGTAAGTTTGCGTGGGCAGGGTGCGGCCAAAGAAACACAGCGTCTCAACGCTCAGGCCATTCCCCAATTCCTGGTTGAACTGGCGGCCTGCCGCCAGCATCTGGCGCTGTTCGGCGGTTTCCAGCCAGCCGGCGCTCGCGAATACGTCGATGGGCCGGTTAGCCGGGTCGCGCAGGAAGGGTGCGGTATAAGGCAGTAGCTGGTAGGCCGATGGGAAGGTACGGGTCAGTTTGCGAGTCCGGCCTTTGATGTCGAACAGGTCGAAGGCGGGCCGAAACATCACGTCCAGTCCCTCGAACAGCACGCGCAGCGCCTTCGGTGCGCCATCCCAGGGCGAAGCCATCAGGAACAAGCGGCCGACATGGTCCTTGCCGCCTTCTTTCTCGATATACCAGCGTGAAACGATGCCGCCGTTGCTATGCGCGATTATCCAGGCCTTGGCGCCGGGGTGGAACTGGCTCCAGTGGGCGATGGCTGCGCCCAACTCCTGGCCTGACTTGCGGTTGTCCTGCCGCCAATCATAGGAGAAGCAGTAGACGTTCAGCTCCGCCTCGCCAAAGAGCAGCGGGTCGGCGTGATAGCCCATCACTCCCAAGGCATCTACCAGCCGCCCATACTCCTCGAGCTTGGCCCAAGGGGGCACGAAGATCACCTCTTCGGTGATGCCGGCCGGTTCGAGGTCGTCGTTGGGGTAAGCCATGTCGGCAAACAGGCCGTCTACCCAGTGGCCCCACTCGAGCGGATTCAGCGGCACGGTCGCGAAGTCGAGCCACACCACCCGGCCCGTCTTGCGGCTGCGCAGGTTGCTGCCCATATAACCGGGGACGATAACGATGAAATGAGGAGGCGGTCCGCTGTTCGTGTCAGGCATGGTAAGAAACTCCCGTCACAGACGTTGCCGGGGGAACCTTCCCCGCAAACCTCCACACGTCCTACTCATGCGGATTATAGGCCAGTTCATGGGGCACGTCAATGGTACCCCGCGCTAATGCTATCGCTCGGTGAAAGTGACAGTATGAAGGAGTGGTATGGAGCTTGCCCAATTGTTCAACGACAATTAGAATTCCAATTGGCGTTGAACAAACCTGGTCCAGCGCGCCGATGCCTCGGGCACGACCTACCTGGGGCGGGATAAGGTGGACCGGTTTGTAAGACAGGGAACGGGCCATGGTTAAGGTAGAACCTGCTCCCTTCCATTTGAGATAGGAAACGACGTTGCCGGCTGGCGCCGTCCACGAACACGACGTCGGCGGTGGTACGGGCGATCACATCCGCGGTGGGGATTGGCAGCGAGAACTCCGCTGCCAGCCGCGCCGCCTGGCCGTCGAAACCCACCAGGGTGACGCGCACTTCCACCGATTCACCGTACATCAGCGGACGCAGATACTCGATATCGATCGCCTGGCTCTGCCACCCACGTCCCATAGCCGCCAGCCGGGCCAGGCTGAAACCCCGCGCGGCCCAGGCGCTCAGCGCCGTCTCTTGCGCGTAGCGCAGGTAATTCGCGTTGTTGACGTGGCCGTAGCCGTCACACTCGTAATGGCGAACACGACAAATGCTTGTGTGCGTCAACATGATTCACGCGCCCCAGCGCTTCCGTTTTGCGCCGTTCAACACGATCCATAGCAACAGGACGGCCAGCAGAAGCGGGCCGAGGTAGCGCAGGACCGTCGCCGCAGCCGGCGCCTCCGGCTCGCTCTCGGCCAGCCAGGCGAACGTGTCGCGCAGCCCTTCCTCGACCGGGCGGGTGGACCAGCCGAGCTCCCGGCGGGCCTTGTCAGACGAAGCCAGGTAACTGAAGCCCACGTCGCGCGCTGCCTCGCCGCTGAGCAGCCCGGGCAGGGGGATCAGCATGCCGATGGCATCCATCAGGGGCGCGGCGGGGCGCAGGAAACGCGACGGGATGCGCAGGCGCGGCGCCGGTCTGCCGGAACCCTGCGCCCACAGATCGGCGATCTCGCCCAGCGACAGCGCCGGGCCGGCCAGGATGTAGCACTCGCCCGGGCGCCCCCGCTCGGCCGCCAGGATGTGGCCTTCGGCGACGTCGTCGACGTACGCATAGGTCCACTGCGTATCCGGTCCGGGCAGAATGGGCAGCAGCCCGCGGTAATACAGGCGCATTGAGTCCCCGATGAGGCTATTGTCGCCCGGTCCGAAGACGCCGCCCGGCATGACGATGATGATCGGCGCTCCCCGCTCGATCAGCGGAAGCGCGACCTTATAGTGCGCGATCCATTTGGTGCGGTCATATTCCGTTGGGAACTCGCCGCCGGGGTTGTGATAGTGTTCATCAACCAACCGGCCGTGCGTGTCGCCGAAGACTGCGACCGTGCTCGTATAGACGATGCGCCGCACGCCCAGCTCGTGGG
>JADGQF010000425.1 GCA_017882045.1 Anaerolineales bacterium
TGTTGGTACCAGAGCTCGCGTTTTGCCTGCTCGATCGGGCGGGCGGCGATCTCGGCCACACGCGTGGCCAGATCCTGCAGCACCCGGCGCTCGTCGGGGCTAATGGTGACATCGCTGGGGGCGGCGGCCGGAGCTGCCTGGCCGGCGGCGGTTTGGTCTGACATGCGATCCTCTCTCAAATGATGATGCGTCAGTAGCGCATGTGCTCGCGATACACGTCAAGCGCGTAGCGGTAGCTGTCGTAGCTGACCAGCGGAGTGATGGAGTGGTCGCTGGCGAAGAAGTAGCGCGCGCCGCGCGCTTTCATCCCGTCGACCAGTTCGCTCACGCCCTGGCGGATGGTGGCCCGGTTGTTGCTCTCGAGAATACGCACGTCGAGTCCACCGATGAAAGCCAGGCGGTCGCGGTAGGCTTCGGCGAATTTGAACGGATCGCAGCCGGCCTTGCGTTCCATCGGCTGCAGTGCGTCGAAGCCGGCGTCGACGATCAGGGGCAGGGCATCGGTGATGTTGCCACAGGAGTGCAGGAGCACGGGCAAGCCCTGGGCGTGGAAAAAGTCGACCAGTTCGGCGTAGTATGGCAGGATGAGTTTGCGCAACAGCCTGGGCGAGGCGAAGAGGCCATTCTTATAGCCGAGATCTTCGTAGAGCCAGATGCAATCCGGCCGGCCAAGCTCTTCAATGAGGGCCGTGAAATGGAGCTTGAAGAAGCTCGTGTAGACGGCGTTGAAGTCCAGGATCCAGGCCGGGTCGAGGAGCAGGCTTTCGTACATGCAGACGTCGCCCAGGCTCCAGCGCAGGATCTCCCAGATGAACAGGTGGCCATAGATGATCCACTTGCCGCGAGCCATGGCGTAGGCACGCTCGGCGCGGTCCTCGCTCAAGGTGCTGCCCTTGATCGCGCCGCCGCGCAGACGTTCCCGGTCAAGCTGCAAGAGGTGTGGACGGTAGTCGCGCTCCCAGACGTCGCGGCCGGTCATGCGAAAGTCGAGGTGCTCGGGCGTACCCGACTTGTGTTTCCAGTACTTGAAGGTCGCACCGGCGCCGTTGCGCTTGACGATCCACTCGGCGCTCTCCTCCAGGATTTCCTCATGCGCGCGCAAAGGCTCGGTATCGAAGCCGCCACCGCAGGCGTGCATATCGTAGTCGAAGACGTGGTAGGGACTGACCGGCTTCGCCACGCTGCCCTGGCCCAACTGGCTGGGGAAGACGTGTGGCACCTTCACATAGGCTTCTTCGGGCGGAGCAGCGTCTGACTCGGGTGGCAGGGCGGGATAGCCTTGTGCGAGCCAGATCTCGGGCGTCTCGGCCCAGAAGTGTTCGTAGCTGCCCACGCGTTCGGGATCCCCCGCAGGGTCCAATAACTGGCGGACCAGGTCACGTGAACTCATGGAGGCTAGCCCTTGACTGCGCCGAGGGTGAGGCCCTTGATCAGATTGCGCTGGACGAGCATGGCAAAGATGACCGGTGGCAAGACGGTGATTGTGGCAGTGGCCATGATGCCGCCCCAGTCCACGCCGTGCTCGCCCATGAAGCCGGACAGGTAGACCGGCAGGGTGGTGGTGTTCGGACCGCCCATCAACAGCGCGAACATGAACTCGTTCCAGGCGAGCAGCGCGGCGAAGACGGCGCTGGCGGCCATGCCGGGCGCGGTCAGGGGCACGATAATTCTCAGAAAAGCGCCGAGACGGGAGGCCCCGTCGATCCAGGCGGCCTCTTCCAGTTCGATCGGCACGTCTTCGAAGAAGCTGCGCAGCATCCAGACCGAGAAGGGCAGGTTGAAGGCCGTGAAGACGAGGACCAGGCCCCCGTAGGTGTTGCGCAGGTGGAGGCGGTCGAGCATCAGGAAGAGCGGGACCACGAACACGATGGGCGGGACCATGCGGGCGATGATCAGGGAGAAGCCGAGTCCGGTCGCAGCCCGGAACTTGAAGCGGGCGAAAGCGTAGGCGGCCAGCGAGCCGAGTGAGAGTGAGCAGATGACGGTGATGGCGGTGATGAACAGGCTATTGCGCACCGCCCGCGTGAACTCCTCGTTCTGGAAGCTGTTCAAGTAATACTGCAGGGTCGGCGAGAAGAACCACTTTGGAGGCATGGAAAAAAGATCGGGGCGGCTCTTCAAGGAAGCAGTGACCAGCCAGTACATCGGGAAAAGATAAAACACCCAGATGACGGCGACCAGGGCAAAGAGCAGGACGAGGCCGGCGGTGCGCATGGCGCGTGACTGGCGTAGGCGTTTGGGCATATCAATCTCCTTGCACGTAGGCCTGGCGGCGGACGAGCATGCGCAAATAGACCGCGCAGATGATCAGGGTCGCGATCAGCAGGATCATCGACGAGGCCGAAGTGAAGCCCAGCCGGAAGTTGCGGAAGCCCCAGCGGTAGATGTACATGCTGACGACCTCCGTGGCGCTGCCGGGACCTCCGCCGGTCATCAGATAGACGAGGTCGAAGGTGCGCAGGGCGTCGACGGTGCGGAACAGGAGCGCGACCGCGATAACCGGGCTGATGAAAGGCAAGGTGATGTACCAGAAATTGAGGAAGCCGTCAGCGCCGTCGACCTGGGCCGCCTCTTGCAGCTCTTTGGGCACCGCCTGCAGGGCAGCCAGGAGTACGAGCACCATGAAGGGACTGGAACGCCACACTTCGGTGGCGACCAGGGCGTAAAGGGCGATTTTGACATTGCCCAAAAAGATGGGCGGGGTGCCGCCCAGGACGCGGATGAAATAGGAGAAGATGCCCTGGCTCTGGTCGTACATAAAGCGCCACATAAGGCCGGCGGCCAACGGGGGCACCATCATGGGAATCAGGATAAGAACGCGAAAGACGTTGCGTGCGAAGAAGTCCCGATTGAGCAGCAAGGCCAGACCGAGCCCGATGGCGAACTCTGAGACAACGTCGACCACGGCGAAGCGCAGGGTGACACCGGCGGCAGTCAGAAAATCACTGCCGGGGCTGAGCAGTTTGACGTAATTGGCGAAGCCGATCCAGCGGAACTTGTCTGTGCCGACGAAAACCCGGTTGGAAAAGCCGAGCACCGCGCCAAATAGCATGGGGTAAACCAGCAGGCCGAACACAACGAGGAAAGTCGGCACGATCAGCAGGATCGGCAAGG
>JADGQF010000426.1 GCA_017882045.1 Anaerolineales bacterium
GATCGTCCCTGACAACGCGAACCCCTTCTACGCTGAGTTGGCCCGCGGCATCGAAAACTACGGGTTTGCGGCCGGTTTCAACGTTTTTCTATGCAATTCCGATCAGGATCCCGTCAAAGAGCGTGCCTACCTCAACATGCTGATCTCGAAGCGCGTGGACGGCGTCATCTACATGACCGGCGAGACGCGTCGTGGGCAACTGCAGCCACTGCTCTCTCATGGCATCCCCGTCGTCACTTTCGGCTGCGATTTCAGCGGGATCGACGCCATCATCATCGATGACGTCGGTGGGGGCTGCGCAGCAACCGGCCACCTGCTGGCGCTCGGGCACCGCAGGATTGCCTGCATTGACGGTCCGGACCAGGAAACGGACAGGGCCGGCCGCGTGGATGGGTACCTGACGGCCTTGCAGATGGCCGGGATCGCGCCCGACCCAGCGTTGATCGTAACCGGCGACTGGGGCTGCGCGAGCGGTTGGCGCGCGACAGAGGATCTCATGAAGCTGCCGGTCCCGCCGACCGCCATCTTCGCCTGCAACGACCTGATGGCTATTGGCGCCATGTCCTGCCTGCACGAGATGGGGATCGATGTGCCGGGGCGAATATCAATTATCGGATTTGATGATATTACCCTGGCCCGCTTCTGTTCGCCCCCGCTGACCACCATGGCGACGCCCATGCTCGAGGCCGGTCAGCGCGTCTGTCAAATGCTATTGGATCGCATTGGCGGCCACCTCGGGCCCGAGCGGCAACAGATCACAGTGCCGGTCGTTCTGCACATCCGCCAGTCCACTGCGCTTCTGGGCCGGCAAGGCGCTTCGCAGGGGGTGACAGGCGGCATGGCAGAGATGCCGCTACGGGCAGGCTAGGTTACCAATGTACTGAGTCCATTTCTCGGAGGTGCACGGGAGAAAATCGCTCAAGCGTTTGCGCGTCAGCCACGATGGCCATGGAGGGCCAGAACTAACGGTTGCGCCTGCGTCCCGGTAGCAGGGGCCAGAGCGGCCGGCTTCCCTTCGCAGAAGAAGGATAGATCTCGAGGAGGATTTGCGCGATGTCTCAGCCAGAAGAAGCATCGAGCGCTCGCAGGAAACTCTCCAGGCGACAGTTTCTGAAGGGCGCAGCCGCACTCGGCCTGAGTGCGCCCATCTTGGCCGCTTGCGTTCCCGCGGCTGCTCCGGCTGCTCCTGCCGCTCCGGCAGCCACTGCCGTTCCCGCCGCGACCACTGCTCCTCCCGCTGCTGCGGCGGTCGCGCTGCAGTACTGGGACATGGTTTGGGGGCCGCCTGAGTACGTCGACACTGGCAAGAAGCTGATCGAAACGTACAACGCTTCGCAAAGCAAGGCCAAAGTCACGTATCAGTCTATCCCCTGGGCGAACTGGTACCAGACCTTCCTGACCGCCATCGGCTCCGGCACTGCGCCTGATATCAGCACCGGCGCGGGCTACCAGGCAGTCTACTTCTACGGCCAGGGCGCGATCGAGCCCGTGGATGACGTAGTGAGCGACCTGAAGGCCGCCGGCAAGTTGGACGATGTGATCTCAGGCGGCGTCGACACCCTTCTGTGGGACAAGCACTACGTGGCCCTGCCCTGGCAGACCGACATCCGCACCATCGTCTACCGTACCGACCTGCTGCAGAAGGCTGGCATCTCCGCGCCGCCGACCACCTGGGATGAGTTCAAGGCCCAGACCAAGGCCCTCACCACCGGTGACCAGGCCGGCTGGGTCGTGCAGGGCAACGACACTGGCGGCACACACATCCTCTTCATGTTGATGTTCAACAACAACGGCGGCTGGTTCACCCCGGATGTCAAGGTTGACACCTTCTACGAGCGGAATATCGAGGCCCTTCAGTTCTTTTCCGACGTGGTCAAGAGCGGCGTGGTGCACAAGGGCAGCGCCGGCTTCACCGGCGACGATGTCCTTAAGCAGCTTGGGCAAGGTGGCGCGGCGTTCCTGGTCGCCGGCCCCAACACCCCAGGCCGTGTCAAGAACACCGCGATCGGGGTGCCGCTGGCCGGCCCCCACGGCGACAAGGCCACCATCTCGTGGATCAACAACCGCATGATCTACAAGCAGTCCAAGAACCCGGCGGCCGCCAAGGAACTGATGAAGTGGCTGTTCGACAATGAAATCGCGCTGTGGCAGGACGGCCACTGCGAGAGCCTTCCGACCCGCAAGTCGTTCTACAACGACAAGTACTTCTCGGACAAGCCGTGGGTTCAGGATGTACTCAAGAACTGGATCCCGGTCGGCAAGCCATCGGGCTACCGCTGCCCGACCATCTTCCCCCAACTGCAGACCGTCGAGGGCGACACCATGATGTTCACTCTGCTCACCGATCTGCTTCAGGGCAAGGATGTCAAGGAGTCGATGACGAAGGTTGACGCTGCGCTGAAGGCGATCATGAAGCAGTAGGTGGCCCCGGGCTGCGACCAGTTGCGCAGGCTGCTGCGACGCCCGGCCCGGTGCCGTTTCAGGCCAGGTCCCTGCGCCCCATGAGGCGCAGGGACCAAGCCTCCTTGCTCGTGGGGAGGAGTGGGGCCATGAGTGTACCCACAACTGAGTTGGAAGCCGGCATGCGTGTGTGCGCCAGGCGCAGGCGGCACGTCGAGTGGCTGCCCTACTGGCTGGTCGTGCCTTCGCTGTCCCTGATCCTGGTCATCAACCTCTATCCGTTCGCGACCGGCTTCCTCTACAGCCTGCGTAACGGCACCATGCTCCAGCAGGGGAACTTCGTCGGCGGGACCAACTACCTGGCACTGTTAACCGACAGCGCCTTTCTGCACTCACTCTTTTTCAGCGCCCTGTTTGCCGTGTGTGCGGTATTTGGCAGCTATGCCGTCGGCCTGGCCCTGGCCCTGCTGCTCAACAAGGAGTTCCCCGCGCGGGGCTTCTTCAGGGTCTGCCTGCTGGTGCCCTGGATCATCCCGTCCATCGTCTCCGTCATTAGCTGGCGCTGGATGATCAACGATCAGACCGGCATGCTCAACCTGATCCTCCGGCAATTCGGCGCGGGTAAGGCTGTCGCCATCCGCCAATATGGTGGCGCTCTGAATGACATTCTCGAGTTCGCGGACGTTGCCGGGCCACTCGTATTCCAC
>JADGQF010000427.1 GCA_017882045.1 Anaerolineales bacterium
TCCAGGATCGCCCGATCGATCTGGTGGAGCATCTGCAGGCGCTCGCTCTGGCGGCGCCGCGCCTTGTTGGCTTTGAGCAGGTCGGCCTCGCGGCGGGATAACTCGGCCGTCCGCTCGTTCACGCGCTGCTCTAACTCGTCACGGGCAGCGCACAGCTCGCTCTCGCTGCGGCTGAGTCTGGCCGCCAACTCGACGAGGTCCTCGTTCTGAGTCTTCAGCTCCTCGGTCTGGACCGCCATCTCTTCGGGCTGTTGCTGCAGATGCTGATTGGCCGTCTGCAAGGCGGCAGCCTGTTCCTGCACGCGGGTAAGCAAAGCCTCGCGTTCGCGCTCCAGGTCTTTCTGCGCGGTGATGTCGCGTAGAGTGACGATTGCGCACAGCAGCCGGCCATCGGCGTTAAAGACCGGGGTTCCGCCGTAGCTGCCGATCCAGGTGTTGCCGTCCTTGCGATGGCGGAGGTGCAATTGTTGGTCGGTGAAAGTCTCGCCGCGCAGGGCACGCGTCATGGGCCATTCTTCGCCAGGCATCGGCCGCCCGTCCAGGTAAGAGACTTCGAACAGGCTGAGGTAGTCGGCCAGGCTGCGGCGGGCTTCTTCGACGCTGCTCATGCCATGCAGGCGCAGGGCGGCGGGGTTCATGCTGGTGACGGCGCCGTCGGGAGCGGCGATGGCCAGCCCCTCGGTGAGGCTGCCAAGGATGGCCTCGCGCTGGGTGGCCAGCGTGACCGCCTCCAGGCGGGCTTCTTCCGCCCCACGCAGCACGTCCTCGGCTTGGGCCTGCTCCGCATCGGCCCGCGCAGCTTCGGCCTGCGCCTGGGCGTCTTCGGCCTGGCGACGAGCGAGGACCGACTGCCGGCGGTTCTCGGCCAGCAGGCGCTCGCGCTGAGCCTGTTCCGCCTGGAGCTGCCGGTGCAGGTGCATCAACTCATCGTTGTAGTCGCGCAGCTGGCGCGTCTGGATCCCCAGGGCTTTGGCCTGGGCTTCGAGCCGCTCGTTAGCGCGTCCGAGCGCGGAGGTGCGCTCTTCGACCAACAGTTCCAGTCGCGCGCGCAGGGCGGCTTCCGTCCGGCGCTGCTCGGCTCGCAGGCGGGCGGTCTCGAGCGCATGCAAGACCGCCTGGCCGAGACGGGCCAGGCGGTCTTTGAAGAGGTAGTCGGCCGCGCCGCGTTTCATGCAGTCGACAGCCAGTTCCTCGCCGATTTCCCCGCTGACGATGATGAACGGGCAGTCGAGCTGGCTTTGGCGCCACAGTTCCAGCGCACGCATGCTGCCAAAGCACGGCAGAACACAGTCTGAGAGAATAAGGTCCGGCGGCCCGCCCTGAGGATTGCCCGCGCCGGCCTTGAGGGCGGCCAGGTAGTCGTCTTCTGTCTCCACGCGCTGCCAGCTAAACTCGATGCCGGCACGGCGCAATTCGTAGGACATGAGTTCGGCATCGGCCTGGCGGTCTTCGACGATCAATACTCGAAGCGGGGTGGGCATGGACCATTCCTCCTTTCGCTCAGCCTATTGCCTTCCGGCCGGCGGGCTACTGCCCGGAGACGGCGGCGACGCGCGCGAAGAACTCCTGCTCAAGCTCGGGCACCATCTGGTCGGCCTTAACCGCGGCGATGTACTCGGCAAAGGCGTCGACGAGGATCTGGCGCAGGGCGACACCCTTTTCGGCGTTGGCCGGCCGGGCATCGCCGGCGTAATGCTCCGGGAAGTCGGCATACCAGCTCACGCCGCTGAAGTTGGCCGGCAGATGATCGAGCCGGTTCAGGGCCTCGCCGGGGTCGGTGCCCGCGGGCGGCTTGCCGGGAACGAGTTTGCCGGCGAAGGATTTGCCGCGCGGCAAGCGCTCCAGGTGAACCAGTTGCGGGTGATTGGCGAGGGAGATGCTGCTTTCGCACTCGCAGGCGTGACCGTGGGCGGGAGTCTCGAGGATGGCCTGCCAGGCTTTGCGGCGCTCGAGGCTCAGCTCGCCGGTGTAATAATAGAGGCTGTACGGCTTTTCCTCCCACAGGCTGCACTGCGCGAGGAACGGGGCCAGGTGATCATTACCGCCGTGCGCGCTCAGCAGGATGATCTTGCGGAAGCCGTTGCGGCCGATCTCGTCGAGGACGGCTTGCAGCAGCGCCAGCAGGAGGGTAGGGCGCAGGGCGACGGCGCCCGGGAA
Organism: Anaerolineales bacterium; assembly: GCA_017882045.1. Classification (GTDB taxonomy): domain Bacteria; phylum Chloroflexota; class Anaerolineae; order CG2-30-64-16; family CG2-30-64-16; genus JADGQF01. The sequence continues at coordinate 2,158 of JADGQF010000427.1, forward strand.
GCAGCGCGCTTCGTAGATCTGGCCGAAGTAGAAGGGTGGGAAGACGACGGACGGCGCCTTCTCGGCGGCCAGGCAGGCCAGGCGATGGCCGTTGAGGTAGTCGGTTCCCAGTGGCAAGTGCTCGCCGTGGCGTTCGAGCACGCCGAGCACCAGGATGCAGACGCCGGTATCATAGGCGGCCTTGGCAAAGTCGGGCGCAGTGAGGTTTTCCCATTGCATGATCATCGCTCCTGAGAGTATTTCCGTAATCATAGAGCCTTAACGCCGAGATGCAAAGAAGCAGGCAGGCGCGCAAAAGGGGCACGCCGTATGCTATACTGTGCCTGCTGCGGATCGACGCGCAGGGAGGAGGGACGATGCCAGGCGCTGGGCTGCCTTTGTGGTTGTGGCTGCTGCTCTCGCTGATCGGGTTGGCGGTGACGGTCCTGCTGCTGGTCGCGCTGTGGCGCGTGGCCCGCGCGCAGACGGAGCTCGCCCGCGCACTGCGCGAGCAGGCGGAGCGGCAGCGGCGCCCCTAAGCGCTCATCTGAAGAGGGCGCGCAGGGGATCGAGCGTGCCTGAGTTCCAGAGGAACCAGGCGAGGGCCGCGAGCAAAGCAAAGGCGAGAACACCGGCGATCACATTGACCAGGAAATCGGTGAATCCGCTGCGAGGCATAGCACCCTCCGGTGCGGGAATGGGTCAGAGTCCCATTCTACAGCCGGACGGGTGGAAAGGCAAGAGGCGGCGCCGTCAACGAATTGCGCACACCAATAACCGAATTGGCCGGGCGGCCCGCTACCGGTTCCCACAAAATCGTGCTACAATTGTGTGCGTAATCGGAATTCTCTTCGGAGAAGGCGCGCCCTGTTCCGAGCGGCGTTCCGATCCGACGCGGCGGGAGGTACACTATGAGCGTGCCATACAGCCAGTCTCAAGAGGCTGCTACTTCCGCGGCGGTCG
>JADGQF010000428.1 GCA_017882045.1 Anaerolineales bacterium
AGCTTCTTCCTCGGTCAGTACCGTGGTTTGGATGCTCAGGTCGCCCCGCTTGAGCACAGTCTCGCCGCTGCCGTCAAACAGCCTGCGCAACGTCGTGATGGCCATCTCGGCCTCTACGATCGGCCGCTCCGGGTCGTAGATCAGGTACTCGCGATGGTAGGCCAGCGGCTCGGTGCCCAGCGCGAGCAGGCGGCGAATCGAGATGACCTTGGCATCGAGCGGGAGCGCAAGCTTCAGACTGATACGGCTGGTCGCGGGCACGGTCTTGACCGACAGGATGCGCACGGAGGTGTGCTCGTTGGTGAAGAGGTCTTCGAGCGCCTGAAGGCCAAAAGTGGCCGTGCCCAGCACCAGGGGCCGGACAAACGTGCCGCGTCCCGGCGCGGTGGTCACCAGCCCCTCATCCAGCAGGATATTGATGGCCCGGCGCACGGTCATAGGGCTGACCCCATAGCCTTCGCACAACTGAACCTCGGACGGCAGGCGGTCGCCGGGACGGAGCGCGCCCGTGGCAATTTGCCGGCGTAGGATACTGGCCAGCTGGTGGTAGGGCGGCTCGAATGAGCTGCGATTGATCTGAGGGCCGAGGGGACCCTTGCTTCGGCCCCCCGGCAGTCCTTTGCTAACCATTCTGATCACCATTTCAGGCCGCGCAACCTGCCGTTACAACGAGTGCTTCCCTGCGATGCGACCATAGCTATGTATTCTATCTTACCATAGAGGCCCCGCGTTTGACAAAGTTCCCTAGGGTATTATATCATTGGCCCTGTTCCCGACAGGGCAAAGGAGGTCTGGTGCCGTCTTCTCGCAAAGTGTTGGCCTGCGCTACGGTCATTGAAGAGATGCTGCCCCTGCTGCCGCCCGACGTGAGCTACGAAGTACTCGATTTTGGTCTGCACGTCAATCCACAGGCATTGAAGCAAGCTCTGCGAGAGGCCATCGACAGAGCGGCTGGTTCGGCTGACGTCGACGTGATCATCCTCGGTTACGGCTTCTGCAGCATGGCCGTCATGGGGCTGCGGGCCAACGGCTGCACGCTGGTCGTGCCGCGCGTCGACGACTGCATCGCCATCTTTTTGGGGTCTGGCGCCGCCTACAAACAGCAGGCGCGCTCCGAGCCCGGCACCTATTATCTCACAAAGGGCTGGATCGAGGTCGGCGACACGCCATTTTCGGAATACGAGCGCCTGGTCGAGCAGTATGGCGAGAAGAAGGCGAAGTGGCTGATGAGCCAGATACTCAAGCACTACACGCGCCTGGCCTTAATCGACACCGGACACGCCAACCTCGACCACTATCGCGCCTACACCCGCAACCTGGCCGAGCGCTTTGGCCTACGTTTTGAGGAAATCCCCGGTTCTACGGCGTTGATCCGCAAGATGCTGTTTGGGCCGTGGGACGCTGACGCGGAGTTTGTCGTCGTCCCACCCGGCGAGAGCATCCGTTACGAGCACTTTTTCCCCCAGTCCCCTGTTCAGAACAAATAACAAGGTGAGGCGCAAGAGATGAAGATTATCGGCGAGAAGATCAACGGCACGCGCAAGGCTGTGAAACAGGCCGTCCTCGGCCGCGACACGGAGTTCATCCAGAAGCTGGCCCGCAGCCAGGCTGAAGCCGGTGCGACCTGGATCGACCTCAATGCGGGTACACCGACTGACCGTGAGCCAGACGATCTGGTGTGGTTGGTGCACACGGTGCAGGAAGCGGTGGAAGCGCCGCTGTGCCTTGACAGCGCCAACTCGGCCGCGCTGGCGGCTGCCCTGCCCGAAGCGCGTCGCGCCCCGCTCATCAACTCGATCAGTTGGAGTAGCACCGCCAGCGCCGGGCGGCCGGCCGCCCGGCCATTACCTTTACTGCCGCACCACCTGCGTAGAGCCGGTTTTCGTCGCAGGCAGCACGTTATCTCGGAGGTAATCTGATGTCGGACAAACTGGTCAATGCAATTGCGGACATGAACGAAGACGAGGCGCTGGCGCTCGCCAAGGAAATGTTGGACGCCGGTATAGCTCCGGTGCAGATCCTTGAGGACTGCCGGCTGGCTATGGAAGTCGTTGGCAAGCGTTTCGAGCAGGGGCGGTACTTTATCCCCGAGCTGATCCTGGCCGGCGAAATGCTCAAGTCGATCTCGGCAGAGGTCAAGCCGCGTATGCAGGGCAGCGTCGACGCCAAGAAGGGCGCCAGGGTCCTCGTCGGCACCGTCAAGGGCGATATCCATGACATCGGCAAGGATATTGTGCTGTTCATGCTTGATGTCAACGGCTTCGATGTTACCGATTTGGGTGTGGACGTCCCGCCCGAGGCCTTCGTTGAGACCGTCAAGAAACTGCGGCCGCAGGTGGTTGCGCTGAGTGGCTTCCTGACTCTTTCGTATACATCGATGAAGGAGACGGTCGAGGCCCTGCAGGCGGCCGGACTGCACAGCGGCGTCAAGATCATGGTTGGCGGCGGCACAGTCGACGAGCAGGTCTGCACGTACTCGGGCGCCGATGCCTTTGGCTCCGATGCCATGGCAGCGGTGACGTTGGCCAAGCGCTCGACGGCCCAGCCGCAGGTCAGCGGCGGAGTGAGATCACATGGCAGCCTATGTCGATCCCGATGCGGGCAAGAGTCCCGAGCAGTTGTTCGCCGAGCGCTTGCAGCGCGTCACAGAAGCGCTGCAGCTCAAGCAGCCCGACCGTATCCCCATCCAATTGGGGATGGGTTACATGCTTGCTGAGATGTATGGCGTCACGCGGCAGGAGCTACAGGACGACAAGGACCTGCACCAGCGACTACTGGAGCAGGCGGCGCTGCGTTTCCAGCCGGATGCCATCATGGGCCTGTATAACAATCCGGAGCCGAGCGTCATTCTTGGTGATCGCATGACACGGTGGCCAGGCCACGGGCTGCCCCCCAACGGGTCCTTCCAGTTCGTGGAAGGCGAGTATATGAAACCCGAGGAGTACGGTGCTTTTCTCGACGACCCCGCGGACTGGGCTATCCGCAAGTATTGGCCTCGCGTTTTCAAAGAGCTCGAGGGACTGGCGTTGCTTCCTCCGTTGGGCATCGCAGCGTACGGCGCCTACTCTCTCCCTAACCTGGGCGTCCTG
>JADGQF010000429.1 GCA_017882045.1 Anaerolineales bacterium
CGCCGAGGGCCACGAGGTCGGTAATCACACTTTCACCCATCCCGATGTCTCGAGCATCACGACCGACCAGCTCTCGCTCGAGTTGAATGCTACCCAGCGCCTTTTCGAGAGCCAGTTGGGACGCAAATCTCTGCTCTTCCGCCCGCCCTACGGCGAGGACATCGAGCCGTCGACGCCACAACAGATCAGGCCGCTCCTGTTGTCCGGCCAGCTCGGCTATTACACCATCGGCATGCAGGTCGACCCCAACGATTGGCAAGAGCCCGGCGTCGACGACATTGTCAATGCGACCATCGACCAGGTGACCAGCGGCAAGGGCAACGTCGTTCTCCTCCACGACGGTGGCGGTGACCGTTCGGAGACTGTCGCCGCTCTGCCGCAGATCATCGAGGGGCTGCGAGCCCGCGGCTACCAACTGGTGACGGTATCCGATCTGATGGGCCTGACGCTGGATACGGTGATGCCGCCCATCCAGCAGACCGAGCGTTCGATCGCGACGATCAACGGCATCAGTTTCCAGATCATGCGCGGCGGGAGCTGGCTAATTTCATTGCTCTTCATTGGCGGCACGCTGTTAGGCGCGGCGCGTTTGCTGATCATCGCGCTGCTGGCGATCGTGCAGCACGGGCGGGCCAAAGGCAAACGTTTCCCGCCCGATTACCGGCCACGGGTGAGCGTGATTGTGCCGGCCTACAATGAGGCGAAGGTTATCGGCCAGACGATACATTCGCTCCTGCGTTCCAACTATCCGAACCTGGACATTGTCGTCATGGACGACGGCTCAAAGGATTCAACCTGGCAGCGGGCAGTGGAGGCGGCCGGTGGAGATCCACGGGTGCGCGTGCTGCACCGGCCAAATCGCGGCAAGGCCAAAGCCCTCGACCTGGGAATGCAAAAAGCCCAGGCGGAGGTGGTCGTCATCCTGGATGCGGACACGATCATCCATCCCGAAGCCATCTCACGGCTGGTGCGTCATTTCGCCGATCCGAAAGTGGGCGCCGTCGCCGGCAACGCCAAGGTCGGCAACCGCATCAACCTGCTCACCCGCTGGCAGGCGCTGGAGTACGTCACCAGCCAGAACCTGGACCGCCGCGCCTTCGCACTGCTCAATTGCATCACCGTGGTGCCGGGCGCCATCGGCGCCTGGCGGCGCGAGGCCGTCCTGCGCGCCGGACGCTTCCCGGAGGACACCCTGGCCGAGGACGCGGACCTGACCCTCGCCATCCTCGAACTCGGCTACCGGATACCTTACGAGGACGGAGCGATCGCCTACACCGAAGCGCCGGACAACGTGCGCGGCTTGCTCAAACAGCGTTTCCGCTGGATGCTCGGGACCTTCCAGGCGGCATGGAAGCATGGCCACGCAGCCTTTAAGCCGCGCTACCGCGCACTGGGCCTGATCGCTATCCCCAACGTCTTTGTGTTCAATATCTTCTTCCCGCTCATCGCACCGCTTGTCGATTTCATCGCGGTGCTCTCGGTGGGTCTGGTGGCCTGGAACCGTTATCAACACCCGCTGGACAGCGTGAACGGCTCGTTGCGGCAATTGTTGACCTATTACCTGGTTTTCGTAGCCGTGGACTACCTCGCAGCGATCACGGCATTGCTGCTCGAGCGAACCGAACAATGGTCATTGCTGATCTGGCTGTTCTTTCAGCGATTTGGCTGGCGGCTGCTCATGTACAATGTGGCCTGGAAAGCGGTCATGACTGCAGTGCGCGGCCGGGTGGCCGGTTGGGGCAAGCTGGAGCGTAAGGCGACGGTCAAGCCGGATTCTGGCGCCGAGATGACCCCGGGAGATGGGGCTTGAAACGTCTCGCTTCCGCGTTGCTCGCGCTGCTGGTCTGGTGCACCGCCTATCCTGCGGCCGGGCAGGTTCCGGCGCTCCGGCTGAACTCCGGCACGGCCTCGCCCGTCGCGCAGGCGACGAGCGTCTTCTTGCGGGTCAATCAAGTGGCCTACGAAGCGGGCGAGTCCAAGGTCGCCCTTGCCCTGACCAATGAAACCCTCGACCGCCAGCCATTCTCGGTTCAGGCTCTACCGGGCAACGCTGTCGTCTACCGCTCGATCGTCGGCCAGGATCGCGGCCGTTACGGCCAGTTCGCCCACCTTTACGAGCTGGATTTCAGCGGGCTGACGGCTCCCGGGCAGTACCGGCTGGTCCTGGGCAGCGAGATATCCCCGCCGTTCACCGTCGGCAGCCAGCCTTATTCCAGCCTGCTTTCATCCACTCTGTCGTTTTTCCAGGTGCAGCGTTGCGGCAACACCGCACCCCGCCTGCACGCTGCCTGCCATCTGCGCGACGGGGTGGCCAGCGGAGGGCCGCTGGACGGCAAGCCGGTCAAGGCCGAAGGGGGTTGGCACGATGCCGCGGGCTACATCAAGTTCACCGGCACGACCTCCTACTCGCTGGCGCTGATGTTGTCGGCCTACCTGCGCCATCCGGACGTGTTTGCGCGCAGCGGCGCCCAGGGGCTGCCCAACGTGCTCGCCGAGTCGCGCGTCGGCCTCGACTGGCTGCTCAGAATGTGGGATCCACAGAACCAGGTCCTCTACTACCAGGTCGGCAACGCCGATGACAATAATGACTGGCGCATGCCCGAAGGCGACGATAGGGTGGGGCCGCCTCGGCCGGTCTACGCGTCCGAGCCAGGTCATGGCGCCAATCTGGCCGGCAGAACCGCGGCCTCCCTGGCGTTAGCCGCGGTGGCATGGAACGATCCGGCCCAGCCCTACCGCGACCCGACGCTGGCCGCCCAGTATCTGGAAGCGGCCAGGCAGATTTACGCCTGGGGGAAGCTCCGCCCGCTTGCCCAATCGGCCACCGATAATTTCTATGACGAGGACTCTTCGGAAGATGATATGGCGCTGGGCGCGGCCGAGCTCTACCGGGCTACTGGGGTGCAGACATATCTGCGCGAGGCCGAGATGTATGCCCTGACGGCCGGAGCGCAGGGCTCGTTCTCGTGGGCGGATATGCATCCGCTGGCGCACTATGAGATCGCCCGTCTGGATCGCGGCTATGTCCCCGCGGCCGCCTATTTCCTTAACTCTGACCTGGCCGGTTACGCGACGGCAAT
>JADGQF010000157.1 GCA_017882045.1 Anaerolineales bacterium
GGGCTGGTCTTCGTCGGCGGCTACCTGCTGGGTGATCACCACAGCGCGCGCGCCGCCGATCCCTCGTTCAGCGTTCTTTGGGGTGTGCAGAACCTGCTCAAGACGGAGTTCCTGGGTGATGTGCCCTCTCCCCAAGCCCAGGCCTACGGCGCGGCGCACGGGCTGGTGGAAAGCTATAAGGACCCGTTTACCGTCTTTGTCGAGCCGGCCCCGCGTACCATCGAGCGTGATGAGCTGGCCGGCCATTTCGGCGGCATCGGCGCCAACATGGGCCGCAACGACGCCGGCGACCTGGTGCTGACGGTCATTCGCGATCAGCCCGCCGCCAAGGCCGGCGTCCAGGACGGTGATGTGCTGGTCGCCGTCAACGGCAAGCCCGTCACCAAAGACATGGCGGTCGACCAGGTGGTCGCCCTGGTGCGCGGCGATGAAGGCAGCAAGGTGACGCTCAGCCTGCGGCGGGCCGGTCAGGACGGGACTCTTGATCTCACCATTGTCCGGGCCCGCATCAATGTCCCGAGCGTCGAATGGCGCGTGCTCGACGACGCTAACCACATCGGTTACGTCATGATCAGCATTATCGGCGAAGGGACCGCGGGCGAGCTGAAGACCGGGATCGGCGAGCTGGCCGGCAAGGGCGTCAACCGGCTCGTGGTCGACCTGCGCGGCAATGGCGGGGGCCTGGTCGATTCGGCCGTGGACATCACCAGCCAGTTTCTCAAGGACGGCGTGGTTCTGCGCGAGCAGCAGCACGGCGGGCAGGAGAAATTCTACCCGGTCAAGTCCGTGCAGAGCCCTGCCCAAACCTGGCCGCTTGTGCTCCTGGTCGACGGCGGCACCGCAAGCGCCTCCGAGATCATCGCCGGGGCGCTGCGTGACCAGGGCCGGGCAACGCTGATCGGCGAGAAGACCTACGGCAAGGGTTCCGTGCAGCGCGTGCATGAGCTCGGCGACGGTTCATCTCTGCACGTCACCGTCGCTCGCTGGCTGACGCCTGACCGCCACCTGATCGACAAGGTCGGCCTGCAGCCCGACGTGCCGGCAAGCCTTTCGGCTGACGATCGTAAGAACGGCCGTGACTCGCAATTGGCCCGGGCCCAGGCATGGCTGCTGGGCCAACGCTGAGCGCCCATCCGGATCGGGGAATGTTGAGTGACTCAAGCATGAAACCGTATCTCTCCGCCTCGCGCGCCAAGGCCCTTGCCGTGGCGGTCGCCGTCGTTTTCTTGACCCTGGCTTCGTTTGGCCTGGGCGTCAGCGTGGGTTCGCGCCGCTCGCCCGACCTGGCTGCTCTGCCGGCCCACGCCGAGCAAGCGTCCGCCGTGAACAATGCCGTGCAGACCGTCAACGAAGGTAACGGCGCGCCGCCTCTCCTCGACCTGAACTACTTCCGCGAGGCCTATGGCCTGCTGCAGAAGCAGTTCTATGGCGACCTGCCCCAGGGCAAAGAGGTTACCTACGATGCCATCCGTGGCGTCGTCGATCGGCTCGGCGACTCGCACACGGCCTTCCTGGACCCGGCCAGCGCGGCCATCGCCAATGCCGATATCGAGGGACACTTCGAGGGCATCGGCTGCCGTGTGGAACTGGCCGAGGGTGGCGGGGTGCTGATCAGCTACCTGTTCGCCGGGCAGCCTGCCCAACAGGCCGGGCTGCAGGTGGGCGACGTCGTGACCCGGGTGGATGGCAAGGACGTCACCCGCCTGAACCTGACCGAAGCCACTGCCCTGATCCGCGGCCCGCACGGCACCCGGGTTACCCTGACCATCCGCCGCGGCAGCGAGCCGTCCTTCGACCTTGTCATCACCCGGGCCCGCATCGAAATCCCGGTGATCGAGACGAAGAGCTTGGGCGACGGCCGCATCGCCTACATCGCGCTCAGCGAGTTCACCAGCACTGCGCCGGCCCGCCTGGCCGACGCAGTGCTCCAGGCGGTGCGCGGGCAGCCCGCGGGCATCGTTCTGGATTTGCGCGGCAACCCGGGCGGCTTCCTGGACGCCGCAGTGCGCATCGGCAGCTACTTCGTGCCGGCGGGCAAGGTGCCGGGCGACAACATCGTGATGGAGCGCTTCAAGGACGGCACGCAGCACGTTTATCGGCGCGAAGGCGATGCCCTTCTCGGCGCCATCCCGCTGGTCGTGCTGGTGGATGCCGGCAGCGCTTCCGCCTCGGAGATCGTGGCCGGCGCCATCCAGGATGCCGGCGTTGGCGTGCTGGTCGGTGAGAAGACCTACGGCAAGGGCTCCGTCCAGTTGATCAATGCCCTGAGCGACGGGTCGCAACTACGCGTCACCGTGGCCCATTGGTTCACGCCCAGGCATCGCGGCATCGATGGCGCCGGCCTGGCGCCCGACATCGTCGTCCCGCTGACCAAAGAAGACGTCCAGGCCAAGCGCGACCCGCAGCTCGACGAGGCCGTCAAATACTTGCTGGGCGACCATACCGTCCTTCCCACTTCGCAGCAGTAACTTTGTAGTTGCGACTTCAGTCGCTCTTGGAGGCACCTTTGCCACGTCCTGCTCCTGGTGAAGTCATTTCGGTGGCCACCAACCGCAAAGCCCTGCACGATTACTTCGTCGAAGACACGTTCGAGGCAGGCATCGCCCTGACTGGCACCGAGATCAAATCGGTGCGCGGCCACCGTGTCAACCTGCGCGATGGTTTCGTGCAGATCAAGAACGGCGACGCCTGGCTGCTCAACGTGCACATCTCGCCCTACGATTTTGGCAATCGCGAGAACCACGAGCCGCGCCGCGAGCGCCGGCTCCTGCTGCACAAGCAGGAGATCCGCAAGATGCTCTCCAAGGTCTCCGAGCGCGGCTGGACCATCGTCCCCCTGCACATGTACCTCAAGGAGGGCCGCGCCAAGGTCGAGATCGCCCTCGTGCGCGGCAAGCGCCTCTACGACAAGCGCGACGCGGTGGCCGAGCGGGACATGGATCGCGAGCTGAGGCGGACGGTGAAAGAACAGGATTATGAGTGAATGAGTTTATTTGCGTTTGCAAACTTGATTGAATTGTGCTATACTCTTTTCGTCCTGGGGATGAATGGTCTCGACGGGGCAAATGGGTCGTGAGCTGCAGGTCGAGGTGCTCTCTCCTCGTAAATCCGGAGCAAACAATCAAGTGCCAACACTGGTGCTTCGTTCGTCTTCGGTGCCCCTCGCCAGAGCGCTTTCGCACTCGCCGCGTAAAGGTACTTAAGCGAACAAAACCGTCACGCAAGTGACGGCGGTGCCTCCGCCGGGTCCTGGCGGCGACGGGGTGCATCGTCATAGACCGTAGGGTGCGGCCCGGTTACGCCGATATCCGGGTCAAAGATCATCGGCTAGCCAGACTAGTGGACGGTGGTTACTGCTGGACCGTCTTGGCGAAACTAAATCAGTAACTAAGCTTGTAGATGCTTTCGGTCGTTTGTTTCGGACCCGGGTTCGATTCCCGGCATCTCCACCATGTCGCAGACGAAAAGGGGCCGCTCGATCCGGGTGGCCCTTTTTCGTAGGCCCGTTTTCACTCGCCCGCTACGGCTATCTGGCAGGCATCGCGCCCCGGCCGTTCTGAGGGGGGCGCCTGCATAAGGTAGGCGGGCGCCTGCTGCAGGCGCAGGCATAAGAGGAAGAATTATGGCTTCTAGATCGAAGGTCGCCGTGCTGCGCACGCAGCCTGAGACCGTTCTGGACGATTACGGCCGCTTGTTCGAGCTGGCCGGCGGTCCGCAGGCCCTAGACCCGCGCGCGACCACCATCCTGAAAGATAACATCTCCTGGCACTATCCCATGCCCGGCGCCAACACCACGCCCTGGCAGCTCGAGGGCTCGGTGCGCGCATTGCAGGGAGCAGGTTTTGCCGATCTCGTCTGCGTGCAGAACAAGACGGTCGTCACCAACGCCTTCAAGGGCGAGGACCTGAACGGTTACCTGCCCATCTTCCGCCATTACGGCATCCCGGTGCGCTACAACTTCCGCAGCGAAGATATGCAATGGGTGCCCTACCGGCCGCAGGCCAGGATGTTGGCCCTGGAGCGCATATTTCCTGAGGGCATTCGCATCCCCGACTACTTCTGCGGCAAGAACATCGTTCACCTGCCGACGGTGAAGTGCCACATCTACACCACTACCACCGGCGCGATGAAGAACGCCTTTGGCGGCTTGCTTAACCATCACCGTCACTACACTCACACGTGGATCCATGAGACGTTGGTCGACCTGCTGGCCATCCAGCAGGAGATCCATCCAGGCATTTTCGCTTTTATGGACGGCACCACCGCCGGCAACGGGCCCGGCCCGCGCATCGTCAAGCCAGAGATCAAGAACGTCATCCTGGCTTCGGCCGACCAGGTGGCGATCGACGCCGTCTCCGCCAAATTGATGGGCTTCGATCCCTTGACTATCCCCTACATCCGCCTGGCGCACGAGCGCGGCCTGGGTTGTGGCGACGTGCGTGAGATCGAGCTCGTGGGCGATGACCTGTCGGGTGAAAACTGGCATTTCGAGGTAGGCAAGAGTTTTCACCTCTTCCTCGCCTGGCTGGGCTGGTTCGGGCCGCTCAAGTTCTTGCAGAACCTGGTCTTCCACACCCCCATCGTCGCCATCCCGACCTTCATTTCCGAGGTCGAGCATGATTATGTCCACTGGCCGCTGAAGGAGAAGCACGTCTACGAGCAGTGGCGTGCGACCACCGGCTGGGGCCACCTGTTCGCGCAGTACCAGACGCAGGGCCACCTTCGCAGCTAGAGTTCCCTGGAAGACACCCCTTTCTTCCCTCAGGCTTTGCGTCTCGCTATCGACTGTGCTATCATCCTAAACGTGAACGCGCTCCGTCTGGCCAGGCCACAAACTGGCCGGCCAGACGTCCCTGTGCGGACCCCAGATCCGACATCTTGACTCGCATCGCCTAGTGAGGGGCTTGATCGTGAGGAGGTAGCATCACCTCTGAATCAGCGACGGATCTGCAGAGCGGCTTTGGCCGCGAACTGTCCGTGGCAGTCCGCCTTGTACGCGGGGCCGGCCAGATCATCGAAACTTTCTACCAGGTGCCGCCCACCGTGAAGTGGAAGGACCCGAACGACCCGGTGACCGAGGCCGACCGTGCCGCGAACGCCTACCTGGTCAAGCAGCTTGCCCTGGCCTTCCCCGACGACGGCATCCTGGCCGAGGAATCCAAGGACGATCTCTGCCGCTTGGATAAGCGCCGGGTCTGGGTTGTCGACCCGCTGGACGGCACGGTCGAGTTCATTGCCCACAACGGCCAGTTCTGTATCATGGTTGGCCTTGTATCAGATGGCGTCCCGGTGGTCGGCGTCGTCTACCAGCCGGTGGACGACATTCTGTGCGCCGCTGTCCTCGGCGCCGGCGCTTACGTCGAGGAGTTTGGCGAGCGCCAGGCGCTGCACGTTTCGACCGAGAACGAGCCGGCCCGCCTGCGCCCCGTCGTCAGTCGCTCGCATCGCCCCCCGATTCTGGGTGACCTGTTGCGCGGCCCGGGCGTGCAACAGGAGTGCGTTGTCGGCAGTCTGGGGCTCAAGATTGGCCTGCTGGCGCGCGGGCAGGTTGATCTCTACCTTCATCCATCGGGCGGAACCAAAGAATGGGACACCTGTGCGCCTGATATCATCCTTAGCGAAGCCGGCGGTATCATGAGCGACTGCTGGAACCGCCCTCTGCGTTATAACCAGCGAGAGGTGAAGCGCCAGTTCGGCGTCATGGCCAGCAACGGGGTCGCCCAGGCCTGGCTGGCCGAGTGCCTGGCGGATTTGCTCGATGAAGCCGGCCTCGACCCGGAATTTGGCTTCTGAAAGACTCTCTCGTCTCATTTCGGGCTATGTTAGTGGCCGCAAGGATGTAAGCGATGCCTTCAGCACGAACAGTCTGGGCCACGCCGGAATGGCCCCTTGGTAACGGACACGGCCACGACAACGCGGCCCTGGAAGCGCTACGCCCCATCTCGCTCCGTGAGATCATAACCTGGGAGACGAAGTGGCGCCGCATGCTCTTCCGTATCCTCCTGCCCACGGACTTGCTAGTCCAGTTCGGCATCGATCCGATCGCGATGACCGATCCGCAGGACCGCCCGGTGGTGCGCGTGACTTACGGCGAGGGCGAGCGTGGGATCCGCTTTGAGCTCTTTCATACCGGCGACGCGCCGGACCCGATGATCGAGCTGGAGCTGGCCGACACTCAGTTCAACCAGATCGAGGTGATCTGGCTCGCGTTGCAAGACCCGCGGAGCCCCCGTTTCGATGTCGACGTGACCCCGAGCGGTGAATCCAACATGCGCGGCATCCTGCATCGCAACCTGGGGGCGGAGGAGGCTGCCCTGCTGGCCGGGCTGGCGCCAGGGCAGATTCGCCGTGGCCTGGGCGCGTTTGAGCATTTGACCGCCCGCCTCGAAACCTTTATGTCGTCGATCAACCAGCGCGAGTACATCGCCCAGCCGCTCTTCTACCACACCGCGGTGCTCTTCGAGGGCGTCGGTTGCTCGTACATCCAGGGTCACGCCCGCATGGAACGGATCGACCGGGGCTTCGCGCCGGGCGGCGACCTGCTCGCCCGGTTGGACGGCTCTTCGCCCTTCCGCATGCCTGCCCTGGCCGACTCCGTGCGCGGCCGCGCCTGGGCCATTCACAGTGGCATCCTCGACGAGCCCTGGGACCGCGTGCGCATGGTGAGGCGCCTCGGCGTCGACGCCGACGTTGACACCTGTCCAGGGATTCCCTGGTAACTCGTTAAGGTAAGTCGTTACCCCAACCACCACCCCACTCACAGGAGCGTGTCCATGGAGCAATCGACTATCAGCCCCGCCATCGGCAGCAGCCCGTCCGGCGCCGTCCGCCCAAGTGGCGCCGTCCGCTACGGCGTCATCGGCGGCAGCGGCGTCTACGACATGGCGCAACTGACGGATGTGCGGGAAGTCCGTTTAGACACGCCCTTTGGCTCACCGTCCGATGCGTACATCCTCGGCAAGATCGAGGGTCAGCTGGTGGCCTTTTTGCCCCGTCACGGCCGCGGCCATCGCATCAGCCCGGGCCAACTCAACAGCCGGGCCAACATTTTTGGCTTCAAGATGCTGGGGGTTGAGTACCTGATTTCGATCAGCGCGTGCGGCAGCCTCCAGGAGCAGTTCCGGCCCGGTGATATCGTCGTCCCCGACCAGATCTACGATCGCACCAGCGGGCGTCCTTCGAGTTTCTTCGACGATCCCCAATGCGGCACCGCCGGCCTGGTCGTGCACGTGTCGGTTGCCGAGCCCTTCTGCACCTTTCTGAGCGGCGTTCTGGCCGACGCCGTGGCTGCCACCGGCAATACTGTCCACCGCGGTGGCGTCTTCGTGACTATCCAGGGACCGCGCTTCAGCACCAGAGGCGAAAGCCTCGTCTTCAAACAGCTCGGCCTGGCCATCGTCGGCATGACGGCTGTGCCCGAGGTTTTCCTGGCCCGCGAGGCAGGCATGAGCTACGCCACGATGGGTCACGTCACCGATTACGACTGCTGGCATGAGAGCGAGGCGCCCGTGACCGTCGATATGGTGGTCCGCCAGTTGCTGGCTAACGCCGAGGTCGCCAAGGCCGCGGTCGTCAACGTCGTCAGGGCCTTGAAGGAGGCCCCTGCCTCGCCGCACGCCGACGCCCTGCGCGATGCCATCTTGACCAATCCCGCCGTGGTGCCGCCGGCTACCCGCACGCGCCTCGCCCTGCTGGTCGACAAGTACCTGCCGGCCTGACTCCTACCCTTCCCTGCCGCCAGACGCCGGCGTAACGCCTGCCTGACGCCGGGTCTGTTTTGGAGCACCGGGCGTCCTTTTGCTCAGCGGGCGCCCTTCTGCACACCCCTTTCTGCACCCTCCCCCGCCTGGCGGGCAACAAACTTATGGGAGCACCGAGCGTCCTTTTACGCCCCTCCTCCCCGTCCCCCGCCCAGCAGCGGCCGAAAACTTCGTGTAGCCTTTTGGGTTGTTTGTGTTGTTTTTGATTTTGATTGTGGAGTGTTATGGCTACACGAAAGATACTGGTAAGAGTGTGCGAAGAAGGAGGCCGGCGCGGGTGTGCGTCGGCCTCCTTGTTCGCACACTCTGGCAATATTTTACGAGACCGGAGCGGCCTTCACTGCCGCATCAACCTTGGCCTTTAGCTGATCGTAGGGCACCGCGCCTACCACCCGATCGTTGTTGACGAAGATCGTCGGCGTTGCGTTGACCCCCATGCTCGTGCCTTGCTGCGAAGTCTGGTGCACCTTGTCGGCGTGCGCCCCGCTGTCCACGCAGGCGTTAAACTTCGCGGCATCGAGCCCCAGTTGCTGCCCGTATTGTTTCAGCGAGGCCGTGCTGAACGCGTCGGCGCTCACACCCTGGCGGGCGAACAACAGATCATGATAGTCCCAGAAACGCCCCTGGTCGGCCGCGCAGACCGCCGCGTTCGCCGCAGCATCCGGCTCCGCGCTCCCCAGGCTGAAAGGCATGAAATCGAACCGCACCTTGCCGGTGCCTTCGTACTCCTCGCGCAGGCGCTTGCCGTCGTCCGCCGCGAAGTCACGACAATGGCTGCAGCCAAAATTCGAGAACTCCACTATCTTGACCGGCGCGTTCGCCGGGCCCCACGACAGGCCCGAACTGACCTGTCCCGACGCGACCGGCGTCTGGTTCAATGCCCGCGAGTTCAACAGGATCAAGCCCACGACGATCACGACCGCCGCCCCCACCAGGGCGAATAATAACCACCGGCTGTCATTCCGCTTCTTAGCTGCGCGCGGCCGGCCCAGCGGACGGGCGCTGACCTTCTTGGCTGACTGAACTGGCCTTGCCATGTACTCTCTTCCCCCCTTATTTCTAGTATCACCGGCTCGCTGCTCGCGACGACCCAGAAAGACGGCAAATAGTATACCATAAGGAATAACAACGTCAATTGACAAAGGCAACTCTTTGCCATATGATGCGCGCGGCAACAGGCGGCCCCGTCAGGCATGGCTCATTGGTTGTGCCTCGCGGGTCAACCTTGCGCTTGGGAGGAGATATTCACCTCATCACGGCTGTGCCGTCGCTCTGGCCGCGCCTTACCCCATCTCATAGACCCGATCAGCGTTCGTGGCCTTCTAGCCTGGCTTGGCTGGCTTGCCTGGCTGCGCTGGCCGTGTTCCTGGCGCGTGCGCCGTTAACCTGGGCCGCTGCTGCCCTTGTCGGCGTGGCTTTCCTGGCGCTTGTCGCCATCCGGCCGGTGGTGGCCTTGGTAGCCCTGGCCATCGCGCTCCCGTTCGGCGACCTGCGCACGCTGCCGCTGGCGGGCGCCAACCTCGTCGATCTGCTGGTTCTCCTGGCGCTGCTGGCCTGGCTGGCGCGCGGCGTTGCCCGCCGCCAGATCGTGATCCGCTGGCCCCGGCTGGCGATCCCCATCCTTGTCCTGCTCTGGATCATGGGGCTCACGCTGACACAGGCCGTCTCCTGGCGCGACGGGCTGCCCGAGTGGCTCAAGTGGGCGGAGTTCGCCTGCCTGTACCTGTTAGCCAGCCAAACCCTCGCCGGGCGGGCGCGCTGGTGGGTGATCGGCGCCCTCTTCGTCGCCGGCCTGGCCGAAGTCGCGCTGGGCGCTTACCAATTCATCCGCCAGGTTGGCCCGGAGGCGTTCATCCTCAACGGGCGCTTCATGCGCGCCTATGGCACCTTCCGCCAACCGAACCCCTATGCTGGATACCTGGGTTACCTGGCGCCTGTCGCCGCCAGCCTGGCCCTGGCCGGGCTGGGCTGCTGGTGGCGAGAGCGCCGGCGCGCCGACCTCTATATCGGCCTGGCCGGCAGCGGCGTCACCCTGGCCCTCGCCGCCGGCATCGGCATGAGCTGGTCGCGCGGCGCCTGGCTCGGCCTGGGCGCCGCGCTGGTGGTCGTCGTCGCGCTGCGCAGCCGGCGCACCGCCGCCCTGACTGCCGCCGGCCTGCTGCTCGTGCTCTTCGCCCTGGCCCTTTTCGGCACAGGCTGGCTGCCCCGCTCCATCGTCGCCCGCCTGGGTGACCTGGGTGGGCTGGCCTCCGATCTGGACCCGGCGCATACTGAGATCACCGACGAAAACTTCGCCGTGCTGGAGCGGCTGGCGCACTGGCAAGCGGCCGAGCGCATGTTCGACGACCATCCCTGGCTGGGCGTCGGCATAGGCAACTACGCGGCCGCTTATCCCGCCTATGCCCAGCCGCATTGGTATGACCCGCTCGGCCACGCCCACAACGTCTACCTCAATTTCCTGGCCGAGACCGGCAGCCTGGGCCTGGGGGCCTTCGTCGTATTCTGGCTAGCGGCGGCCTGGCTGGCGGCCCGGGTGGCCTGGCGTCATCCGCCGCGGCCCGGCGGCTCGGCGAGCATTCGGGCCGCCTACCTCCCCGCCCTGGCGGTCGGGGTACTAGGTACATTAACTTACTGCACCGTTCACAATATTTTTGATAACCTGTTTGTCGCGCACATGCAACTGCAATTGGCGCTGTTGCTGGCTGCGTTGGCAGCAGAGCCGGGAGCAGCATGACCCGTTTCAATGCCTTCGCCGGCGCTATGCCCGCCGCCGTGCACGCACCCCGCGCCGCGCGCGAACTGAGGCGCCTGGGTAAATTCGCTGTGGTGGGGCTGTCCGGTTTCATCGTCGACTTCGCCGTGCTCAACCTGCTCATGTTCCGCCTCGGGCTGCCCGCCTGGGAGGCCAACACCTGCTCGTTCACGGCAGCCGTCAGCAACACCTTCATCTGGAACCGTCTCTGGA
>JADGQF010000430.1 GCA_017882045.1 Anaerolineales bacterium
TGGCGGAGGCGGGCAAGACCGTTGCCGCCCCGCTGCTGCAGGCGGCGCCGGTGCCCATGTCGCAGGTGCAGACGCCGGAAACCTACATTGGGCTGGGGCGCGGCGACGCCCTGGCCTCGCCTGAGAAGCCGGTCGCCGACCGCATAGCGAGCTACTCGCTGCCGGCGCAACTGCCCGTCAACCAGTTTGCGCTGGACGGGCAATGGACGCTCGCCGACGAGTACGATACGGTGGAGGTGGCCGGCGCGCTCCTGCGGCTGCACTTCGTGGCCCGCGACGTGTACCTTGTTCTCGTTCCCGCCGGCAAGGCGACGGTAGACGTGACACTGCCGCCCGGCCAGGCGAACCATAGCGAGGACGTGGACGCGCAGGGCAGGCTGCAGGTGTCAGAGGACCGGCTTTATCACATCGCCCACCTGGACGGCCTGCAGGAGAGCACTGTGGAGCTGCGCTTCGAGCAGCCGGGCGTGCGCGTCTACGCTTTCACATTCGGCAGTTGAGCATTGGCAAGGACTGAGGGCAGCATGAGCGAAGCTTCCATTCTGGTGGTTGAGGACGAGCCGAGCATCGGCGAGGTCGTGAGCATCTACCTCAAGCGGGCCGGTTATCAGGTGAGCCTGGCGCGCGACGGCGAGGCGGCGCTCGTGGCCCTGGCGCAACGCCTGCCCGACCTGGTGGTGCTGGACCTGATGCTGCCCAAGCTGGACGGCCTGGAGGTCACGCGCTGGCTGCGCGCCCGCGGCGACACCCCGATTATCATGCTCACCGCCCGGCGTGAGGAGCGAGACCGCATCGCCGGCCTGGAGATGGGCGCCGACGACTACGTGGTCAAGCCCTTCAGCCCGCAGGAGCTGGTCAGCCGGGTGCGGGCCGTCCTGCGCCGCGTCCACGGCTCCCCGCTGCCCGGCGCCGATGGGCCGGCGGTGTTCGAGAATCTCAAGATCGACCCGCTGACCCGCCTGGTCGAAGTGGCCGGCCGCGAGAAGACGCTGAGCGTCAAGGAATTTGACCTGCTCTGGCTGCTGGCCCGCCATCCCCGCCAGGTTTTCACGCGCGAGCAGTTGCTGGACCGGGTCTGGGGCCTCGATGATTACATCGACCCGAGCACGGTCACCGTGCACGTGCGCCGGCTGCGCGAGAAGATCGAGCCCAACCCGGCCAACCCGCGCTATATCCTGACCGTGTGGGGGATCGGCTACAAGTTCGAACCGTGAGAGAAGGTTTGGCTATGAACACTCCCACCACCCACCTGGGCGCTTCGGCCCCCGAAGCCGCGCGGCTCGCCCTGCCGTTGCGCTTTGTCGTCGGGGTGATCGGCGCGCTGCTGCTGGCGCTGGCAGCCTTCTACCTGCTGCTGCGCCCACCCGCCGACGACATCCGGGCGATGACGCTCTTTCTGGCCGGGACGGCCGGGCTGTCGGTCGTCGCCGGCTACGGCGCCTACAGCCTGGGCTGGGTCCGGCGCGCGCCGCGCATCATCTGGACCCTCGTGGGCGGTTACGTGCTCGCCAGCCTGCTCACCTTCCTCAACGTCTGGGTGACGGCGCGCCTGATGTTTACCAGCCATCACGATTTCATGCTCGCGACGGTGCTGCTGCTCTTCGCCGGCGGCATTGCCACCTCGCTGGGCTATTTCCTGTCGGCGGGCCTGCGGGACAGTCTCACCACCTTGAACCGGGCCGCGCAGGAGGTGGCCGGCGAACGGCTCGACACGCGTGTGCCGGTGGTCGGCGACAACGAGATCGCCGACCTGGGGCGCTCGTTCAACCGCATGGCCGCCCAGTTGGAGGCAACCGCCGAGAAGCAGCGCGAGCTCGAGCGGCTGCGCCGCGACCTGATCGCCTGGGTCGGGCATGACCTGCGCACGCCTCTCTCGTCGATCCGGGCCATCGTCGAGGCCCTGGCCGACCGGATGGTCGACGACCCGGCCACGGTGGAGCGCTACCTGCGCACGGCCCGCCAGGACATCAACTCGCTCTCGCTGCTCATCGACGACCTGTTCGAGATGGCCCAGCTCGACGCCGGCGGCTTGCCGCTGGACCGTGCGCCCAACTCCATCGCCGACCTGGTGTCGGACACCATCGAAAGCTTTTCCGCCCTGGCCGCGGCCCAGGGGGTCAGGCTGCAGGGGAGCGCCGAGCCGGGCGTGGACCCTGTTTTCATCGACGCGGGTAAGATCGGCCGGGTGCTGGCCAACCTGGTGGATAACGCGCTCCGGCACACGCGGGCGGGCGGCGTGGTGCAGGTGACGGCGACCACCGCGCCAGGCGGCGTGCGGGTAGAGGTAGCGGATAGCGGAGAAGGCATCGACGCGGCCGACCTGGCGCACGTCTTCGAGCGGTTCTACCGCGGCGAGAAATCCCGCAACCGGGCGACGGGTGGCGCCGGGCTGGGACTGGCGATCGCGCGCGGCATCGTCGAGGCCCACGGCGGCCAGATCGGCGTGGAGAGCAGTCCCGGCGTGGGGACGCGCTTCTTCTTCAGTCTGCCGCGCGGCTAAGAAACCCCTGTTTCGCGCAGCAGCTCGTGGCGCCGGCTATCAGATGTCGACGCCCGGTAGGCCGTGCATGCCCAGCAGTATGGAGATCTCGCCACCGTGGTGCAGGTCGTGCTCCATGAGGTGCCAGACGACCCAGCCCCGCGTGAAGGTTCGCTGCTGGCCGTGCCTTTCGGCTTTAACCTCTTCGTCGTAATCGGCGGGCGTCCAACGCTCCAGCCCGGCCTTGAGCGGCTGCCAGGTCGCCAGCAGCGCCCGCGCTAGCTCATTCCCGCTGGTTATAGGCACCCCTGAGTGGTCCCGACTCGCCAGCGGGTCAAGTTCAGCGCCTCCTTCCCGGAGGACCTGCCACACCCAGCGCCCGCGTGCCCCCACGATATGCGCCGCGATCATGCCGATCGAGCGCAGATCGGGTATCGCGCCAAGCGCCAACTGCTCTGCAGTCAGCGGGCGGATGGCGTCGATCAGGTGTTGCTGATAGGCCTCCCAACCCCGTGGGAGGTCTCTGAAGACGAGGCTTTCAGCCATAGTCACTCCTCTTTCC
>JADGQF010000431.1 GCA_017882045.1 Anaerolineales bacterium
AGGCTGGTCCCAGTCGCTGAAGAGCGACTTTGCGATGGTTGCAGCGACCTTGGTCGCCCGGCTCCGGTCGCCCCGCTCCAGCAACTGCGGTTGCAGTACTAAGGCGGAACGCATGAGAGGTATGCCTTCAAGGATGGTGAAACATGGCAGAACATGATGAACTCGATGAAGGGTTGGCGCGCGACCTGCTCGCGATGGTCGAAGCCCTGCGGCGACGGCGGGCATTGCTCGCAGAAGACCCGCTGCACGACAGCGTCTTCAAGCACATCGACGAGGCGATCCGCCAGCTCGAGCAGGCGGCCGGCGAGCTGATGCGCCAGGTCTGACCGATTGACTGCCGCCTTAGCCGCAGTCGTCAAAGAAAGGAAACCAACATGAACCCTCCGACCACGGATCCTGTGTCTGCCATCGCTCCTGGCGCTGGCGATCTACCCAGGCTCACGCTCGTCGCCCCCGACGGTGCGCGGGCCGAGGTCTACCTCGACGGTGCGCAAGTTGTATCGTGGGTTCCGGCCGGCGGCCAGGAGCGCCTGTTCCTGAGCCGCAGGTCGGCATTTCGTGCCGGCGCGCCGATACGCGGTGGCGTGCCGGTCGTGTTCCCGCAGTTTGGGACTACGGGGCCACTGCCTCTGCACGGTCTGGTGCGCTTGATGCCCTGGGAGTTCGCCGGCGCGGAGGTTGCCGGGGAGGGAACGCGCGCGACGTTCCGCCTGTCCGATACCGAGGACAGCCGGCGCCTATGGGATCACGCGTTCCTGGCGGAGCTGGCCGTCGCGATAGGTGGGAGCGAGTTGTCGATGACGCTCGCCGTGACGAACACCGGCGCCGAGCCATTCGAGTTCACCGCCGCGTTCCATACCTACCTCGCCGTGGCCGACATCACGACCACCGTAGCGGAGGGGCTGGCCGGCTTGCGGTATCGTGATGCCGCGGCCGGCGGGGTCGAAGCTCACCAGGTCTCAGCGCAGATTGACTTCCCGGGCGAAGTGAATCGAATCTACTTCAACGCGCCGGCCGAGGCGCGCGTGGTGGAGGCGGGCCGGACAACGGTCGTGCAAAAAGCGGGCTTCGCGGATGCCGTGGTGTGGAATCCGGCCGCAGCAAAATGCGCGACGATGGCCGACCTGGAGCCGGAAGACTATCGACGGTTCGTGTGTGTAGAGGCGGCGACCGTCGGGGCCCCCATCCAACTGGCGCCGGGCGGGCGTTGGCAGGGCACGCAGACGCTCGTCGCCTGACCGGACCGGACGGCCGCTCATAGGTGAGACACGAACACAGCGTCTTCCTCCCGGAGATCGAGCGATGTACTGCTATAACTGCGGGACCGAGTTACCGGACAACGCGGCCTTCTGCCAGAAGTGCGGCCGGCCCCAAAATCCGCATGCCGACCCCGCGCAGGGCCGCTGGGAGACGTGTGAGATCGTGGCTCGCTGGGAAACGGGGCTGATCACCGACAGCTACCATTTCGAGGCCGAAGCTATCGGACCGCACGGCCCGTACGTCGCTGCCCGGTCCCGGCCGTGGAAGGAGATAGCCCACACCCCGCGCTGGAAGGTGCTCGACAACACCAACCAGAGAGCCGGCGGGATCGTGAAGGAGTTGATCTCCGACTTGATCAAGGACGGCTGGGAGTCGACCGGCGAGCGGGGCAGCAACTGGGAGAACTACCGCTTCCGACGGCAGGTGAGGAAGTGACCGGCTGTCTTCGATGGAGTCAGCGCAGATGATGATACGCGCCCTGCTGTATGGGCTGCTTGGCTGGTGCACCGAGATCGTCTGGTCGGCCTCGCGTGAGAAGCTAACCGGCCGGCAGACCGGCTGGACCCTGCGGGGCACGACCTACTTGTGGATGCTGCCGCTCTACGGCCTGTTGATCTTCCTGTTGTTCGAGCCGGTCCACAATGCGCTGCGTGCCTGGCCCTGGCCCGTGCGCGGGCTGGTCTACATGCTGGGCTTCGCAGTTCGTCGGCACGCATGAGGAGTACGACCGGATTGATGCCACAAGGATCTGAGTGGAGCAAACCATGGACATCAAGCCTATCCGCAGCGAGGCAGACTACGATGCCGCGCTACAGGAGATCGAGACCCTGTTTGACGTTGAGCCGGGCACGGCTGAGGCCGACCGCCTGGAAATCCTGGTGATGCTCGTAGAAGCCTACGAAGCGCACCACCATCGCATTCCTCCCCCCGACCCGATTGAGGCCATTGAGTGCGAGATGGAGCGGCTGGGTCAGTCTCGGCGCGATCTCGAAGCGTACATCGGAAGCCGGTTTCGCGTTTCGGAGATCCTGAATCGACGCCGGCCGCTGACCTTGCCGATGATCCGCCGGCTGGCCGAGGGGCTGCGAATTCCCTCGGAGGTGCTGATCAAACCCTACCCGCTGGCTGCCAGGGCTTCCCCACGCGGGAGCAGGCAGGTGCACCTATCGCCTGGAGCTTGAGACCACTCCTGATCGAGGCCCGCCCATGAGCCCATCCCTGCGCGCCCACCCATTTCGCATCTTCTACGTGGTGATGTCGCGCGCCCGTTTAGAATGAGCGCCCAACGTCAGGCAGCCAGGGGCAACTGGCGGGTGGTGAGCACGTCGCCCAGCGAAAGCTTACGTATCTGACTGGGAGCCAGCGTGAGGAGGGCCCGCGTGGTGCCATCCGGGTTCACGAACTCCACCTCATATGCTCTTTGGGGGCGGCTGTGGACGTCGACCACCGCTCCCAGATCACCGGCCAGGACGCCGTGATCCGGCATGTTAGCAGTGATCACAACGGTCTCAAACAGATCGTAGTTAAAGTCCATGCCTTTATTATAGCACTCGGCAGTTGGCTAACGAAACTAAAGAGGCGAAGAAGTTTATCGGTCTCCTGCAATCTGCATCCCCACCGCCCGCCTGACCAGGCTCTTCAGCACCTCCACCTTGAACCTGTTCCCCGTCAGCGGCTGTGCCTCGCCGGCGGCCAGCGCGCCGGCGGCCCGCGCCAGGGCTTCGCCGGGCTCCTGGCCCTCTAACAGGGCTTCGACCGCGCGGGCGCGCAGGGGCACGGG
>JADGQF010000432.1 GCA_017882045.1 Anaerolineales bacterium
GTCTCGCGGATGACCGATGCGCCTGATGCGATTGTCATCAAAGTCATGAACTGCGCCTGCAAGTCCGTGGGAAATCCGGGATAAGGTTCCGTCGCTACGTCGACGGCCTGCAAAGGGCCCGAGCGAACAACCATTAGACCCCGATCGGTCGGCCAGATCCGAGCTCCGGCGCTTTCCAGGACCGCACTGACCGACCCGAGGTGCTCGAGATGCGCGCCGAGGATCTCGAGATGACCGCCGGTGATCGCGGCGGCGATGGCGTAGGTGCCAGCCTCGATGCGGTCGGTGATCAGATCGTGGCGGGCGTGGTGGAGAGCGTCCACCCCCTGCACTTGAATACGATGCGTTCCGACACCCTGGATAAGTGCGCCCATCGCTTCCAGGCAGAGTACGAGGTCGCAGACTTCGGGATCGCGCGCCGCGTTCAGGATCTCGGTTTCGCCCCGTGCGAGGACCGCCGCCATCAGGGCTGTCTCCGTGGCCCCCACGGATGGGGAGGACAGCACGATGCGGCTGCCGCGCAGCCCGTCGCCTCTGGTCCGCGCGTGGATGTAGCCGGACTCAATGCCGACGTCGGCCCCCAGCGCGTCAAGCGCCCTGAGATGCAGGTCGATCGGCCGCGCGCCGATCGCGCAGCCTCCCGGCAGGGACACGCGCGCAGAACCGAAACGGGCCAGCAGCGGGGCCAGAACCAGAATGCTGGCACGCATGCGGCGGACCATGTCGTAGGGCGCCTGCGCGTTGCGGGCTCCGCAGGCGTCCAACACCAGCATCCGTCCAGGGCCGCGGGTGGCAACGACGCCAAATTCCCGCATCATGGCAAGCATGGTGTCGACATCTGTCACTTCGGGAACATTGCCTAACTCCAGCCGCTCAGAACTGAGCAGCGAAGCGGCAATCTGCGGCAGAGCGGCGTTCTTTGCCCCAGAAATCTGGACGGACCCTTCAATGCGTCTGCCGCCACGAATGACCAATCGGTCCATGCTGTTTCTCTTTCCGTCGCCAGAGAACGCGATCAGCAAAAGCGGCCAACGGCTTTGCGTCTGGTCGCGCCAGATTGGCGCATCATCCTACGGCATACTTTATAGGGTCGCCGGTGATAGCCTGGGTATTCGGCGTCCCTTAACTTAGATTGGGTCTATTGCGCTACCAATCCAGCCCGCATGGACATAAATGGGTCTGAGTCAAAACAATCGTTCAATCGCCGACGGGCACGCCGTCCTGGCGGACCGGGTTTTTGACGGTCATCGGTGGCATGCCGAAGCCGCGGTGCTGGTCCGGGACGGGCGTATTGTTGGACTTGGGTCCTGGGGCCAGCTTCCCCTCGATTGGCCGCATACGCGCCTCCCGGCCGGCACCTTCCTGGCCCCCGGCTTTATAGATCTGCAGGTCAACGGAGGCGGGGGCGTCCTCCTCAACGATCAACCGACGGCGGACGGCATGCGCGCCATTGCTCGGGCGCACCGTCGCTATGGCACCACGGCCTGCCTCCCAACTCTAATCACCGATACTCGCGAGCACGTGAGGACCGCTGTCGCGGCGGCGCGGTCGATCGGCGGCCGGGACGGGGTCCTCGGCCTGCACCTGGAAGGCCCCTTCATCAGTCCACGGCGTCCCGGTGTGCACCGGCCCGATCGCGTCGCAAAACCCGGTGCGGGCGATCTGGAGGAATTGTGCGAACTCGCAGGCGCCGGCAGGTCATTAGTCACGCTGGCGCCCGAATGCGTTCCGGCGGGCTTTGTCCGGAACTTGGCCTCCTCGGGTGTGCGGATTTCGATCGGGCACAGCGAGGCGCCCGCTGCTGTTGTTATGCAGGCCGTCGCGGATGGTGCAACTGGGGTGACCCACCTGTTCAACGCAATGCCGCCGTTGAGTGCGCGTGCCCCGGGGATCATTGGCGCGGCACTGGCGGAGCACCGGCTGACGGCCGGTCTCATCGTCGACGGGATCCATGTCGATCCCATTTCAGTCCGGGTCGCGTTTGCTGCGAAGGGCTTCGCCCGAATTGCCCTGGTCACCGATGCCATGCCGACGGTCGGGACATCGCTGGACCGTTTCGAACTGGTCGGACAAACTATCACGCTTGCTGACGGGCGGCTGACCACGGAAGGGGGTGCCTTGGCGGGCGCGCACCTTGATATGGCCTCGGCGGTACGCAATGCGGTGAGGCTGGCCCATGTCCCCCTGGAGGACGCACTCCGCGCGGCTTCGCTGACTCCCGCGCGATTTCTCGGCCTGGACAACGAGCGCGGATCGCTAGTTCCAGGTGCTCGCGCCGATCTCGTTGCTCTAACTCAGGAACTGACGGTCGTCGCAACCTGGGTGGACGGCAGCACCGATGATGTGAAAAGCGATTGGAATTGCTGAATCAGCCTCAGATCTGCACGAAATAGCATTGCTGGCCCCACAATGTTTCCTCGGGGCACGTGCCGAAGCGGCCGCGATCTTTGGTCGCTGTCGAACGCGCAGCAGACTTCGAGCAATCCGCGCGAACTGAATGCACCACGTGTTTATAACGCTTATCCACGTACAGCTGTCTGCGTCCTAAAGCGGTCCGTAGCGCAGGTGTCGTTCACGCTGGCTCGACCAGGCCTGCTCATCGGGCAACGCCAGCACATCTAGATCCTGCGGTGTCGCCGACGCATCGTCGACCCATTCTCGCAACAACGGGCCGCCGTTGATGACATCGATAGGGAGTCTGCCGTGCTCGTACTCGTAGGCGAAATCGCGCCACAGCAGGTAGTCCGGGTACAAACAGCGGATCGCCTTGAAGGCGAGCGCCTGGATGCGCCAGGGCCTGAACGTCTGATGGTCGTAACTGGGACCTTCCGTGTGTATCTGCACGCCGTGGCAAAGCTGGCCCGCATGTTTGTGAAACGTGGGTTCGAACCAGCACTCGCGCAAGCGGCAACCATCGAGCCACCTTGGAGCGAGGACGTCCATTTCCTTGATGACTGCCCGCGCATCGATATCCGGAGCGCCGAACTGTTCGAGCGGCCGAGTGGTGCCGCGCCCTTCCGAGAGCGTCGTGCCCTCG
>JADGQF010000158.1 GCA_017882045.1 Anaerolineales bacterium
AACGCGTCGCTGGTTGCGGCTACTTCCTCTGCCAACGCCTGGGCCAGCTTCTGGCCGCCCGCGTTCAGCTCGGCAATACCCTGCGGCTTCATGTCCCGGTGCTGGCGGAAGAAGTCCAGCACGGCGTATTCTTTGGCCACTGCGCCGCCCGCCTGGCGCACGTTGACCGTGGCGCAGGCCAGCTTGCAGCCGTCCAATGTGACCACGGCCGCGTCACGCACGGCTGCCTGCGCCTCCTCGTCACCCAACACAAGCAGCGACAGGGGCACGATGCGGGTGTCTGCGGGACGAAGATCTTCGGTGACAATATACGCGGCCTCGCGCGTGACAGTGCCGTATGTCTTGCCAATGCCGCTACACGGTACGATGACAACAGATTGGCTCACTTGGCAGCCTCCTCTTCGGCCTGCCGCGTCATCACGGCCAGGTAGGCTTTGGCGTCCAGCAGCCCGTCGACCGGCCACTGGTCCGGCGCCAGCTCGGCCAGCCAGCCTTCTCCGTAGGGGTCCTGGTTGACCAGCTCGGGCGTACCGGCCAGGGCAGCGTTGACGGTGACTACCTTGCCCGCGAAAGGTCCCGGCACGGCCAGGTCGACTTTGACGGTCTCGATGCTGGCCAGGTCCTCGCCTGGTTGCAGCATCTGACCCACGGCAGGCAGGTCGACAAACGCCACATCGCCGCTGGCCTGCTGGCGGAAGTCGGTCAGACCGACACGCACCAGGCCCGTACTCTCGTCCCGCGCAACCCAAACGCCGGCTGCGGAATAGAGACAGTCGGGCTTGACCCGGAAGATGAACTTGTCGACTGTGACTTGCAGGTATTCCTCGCTCATCCTGACCCTCCTCCAATAACGTAGCCATGTAAATGTCTATATACTTGCATGTTCATTCGCAAGAAAACACCTCGGTTCATGCCTCGGAGTTGCATTTCGGGCAGCAACAACCACCTATCCGCTGGTGTCCGCTCCGTTCGCCCGCCTGCAACTCGCCGGCCAGCGGCTGCAGCACGGCTCGAACGCGGTGGCCGATCCGCCCGTTAGCCAGACCGTAGAAGACGTTAGTGCCTTCCTTCTGATCGACGATAATCCCCGCGTTCCGCAAAACGGCCAGTTGCTGAGAAACGTACGGCTGTGGTTTGTCCAATACAGCGGAGAGATGGCACACGCACTCTGCATCCTGAGACAGCACGGTCAGGATTTGGAGTCGCATGGGATGAGCCATCAGCTTCAGCAGATTGGCCTGTTCGCGAAAAATGTCCATATGCACACCTTGCTATATAGTAATTCTTGCATGGTCCTTATACACCTGCTGCGCTGACTTGAACATGATGCTTATCATCATTCGCTTGTTACCAGGGTCATCTACCCCGCCAGCCCCACTGCCAGTAGCCCACCCCATACGGCAAGGCCACCGGCGAACACCCACAGGATGTCGAGCTTGAAGAAGCGGACGGCGACGAACGCTGCCGCTGCCAGCGCCAGGGCTACCGGTGTGACGAGAGCCACGCCGCCGAGCTGCAGGATCACCACCGCCAGCATGCCCACGAACGACGCCAGCACGCCGGCCAGTGCGCCGCGCACCGCACGTAGGTCGCGCAGGCGTCCGAAGACCTCGGTGAAGACCAACGTCATCGCAAAGGAAGGCGAGAAGATGGCGAAGGTCGCCAGCGCTGCCCCGAGCACGCCGCCCATCTTGTAGCCGATGAAAGTGGCCGTGATCAGGAAGGGGCCGGGGGTGATCTGGCCGAGCGCGAGGCCGTCGGCAAACTGGCTCAGGGTCAACCAATGGTGGGTATCCACCACATCCGCCTGGATGAGGGGGACGATGGTCATGCCGTTGCCGAAGGCCACGGCGCCGATCTTGAACAGCGCCAGCCCCAGGGCCCCAACGTCGGAATGCAGCGCCCAGGCCAGGGCCACAACCGCGAGGACTGCGGCGATCACCACCGCGGTGGCGGTCCAGCGCGCGCGGGAGACCGGTCTGCCGGGTGGCAGGACGGCTGTCTTCCCCGGCTGTCTCGCCCCGGCCGGCGGACGGATCAGCCAGGCGCCCAAGGCTAGCGCCGTGAGGACCAGCAGGACCGCATTCACCTTGAACAGCAGCGCGGCAAAGGCCAGCAGCGCGATCCCGGCTTCAACGCGCCCTTTGACCGCGCCTGCACCCATGTCCAACGTGACATTGAACAGGATGCCGACCACCAGCGCCTCCAGTCCGAGGAACAGCGGGTGCACCCAGGGCAGGCTGCCGGCGGCAAAGTAGAGCGCAGACAATGCCAACATGAGGACAAATGATGGCAGGATGAAGCCCGTGGTGGCTAGGATGGCGCCGGGCACGCCGCGCAGCTTGTAGCCGACGTAGGCCGTGAAATCGACCATGATCGGGCCGGGGTAAAGCTGGACCAGCGCCAGCCCCTCGTTCATCTCTTCTTCGCTCAGCCAGCGCTTGTCCATCACCAGCGCCTTGAGCTTCTGCAGGATGGCCCAGCCAAAGGCAGTCAGCCCCACCTGTAGATAGGCGACGAGGATGGCCCACAATGCGACTGGGCGATGGGCGGTTGCTGCCGGCGCGCCAGCAGCTACCCGCAGGTTTATCCGTCGATCCATCAGGGCTCCTTGTGCGGCTTCTGCGGCTCCCTACCAGCATGGGAACCGCAACAGCCCTGTTGGCAGACTACAGCTTGTTCTCGCTGACCAACGTCAATCCGTTGCGGCGGATCAAATCGCGCACGTCCGGCAGGAAGCTCTGGATGTCTTCCTGTTCGGTCGAAGTGACCTCGAAGGACATGAACGACGGCGTCTTCTGCGTTGCGCCCTGGACGGTCGGCACTTCCAGACGCAGGTTGACAAAGTCGTAGGAGCGCTCCTTGATCAGGTCTTCCATCTGGATCAGGAAGCGCTTTTCGCCAAATTCGCCCGCCACTTCAAAACGCGCCCGGGTAGTCAGTTTAGCCACTGCATCATCGGCGGCGGCGGCGCGCGACTTGAGCGCATCCTGCTTGGTCATCTTGTCTTTGGCTTCCTGGCGCACAACCTTGAAGATTCTGTGCTCGCGCTCCAGCTTCCAGATCAGGTCGCGTTCGGGGAAAGTGATCGCCTGCACCGGGCAGACTGTGCCACAGGTGCTACAGCCGACCATGCAGCTCATGGCGTTCACCGGGACAGCCTTGTTATCCGGTATCTCACACACCCCGCGCCCACAGGTCGTATAGCACAGCGTGCACCCGATGCAGGTCTCGACATCCACGGTGGGATACCAGGGAATATCTTTGCGGGGGATTCCATGCCACATTTCATCTTTTGCCATGTCAAGCGTCCTGCCAACTAATGCAACTTCTCGACGTGATCTTTGAGACTGCCCGCCAAGTAAGCCTGTACCGCTTCGTCAATGTTGGACACGTCCGTCACCACCGGGCGGATATTGGCCTGCTTCATGCTTTCATACGCGCCTGCGCCCATCCCGCGCGCCAGCAGGACTTCGCAATCAGCGATTGCGGTCACCATACGGGCGTGACGGTTCTGGGCGGCGGGGTCAAAGCCGTGCCCGCGCGGATCCGCTGCGTGGCCGTGGTCTTCGTGCTCGCCGGCGAACTGGTCGTGCCCCATTTTGTCACGGGTTTCACGCGCGACGACCGTCCCGTCTTGCACGGTGACGACGACATAGAACGGCGCCCGGCCAAAGTGCTGACTGATAGTGACGCCGTCTTCAGAAACCGCTGCAATCTTCATCAAGATACTCCTCTCGTTCACGCTTTGGCCGCGCAGGGCATGCAGACGATCCGGCCATCCTTGATCCGGGCATAGCGCTCGACCATCACTTCGCCGCACTCCGAACAGATCTGCGTGTTGAAGTCGTGCGGGCGAGGGGCGGGCAGCTTGGTCTCGCCGACCGCCCCGATTTCAAACAGCGATTCGGCGGGCGAGGACAGGATGAACTCGACCAGCGGCGCGACAAGCTCGTCGTCGATCTGCGAGGCAGGCACACCCGCTTGCGGTAGCCGATAAACTCGCTCTCCTTGCTCTTCTGAATCGTCTCCGCGCGCGTGACGACGCGCACCGAACGCCCGGTCTTGCGGTCAATCAGGGTCAGGACAAACCTGCCGTAGCCGAGTTTCTGGATGTTGCCCTTGCCAAACGTGCAGCCTGTTGCCATTTGGATGCCGTCGGCATAGCAGGTGGCGCATTGGTCGCTGTCGATCTCCACCAGGGCGACCAATTGCCCGTCGGCCGCGCGTGGCACGCCCAGCGCCTCGAGGGCGGCCACACCGGCGCGCAGGCCCATCGGCATGGCAGGGCACTTGTGGCCGTGCAACAGCAGGCCGGCTTTGTACAGTTCATCGTTGCGATCCATGATCATGTCTCCTTTGTTAGTTTTATCAGAAGGCTATTTCAGCAGGTCAAAGATCATCTTGGCGGCGATCAGCCACAGTAAGACGCCGATGACCTTCTTCAATTGGCTGCTCGACAGCTTGTGCTTCATGAGCTGCGAGCCGACGATCGAGCCAGCAGCCGCCATCACGGCAGTCAGGCCGAGGAAGAGCGGGTCCAACCCGCCCAGGGTGGCATGGCCCAGGAACCCCGAGAGCGACGAGAAGACCACGACCAGAAAGGCCGCGCCCAGGCTGGCCATGGCCAGCAGGCCCGAGAAGACGAAGACCAGCACGGCGCTCACGACATACACAGTAACGCTCACAGACACCTCCTCCTTACGGCCAAGCCTCAGCGATTGGACAATTCTCTCGCCAGGCTGTCTTTTCCTCCGGCCGCTATCGCTGGCGACCTAATGTTGGCCGGCCGCCTGGGTCAGCCAGGCCGCGATATCCTTGTCGGATGGGATGCGCCGGGCAGCCACCAACTTCTCGTCGATTACCAGCCCCGGCGTTGCCAGGATGGCATACTTCGTCATCTCGGCGAAATCGCTGACCTTGACGATCTGTGCTTCGATCCCCTGCGCCTGCACCACTCGTCGCACCGTTGCCTCCAGGCGCTGGCAATTGGGACAGCCCGATCCGGGCACTTTAATGTCGACCATTGGAATCCTTTATTCGAGCCGAGTAGAATTCGTCTAAATCACATTCAATGGGTTGAATGTATTTTGACAAAAAAAGAGAGAGAAATTCGCAGCTAGTTCGTCATGACCCCCTGGCACTTTGGGCAAGGGCACGACTCGGACCTGCTGCGCAGGATGAAGGTCGGCGCCTCCTGGCGTTGGCCGGCGACCATGCTGCGGGCCGCATCGAGTACCGTATAAACCTCCGGACGCGTGACGTGGTAGTAGATATTCCAGCCGTCACGTCGGTCGATCACCAACCCGGCCTCGCGCAGGACCATCAGCTGTTGCGAGACGTAAGCCTGCCGCGCGCCGAGCATGGCCGTCATGTGGCACACACACTCCTCCCGGTTCCGCAACATCTCGAGGATGGCCAGGCGGGTCGGGTGGATCAGAACTTTGAACAACTCACTGATGTCTTGGTACGGTTCCACTTCAATTATCCCAAATGATATTCGCTGAATCGAATGTGATTGTAGCTCACAATGGGAGCCCTGTCAAATCCGCTAACAAACATTAGCTTGATTGGGCACATGGTTACATAACCACCTGGCTCCCGGCTATGTATACTCTCGGCATATCGCGTATCGCGTGCTGCGCCAGCCCCCCGCGCAAGACGATCCTGTCAAGAGGACTCATCTTATGCCTTCGACGAATTTGTACCGGTCCAGTGGACTGGCCCTGCTCTTTGGGGCGGCCATTGGCATCATCGGCAATGTCATGAACAGCGCGCTCTTCCCGGGCAATGCTCCTGGGCAGGTCCAGTCTTCCCTTTTCATGGTTGTGACGCTGGTCACCCTGATCGGGGAGCTGCTTCTCCTGATGGGGCTGCCGGGCATTGCCGTGCGCCAGGCTTCACAAGCCGGCTGGCTAGGGCTGGGCGGTTTTGCACTTACCTTCGTGGGCGCCCTTTTGTTCACCAGTTTCTCGGTCATTGGCCTGGTCATTTTTCCCTGGCTGGCCCAGGCTGCTCCGAACCTGGTTGCCGGCAATGGACCACCGGGGTTCTTCGTCTTCTTTCTGGTAGCAAGCATCCTATTTGGTGTGGGTGGCCTTCTGCTCGGCATTGCTGTCATGCGTGGCGGGGTTCTACCGCGTTCGGCCGGCTTGCTCTTGCTTATCGGCGCCGTTCTCAATGCAGCGGCTTTCCCCCTGAACGGGCTGCTCAGCACTGTCGTAAGTACCGTGGCCTTTGTCCTTTTCGCTGCCGGCCTCGGCTGGATGGGGTACGCCATGGCGTCGGAAGGACGCGCGGTGGCCAGGCTTGCCTGAACTGAAGTCGAGACGAAGCCCGCACACTGGGCTGCCCTGTGCCTACAACCGCACCCGCAGCGCTTTGATCTCGAACGGCCCGATCGGGAAGCTCAGCGCCCCATCAGCGATCGCCAGTGGCCGGGCGCCCTCTTCCACCAGGTTGCACTCGCTCGCCGTGCGAAAGCCGCCGCGCAGCGTGACAGTGCCCCGCGCCCCGTGTGGCTCGTACAGCCGCAATATCCAGCCGTCGCCGTCGTCGGCCGGCTTGACGGTCTCCAGAACGGCCGGACCTGCCACCGACAGGCAGGATATTGCGGCTCGTAGAGCCGCAGGGGGCAAGCTGAAGTCCGTCTCCGCCGGCCGGCAGACGAGCGGCACGTTTAGCTCGGCGGCCCGGCGCACGGTTTCGCCCTCAACCCAGTTGCCGGCGTGTGGCAGCAAGGCGTAGGTGAACGTGTGCCGGCCGCGGTCGGCCTCCGGGTCGGGGCGTTGCGGGCCGCGCAACAGCGTCAGGCGCAAGACGTCCGCGTGCACGTCGTAGCCGTACTTGCAGTCGTTGAGCAAGCTCACGCCATAGCCGGTCTCCGACAGGTCGGCCCAGCGCTGCGCACAGACCTCGAACTTCTCCTCGTCCCAGGAGGTGTTGCGGTGCGTCGGTCGCTCGACGGCGCCGAACTGCACTTCGTAGGTCGCGCGCGTCGCGCGCACCTCGACGGGGAAGGCCGCTTTGAGCAACACCTGCCGCTCCTGCCAATCGGCCTCGGTCACGAAGTCGATGCGCGGCAACCGCGCGTAGAACAGGATGTCCTGCGCCACCCGGCTCCGGCGGTAGCCGCGTGTCACGCGCACCACCAGCCGCACCGGCCCCTCCTCCAACACCTCGACGCTGGTCCCCGGGTCCCAGGCATAGGCGCGTTTCGCATAGGTCGCGTGGATGTTCCAGGCCGACTCCTCCTCGGGCCCATCCTGGAACAACTGCAGCTCGTTGGCCCTTCTCCCCGCCGGAATCACCTCGCGCTCGGCCTGCCGGTCGTACAGACGCGTGATGCAGCCATCGTCGTCCAGGTCCACCCGGTAGAAGGGCGTTGTGACGGACAGGCCCGGCCCGGCGGGACCAGCGGCGCCGGTCGCCGCGGACTTTCCCCATGCGACGTGGAGCTCCGGCTCCGGCGCTGCGCCCAGCGCCGGAGCCGGAGCCGCCCGGAGGCACAGCGTGGTGAACCCCATCGCCGGCACGCCCTCGCCGACGAAGACGATCTCGGCCTGCCCGTCGCGCCGGCCGACGACCTGGGCCGGGACGGCTTGACCGCGCGCGTCGACCAGCTCCAGCGGGCCGCCCGGGTCGGGGACCGTTGCGGCGACGACATCGCGGCGCGGCCAGCTCAGGCTGTTGAAGACCACCAGGCCGGCGCCTTCGGCTCGCGCGCCGGCCGCGCAGCGCCGGACCAGGGCACCCAGCGCAGCGTCGCGCACGGCACAGGCCGCGGCGGCGATGCGGGTGTGGTCCTGGGCGGCCTCCGCGTACACCTCGCCGATGGAGCTGCCGGGCAGGATGTCGTGGAACTGCAGCAGCAGCAGGTTTTGCCAGGCGTCACGCAGGCCGGCGGCCGCCAGGGCGAAGTCCCCGGCACCCCCGGCCTCGGCCCCGCCGTCCTCGGCGCTCCCGGCCTCGGCGCCGCCGTCGTCGACGCCCGTCGTCTGCTGGTCCGCCTGCACCGCCGCCATGAACGAGAACACCTCGGCGTCCCGCAGGAGGAGCTCGTTCTTGCGGTTGGCGCGCTTGATCTCGCCGTGCGTGGTGTACGTGCCGCGGTGGGTCTCGAGGTATAGCTCGCCGTCCCACACCGGCAGAGGCGGGTCAGCCGCCTTCAGCGCGTCGAAGTAGGCTTCCTCGACGCCCTGGCGCACTCTCGGCAGCGTCGGGTAGGCGACGGTACGGGCGGCCATCTCCAGCATTTCCTCGGTCGGTCCGCCGCCGCCGTCTCCGAAGCCGAACGGGAACAGCACTTCGTCGTAGACGGCCTTGTGCTGGAAATTCTCCCAGGCGACCTGCAGCTGCTGCGGATCGGGTGTGCCGTTGTACATGGCCTGCAGGCGCGGGATGTGCGCCAACAGACGGGTGCCGTCCAGGCCCTCCCACCAGAACAGGCTGTGCGGGAAGGGATTACGCGCCTGCCACTGCAGCTTGGTCGTCATGAAGCCTTCCAGACCACAGCCGGCCAGGATCTCGGGCAGTGACGCCGGGTAGCCGAAAACGTCGGGGAGCCAGCACGTGCGCGGACGCGAGCCGAACTCCTCCTTAAAGAAGCGCAGCCCGTGCAGCACCTGGCGGATCAGCGACTCGCCGGAGGGCACGTTGCAGTCGGGCTCGACCCACATGCCGCCGGTCGTCTCCCAGCGGCCGACCGCTACCCAACGCTTGATCTCCTGGTAGAGCTGCGGGTAGTGGCGGCGCGTGTATTCGTAAAGCTGCGGCTGGCTGCAGGAGAAATGGTAGTCGGGGTAACGCTCCATCAAGCGGCAGGCGGTGGAGAAGGTGCGGGCACATTTGCGGACGGTCTCGCGCAGCGGCCACAGCCAGGCCGTGTCGATGTGCGAATGGCCGGTCAGGAAAACCCGGCCTGCCCCGTCGTCCGCGCCGATGGCCGCGACGCGTTCGTTCAACAGGGCGCGCGCCCCGGCCAACTCCTGCCGATATTGCTCGGGCTCGGCGGTCAGGTCGACGGCCAACAGGGCATCTTCCAGCGCGGCGGCCAGGCGCTGGCGGCGGCGCTCGTCGCCGGACGCGTGGCGTGCGGCCTGGACGGCCTCCCAGGCGAGACGCAGGTCGTAGTAAGCGGCCTCGACGGCGGGGTCGATGTGCACGAACGTTACCGCGCACAGCCGGGCGCTTTCGCCGCGCAGCTCGGGCCGGTAGAGCGCCGGCAGCAGGCAGGCGAACTCGGCCGACAACTCCAGCCGGCCCGCCTGGGGCACGCGCACCCGGCTGTGGTAGCCATCGATGCCGGCATACGGGCGGCCGTTGACCGACAACAGCCCTTCCAATCCTTGCGCCTCGAACTGCAGGAAAAGCTGTTCGGCTCTAACGCCGTCCGGGGTATCGACGGTGCTGCACAGGAACAGCGTCTTGCCGGCCGGCCAGCGACCATCCGGCGGAGCGGGCATCCAGTCGCCGTCGTAGCGGTACTCGCCCGGCGCCAGGTAGTCGGCCGTGCGCGCCTGCCAGTCTTCGACCGGCCAGCGCGCGAGCGCCGCGCTCTGCCGGATGTGGTCCAGTTTCATACGAATGATGCGTTCGTCCATGAAGGCGCCTCGTCAAATCGGTGCAGGGGGATGGGGGCGCCGGGCAGCGCCATGACCCGAAGGGGCCATGCCCCCAAGGGGCAACAGAATCACGCTGCGGGCTCCTGGCCGCAGTATAGCACCCTGGGGCGCGCTTCCGCTAACGGGCCGCGGAACCGCGAGCAGTTGGATGCTTATTAAGGGAAGCGCACCCCCATCAGGCCCAACGTCTGCTGCAGCAGCACGAAGGCCACCGATACTACTATGAGCACGCAGGTGGCCCAGCCGAGCACGTTGTACAGGCGCGTGTTTATGAGCTCCCCCATCAGGCGCCGGTCGTTGATCAGCAGCAGCATGAACACCAGGATCACCGGCAACAGCACGCCGTTGAGCATCTGCACCCAGACCAGGAACTGGAACACAGGGATGCCGGGGATCAGGGACAGCCCGGCGCCCAGCACGAGCAGCAGGGTGAACAGGCCGAAGAAGACCGGCGCCCGGCGCAAACTGAGGCCGATGCCCTTGGGCAGGCCGAAAGCTTCGGCCACCGAAAAGGCAGTCGAGATGGGCAGGATGGCCGCGGCCATCAGCGAGGCGCCGACCAGCCCTGTGCCGAACAGGAAGCCCGCCGCGTTGCCCGCCACCGGCTGCAGGGCCTTCGCCGCATCGGCCGCGCTGTTCAGATCCGTCTTGCCGGACAGGTGCAGCGTGGCCGCGGTGGCGATGATGATGAACACGCTCACCAGACCGGAGAAAACCATGCCGGCGTAGGTGTCCCAGCGCTCGGGACCGTAGTGGTGGCGCGCGCTGCCCCGCTCGACCACGGCGCTCTGCTGGAACACCTGTTGGTAGGGCGAGATGGTGGTGCCGATCAGCCCGACGAGCAGGGCCATGTAGGCCGGGTCCAGGCGCACGGTGGGCACAAACGCGCCGCGGGCGATGTCCGGCAGGTGCGGGTGCGACAGGAGCGCCACGACCGGGTAGATCAGGAAGGTTGCCGCCATGAGCATGAAGATGCGTTCGACCCGGTTGTAGTTGCCGCCGGTGACCAGGAACCAGACCAGCCCGGCGGCGACGGGGACGGCCAGGTATTTGCTGACCCCGAAAAGCTCCATGC
>JADGQF010000159.1 GCA_017882045.1 Anaerolineales bacterium
GACGGAGATGCCAGCGCCGACGAAGACGCCTAGGCCGACGGAAACGCCCAGGCCGACGAAGACGCCTAGGCCGACGGAAACACCTAGGCCGACGGAGACGCCTAGGCCGACCGCTACCCCGCAGCCGCGTGAGGCCAACCTGAGCGGCCAGTGGACCGGCGCCGCTCAGCCAAACAGCCGTCAATGGACGGTGCGGATAACGCAGTCGGGCTCGTCGCTAACGGGCAGCCTGGACCTCGGCGCCCTTGACAGAGGACCGGGGGCGCTGACCGGCAGTCTGTTTGGCAGCAGTGTCAGCGGAAGGACCGCGCGTCTCCAGGCTCACCTTACGCCGCGGGGCGGAGGGGCCGTGGTCACGCTGAATTTCGATGGCGTATTGAACAGCGGCGGGGATGCCGTGTCGGGTAGCTGGCACGACTCGCTCGGCGGCAGTGGGACTGTGACCCTGAGCCGCGGCCAGGCAAGCTCTCAGCAGTTCGACCTGGCGTCGGCCCTGGCCACCCTGCCGCAAGACCTCCTCAGCCTGTTCGCTCGCTGAACACGAAGGATGTCTGCAACAAAGACTGAGTATCCCCGGACGCATCGCTTGATGCGTCCGGGGATCAGCGCGCCGTTGTTCCTGGTTGGATGGTCAATTGCCTGACTGGCTTTCAGTTTTAAGATGAGCATAAGCCCGCACTTGCAAAAAGAGGCACCCTGGGGATAGAGTACTTCAAAACCAGATCCATCTGTTTTTGTCAACTGAAAAGGTTCTCCCGCACTTCGCGTGAAATGACCAGCGGCCGCGAATCTGGTAACCTGTTGGCATGCCTACCAACACCCTCGATCACGCATCTATACCGACTTGGCTCATTACGAAGCTTATCCTGCGATAATCCAGCGTGCCAGCAACGGACTTTCGTCGAGCGGCTGCCGGGGGTGGTGAGCAGCTTTGCCCGACGGACCGAACGACTTGCGGAAGCCCAACGCCAGATCGGTCTGGCGCTGGGCGGTGAAGCCGGCGCCCGCAGCGCCATGCGACAGGCTATGCCCGTCAGCGCTGACACCCTGCTGCGGTTGGTCAACCACAGTAAGCTATCAACGCCTGCGACCCCAAAGGTGTTGGGCGTCGATGACTGGGCCTGGAAGAAAGGCCAAACCTACGGCACGATCCTGGTCGATCTGGAGCAGCGCTGTGTCGTAGACCCGCTTGCTGACCGCTCGGCTGACACACTGGCCGCCTAGTTGCAGGCCCATCCAGGTGTTGAGATCATCAGTCGTGATCGCGGTGGCAGCTACGCTGAAGGGGCGCGGCGTGGCGCCCCGACCGCCGTGCAGATGGCAGACCGCTGCATTTGCTGGCCAATCTGCGCGACACGGTGGAACGTCTGCTGATCCGTAAGCATGCCGATTTGCCGAGCGTGCCCCGCGCAGATGGTAACGTACCGAAGCCAGCGGAGGCGTCGACGGTGCGCGATACCATAGAAGCTGCGGATACAACCGCCAGCGCACCCGACGGGACCGTCACAGCTGACCCGGGCCAAGCTAACGCAACCACGGTGGCAAGCGAGCCGCGAGCAGTTGATTCGACGAAATACTAACTGCTTCGCCACCAACGTCGAGATCGGCGTCTCTCCCGCTACGACGAAGTCATGCGCCTACACGAGCAAGGCGTGAGCGTCCGCCAGATCGCGCAGCAAATGGGAATGGGCCGCCAAACCGTGCGCCGTTACTTGAACCAAGGTGCGTTTCCCGAGATCACCCAGCGCCGCAAGATGCCTAGCATCCTGGATCGCTGGGAGCCTTACCTGCTGCAACGCTGGCAAGCAGGGTGTCACAACGCGCTCCAGCTCTATCGTGAGATTCATGAGCAAGGCTACACTGGCTCACACCCGCTGGTTTCGCGTTGGGCCACGCAACACCGCAAAGATCACTTTGACACCCCGAGTGCCGTATCTGAGGTGGCGCCTGAACTACGATCAACCCAAGGTCAGCCGACCATGCGCCGTCTATCGCCTTAGCAAGCGGCTTGGCTGCTCGTGCAGCAACCCGCCGGTCTCACCGAGGATGAGCATGCCGCCCTCGACAAAATGCAGAAGGCGATTGCCGAGGTCGGCTCGGTCTACATCCTGGCCCAGGATTTCATCCGCATGGTCCGAGAACGCACGTCCGAAGCGCTCACGGGCTGGATCGCACGGGCCGCTGCCAGCTGCATCGCTGAGCTCGGCAGCTTCGCCAATGGACTCCAACGGGATCTTGCGGCTGTGACCGCCGGCCTGTCATTACCATGGAGCAATGGCCAAGTGGAAGGCCAGATCAACCGGCTCAAGCTGATCAAACGCACCATGTATGGGCGCGCCAGTTTCGATCTGCTCCGCAAACGCGTATTGACACCAACCTGACCCGGTTGTCTCCTTTCACGCGAAGTGCGGGAGAACCCGTTTTAGATGATCATTAACACTCAAGGTCTTGCTCGTCTAGGGCAATTTAGATGCGATTGCCCTAGACGGCGCCCTTCAATCGCAGGCTCTAAGCCTGAGGCTGTGAGCCGGCGCCTCGGCGATCCCCGACGGCCAGTCAATGCTGATTGCGCCAGCTGCCTGGCGCCACTGCAACTGCCCGGCATAACCCAGCAACTCCAGCGCCTGGATTTGCCCCTCGAGCTTCGGCCGGAGCGTGAGCCGGTCACACTGCGGACGCGCCAACAATATGGCGTACAGGCAGCCGGCCCGCTGCGTGAAGCGCAAGGGAATGCCGCTCTCCGTGCTCCCCTGCGCCTGTCGCCAGGGCCGCGTGCCATAAATCGCCTCGCCGTTCACCTCGAGCCAGCGCCCTAACTCCAGTAGCCGCTGCTGCTGGCCCTCGGGAATCGTGCCGCCGGCCATCGGCCCCACATCCAGCAGCAAGTTGCCGTTCTTGCTCGTGACGTCGACCAGCAGGCGCACCAATTTTTCACCTGAGGGGATTGTCTCCGGGCTTTCGTTGCGGTTGTAGCCGAATGAGAAACCGATGGCTCGGGTCGACTCCCACTTGCGCGCGACGATAGCCCCGAAGGACGAGTACTCGGGCGTCTTGAAGTCGAAATGTTGCCTGGGCATGCCCAGGCTATCAACCGACAGGCTCTCCGCCCTGGCCACTGCCTGCCGGGCCAGGGCGGAGATGAGCGCGCGCGTGCGACGCAGCGTCGCCGGGCGAGCAGCCAGCAGCGGGCGCAGCACACCCAGGTCGGGCTGGCTAAAGCGGTCATTGACAACACCCTCCGGCGCCTGGCGATAATACTCGGCAAACAGGTCGTCCAGATCGGCCGCAGCCGGGTAGCCAATGTCGTTCCAGAGCAACGACGGCGCATAGCGCTCGATCAACTGGCGGTAGTGCCGGGCGGCGTACTCCACGTACTCCCGGCTTTGTGGGATGGCCAGCAGCATCTGCACCGGGTCGCCGATTGGCCCCGGCTCGAAGGTCCAGTCCAACCCGCCGGAGTAGTGTAGTCCCATGCGCAGGCCGACCTGCGGGACAGACTGGGTCAGCTCCCCGACCAGATCGCGCGCGGCGTGGTAGCCTGCCTTGTTGGGGTTCGGGTACCGGCTGGGCCAGAGCAGAAAGCCGTCGTGATGTTTGGTGGTGAGCACGACGTAGCGCGCCCTGGCGCGGCGAAACAGATCGGACCAGGCGGCTGGGTCCCAGGCGGCCGCGGTCGCGTTGAACATGGGCACGAAGCGTTCGTAAGGGAAGTTTAAGCCGAACGTCTGAGCGTGGTATAACTGCGACGGGCTGTTCTGGATGCGGATCGTGTTGAGATACCATTCGGCATACGGGTTCTTTTTCAACCAGGCCTGCCAGCCCTCGCGCGCAATCACCTCGGCGGACTGGGCGGTCAACGGCGCCCAGCCGGGCACCGAATACAGACCCCAATGTACGAAAATGCCCAGATTGGCATCGTCGTACCAGGCAGGAAGCAGGCGCCGCTTGAAGGCAGAATCGGCCATGGGATCTCTCTTTCGTTGGACGAATAGGTTCGTCGGACGAATAGGACAATTGTAGCGTAAGTGCAATTCGGCGCAAAGCGAGCGGACTGAGGCACAGGCCACATGCGCCGCCTCAGCCAGCCTTTATCATGGACCGGTCCGAGTGATTCGAACCGCCGTCAGCCAAACGTCAGCGAAACGACGTGACAGAGCCAACATCCGTGCTATAATAGTGAAGTGGCGCGCGAGTGAGGGTTGGCGCGCCGGAAGGGCATCCGCATTGTGAGAGGCGCCTGAGCACCCCACTCAACACAAGGAGGGCAGCATGGACTATGGCAGGGTATTGAGCCGGGCCTGGCAGATCACCTGGCGCTACAAGGTGCTGTGGATCCTGGGGTTCCTGGTCGCCCTGGGCAGCGGCAGCGGAGGAGCCGGCAGCGGCTATCGGTTCGGGGCCAACGACTTTCGGAACTTCAACAACTTCCCCTCGCTACAGCCACTACAGAACCTGACAGGCTTGCTGGTGGTCTTGGGCTGCCTGGCTCTCATAGTGGCCCTGGTGGTCTTCGTGTTGTCCCTGATCGCGCGCGGTGGGCTGATCGCCGCAGTGATCCAGGCGGAGGACGGTGAGACGGTCAGTCTGTCGAGCGCGTGGCGAGCAGGAGGAGGGCGCTTCTGGACGCTGCTCGGCATCTGGGCGCTGACGACATTTCTGCCGGTGGTGCTGCTGATCGGCCTGAGCATCATCGGCATCGTTGCGGCAGCAGGCGCGGCGGGCGGCGCCGCCCTGCTAAGGCCGGGCGCCAATCCGGGCGCCCTGGCAGGCGGCGGCGTGGCCATCCTGGTGGCTTGCTGTTGTACGAGCATCTGCGGGTTGGTAATCGTCACCCTGGTGCTGCAGCAAATCCGCCTCTACGCCGAACGGGCGGCCATGCTCGAGGGCCGGGGGGCAGTTGCGGCATTCGAACGCGGCTGGCAGATTCTACGCCAGCGCTTCGGCCCCACCTTGATGCTCTGGCTGATCTTCCTGTTGATCGGGCTAGCGCTGGCCGCGGTGATCATAGTCGTGGTGGCCGTGATTGTGCTGCCATTCGTGGTCGCGAGCCGCAGCGGACAGGTCCCTAACTTGCTGGTCTTGCCGGTGATTGCCACCGCCCTGGTCGGCATCATCGTCGGGGCAATCATCAGCAGTGTGGTGCAGGTCTTCATTTCCGCTAGCTGGACGTTGGCCTATCGCGAGTTGACAGGCGCAGCGCCTGCCGGCCCCTCGACGCCCGGCCCGTGGGCGCCTGCCCCAGTGCCGCCTGCTCCCTGGTCGGCAACGCCCTTGACGCCGACTGACGTGCCGTCGGCCGGCCTGACACCCTTGGAACCGCCGCTTGAGGTGCCGCCGGACGATCTGCCGCCCCAGGAGCCGCCTCGGATTTAAGGGGAGCCAGGCGGAAATGGGAATGAAACCGGGTTTCGGGCCAGAACGGCCAGGAACCCGGTTTCGCGATCGGTTGCGTTTCTCGGCTGGCGCCGATCCGCAAGGAGCTTGATGATCAGACCTATCAAGACATCGATGCTGCCTACCGGGCGGGGGCCAGCCCTGATGATGTGCGCGGGGAGCATAGCATTGGCTACGTGCGCGCTGACCGGATGCGCCAGGCGTACCAAGAAAGGAGCGGCGAATGAACAACAATCGCAGTGGTTATGAACTCCTGTTCGTCTTGGGCCTGGCCCTGGCGGGCATGCTGGCCTTTGCGATCTGGATGATTGGCGCCGACACCATGCGCCTGTTGGCGAAGGTGTTCGTTGCCTGCCTGTGCGTTGCCCTGGTCATGGTGGCCGTGGCCTTTCCGATTCGCATGTGGAAGAAGAAGGACGCCTTGCCGCAGGTAGAGCACTACGACCACGACGGGACACGCGTCGAGCGGACGATCGAAGGGGGCCGCACTACTCAGCCGGTGCTGTATCAGATGCCCAACGTCAAAGAGTCGGCCATGTTTCCCGAGCTGCTCCGTGCGGCTTACGGTGCGGGCCTGCAGCGGCAGTTGCCGGCAGAACCGGTTGAACCACAGCAGACTTACCCGCCGGCCGATGATGGCGATTGGCAGGGCGTGATGCGTCGCTGAAAGTGACCTCCTCCAGCAAAACAGGGACACCCGTCGTAAAGCATGGGTGTCCCTGTTTTATGCTCGTCCTGTCCCTGGTAAGAGGGGCCATGACCGATGCGCCTGGCCCCTCTCCATTGCTCAGTTTTCTTCGTTACCGTCGTTTTCACCCTTAGGGTGAATCTAAATGAAGTCAATTTCGCAGCCGGCATCGGTAATGGCTCGCACGCGATCCTTCTCGAACTTGATTGTTACGGGCAGGGTTTGGCGTGCTTGGTCCTGGCCCAGGGGCAGGGCGCCAGCTCGGCCGGGCCGGTCCTGGCCGAGGCCTCGGCGCGCGCCAATCAAAAGGGGCTTGACAGTCTGCCACCGTCAAGCCCCTGCCCAGGATCGCCACACGTTTACAGATCGCGATAGGCGCCCCCGCGTGGGGCCACCTCCACAATCAAAACGATCAGCTCCGCGTCCTTTATGGCGTAGGTTACGCGCCAGTCCCCCACCCTTACCCGGTAAAGATCGTCATGGCCGGCTAACTTCTTGCAGCCGGCCGGGCGCGAGTCGCTCTCCAATTCATGCAGCCGGGCCAGGATGCGCCGGCGCAGGTCCGCCGGTACTTTGGCAAGTATCTTCTTGGGTTCCCGCAAGAGGATAACTTGCCAGGTCTCACTCACTCAAGCAAGCCCTCCGCGCGCCACTCCGCTTCCACTTGCTCAAGGGGAGTTCCCAAACTGCGGTCTTTCTCCCAGGCTTCGAGGGCCGCTTGCGCGCGCCGCCCGGCCCGAAGGTCGTCAAGCTCATCCTGCAGGGCCTCGTAATCCTCAAAGGGGATCAGCGCAGCCACCGGCCGCCCGTTGCGCTCTATGACGGTATCGCCCTCACCCCTATAGGCTAAGTCAAGTAAAGCGCGCCAGCTTGCGCGCGCGGCTTTGCTATTCATGATCTTTGCCAACATAGAGCCTCCTAAAGTGTACACTGTGTACGCTATAATACACC
The DNA here is from genome assembly GCA_017882045.1 of Anaerolineales bacterium. GTDB lineage: Bacteria > Chloroflexota > Anaerolineae > CG2-30-64-16 > CG2-30-64-16 > JADGQF01. Next base: position 7,034 of record JADGQF010000159.1, read on the forward strand.
CAAAAATACCGCGCGTCAAGCCCCTGCAGGATCGGGGACCACCGTGAACCAGGTTGCGCCGACGGCGCGCGTCACGTCCGCCAGTGCGACCTGCAACCAGTTCGCCGCGGGTACGGCCGGCGATGTAGGTGACGCGCTGTACACGGTGCGCGCCGGCAAGATCGCGGCGGTGACACCGGGCGCATTCGTGTATTACACGCGGGTGATCGCGCCCGCGGCCAGTTTCCAGGTCAAGGTGTCTCAGACGAACCCGAACCCGTACGGGCAGGTTTGGCGTAGCTTAATCGTGCCGAAAGCATCTAGCCCTGGTCTGCCTGCGCTTTGCCGCGCCGACGCAGATACTCCAGCAGCCGCTCGGGCTCCCAGGTGTTGAACACGTTCCCGGCGCCGGCCCAGGCGCGGCGGGCCACCTCCACGCCGTACTCCAGGTATTCCATGTCGGCCGGGCTGTGCGAGTCCGTGTTGATTACCAGCGGCACGCCCAGTTCCACGGCGCGGCGGGCGTGCACGTCGTCGAGGTCCAAGCGAACGGGATGGGCGTTGATCTCCAGCACAGTACCCGTCTCGGCTGCCACTTCGATCACCCTGTCCAGGTCCACCTCGCTCGGTTCGCGCCGCCCCAAAAGGCGTCCTGAGGGATGGGCGAGCACATCCACGTGAGGGTTGCGCAGGGCATTCAGGGCCCGCTGGGTGATCTGCTCGCGCGGCTGGCGGTGGCTGACGTGCACTGCCGCCACCACCACGTCCATCTCCGCCAGCAACTCGTCGGGGTAGTCCAGCGTGCCACCGGCCCGCACTTCCACCTCGGCGCCCTGCAAAATCAGCATATCCGGGAAGTCGGCGCGTACTTTCGCAAGCTCGTCGCGTTGGGCGCGCCAGTCGTCGGGGCTCATGCCGCCGGTTACGCCGAGGCTCTGCGAGTGATCGGTGAAAGCGAAGTAACGGTAGCCGCGCGCACGCGCCGCCGCCGCCATCTCGGCCAGGCTGTTCCGACCGTCGCTATAGGTGGAGTGGGCGTGCAATTCCCCCTTGATGTCCGCTAGCGTCACGAGGGCGGGCAGTTTTTTCTGGCGCGCGGCCGCAATCTCGCCCCGCCCCTCGCGCAGCTCAGGTGGGATCCAGGGCAGGCCGAGGGCGCTGTAGACGTCCTCTTCGTTGGCGCACAGGCGTTCCTCGCCCGATTTGGTCGAAGAGAGCGCGTATTCGTTGAGGCTCCAACCCTGGCGCAGTGCAAGCTCGCGCAACTCGATGTTGTGCTGCTGCGAGCCGGTGAAATACTGCAGGGCAGTGCCCCAACGCGCCGGCTCCAGCACGCGCAGGTCAACCTGCAGGCCGCTGCCCAGGCGAATGGACGTCTTGGTCGGCCCGCTCAGGAGCACCTCCGCCACCTGCGGCAGCGAGCGAAAGGCCGCCATGACCGGTTCAGGAGCCGTGGAAGCCACCAGCAGGTCCAGGTCGCCGATCGTGTCTCGCCAACGGCGCAGGCTGCCGGCCAGCGCGGCACGCTCAATCCCCGGCGCAGCCGCCTGCAGACCGGCCAACAAGGCGCGCGCCGCGGGCAGCGCCTCGCCGATCGGCGTCCGTCCGCTCTTCTGGCGCCGTCGCAACGTCTCGATGTTGGCCAGGATTTTGGCCTCCGTCTTGGCACCAAAGCCTGGTAGCTCATGCAGACGCCCGGCGCGTGCGGCCTCTTCGGCCTCTTCGACGCTGGTGATGCCCAGTCGCTCCCACATCGCGCGCGCCTTGGACGGCCCTACCTCGGGGATCTGCAACAGGCTGACGACGCCCGGCGGCACCTGCTCGTGCAGTTTCTCCAGGTAGCCCAACTGCCCGGTGCGCAGCAACTCGTCGATCTTCTTCGACAACGCCTCGCCCACCCCCGGGATGGTTTCCAGCTCGCCCGCCTGCCAGACCTGGTTAATATCACGCTGCAGGCTGCGAACGCTTTCCGCTCCCCGGCGGTAGCTGACGACTCGGAAGCGGTTCTCGCCCTGGATCTCGAGGATGTCGCCGATCTCGTCCAGAACCCCTGCGACCTGTTGGTTAGTCATTGCCATGCGCTGATTATCTCCCCGCAGCTGCCGCGCGTCAAGACCTTTTGCTTTAACCTTTCCACTTGCTTCCTCCAGCCTATCGGACGTACAATGGCTTACGAGCAGCTTCACGAGAAGGAGATGGGGTATGCCCAATAATAATGGAGACGGCGCCTATCAGTCACTCGATCCCAACCGGGTCCGCTTCTTCAGCGGACGCTCACACCCCTCGCTGGCGGCAGGCATCGCCGCCTATTTGTCGGTACCGGTCGAACCGACCATTATCAACCGTTTCAGTAACGATAATCTGTACGTACAACTTGGCGCGAGCGTGCGAGGCCGGTCGGTTTTTATCGTCCAGTCGCTCACGCCGCCGGTAAGCGATCACCTGTTCGAGTTACTGATGATGCTGGACATCGCGCACAGCGCGGGGGCAAGCCAGGTGCAGGCGGTGATCCCTTACTTCTCGTACGCCCGCTCCGATAAAAAGGACGCGCCGCGCATCTCGATCACCGCCCGCCTGGTGGCGGACCTGCTGACCACGGCAGGTGCAACGCATGTGATGACCATGACCCTGCACTCGCCGCAGGTACACGGCTTCTTCAGCGTGCCCACCGACCCGTTGACCGCGCGGGCGCTCTTCGTACGCCATTTCGCCGAGCGCAACCTGGACCCGGGCAAGGTCGTGGTCGTGGCGCCGGATGTCGGGCACGCCAAGTCGGCAGCGCGCTTTGCGGGGCACCTGGGACTGTCCGTTGCCGCGGCCGAAAAGACGCGCCTGTCGGACACCCAGGTCGAGATCGGCGGGCTGATCGACAAACAGGTGCAGGGCTTCCGCCAGGCCCTGATCTACGACGACGAGATCGCGACGGGCGGGTCGGTCGAGGAATTGTCCCGCGTCCTGATCCAGAGCGGTATCGAGCAGATCACCGTCATCTGCACGCACGGTCTGTTCGTGGGCCCGGCCCTGCAACGGTTGGCCGCCATCCCGCAGATCAGCGAGATCGTCACCACGGATACCATACCGCAGCCGCCGGAAAAGCGGCTGCCAAACATGACGATCCTCTCGGTGGCGTCCATTTTCGGTGAGGCCATCCGCCGCAACTGCTCACGGCAGTCGATCGGGGATCTGTACGCGTTTGGCGAAGAGGCAGCCAGGACTTAAAGGAGGCATAATGAGACCCAACCCCGTACTGCACAGGCTCGCCTTTTCGGACTGCGACCGGGTCGCCCTGATCCACACCGACGACATCGGCATGTGCCAGGCCACGGTCGACGCATTCGCCGATCTGGCCGAATTTGGCCTCATCTCCTGTGGAGCGACGATGGTGCCGTGTCCCTGGTTCCCCCTGGCAGCCGATTTTTGCCGGCGCCACCCCGAGGTCGACATGGGCGTCCACCTGGACCTCACCTGTGAGTGGGATATGTACCGCTGGGGGCCAATTTCTACGCGCGAGCCAGGCTCGGGGCTGATCGACGGCGAAGGCTACCTGTACCGGACATCTCAGGAGGTGCAGCAACACGGCGATGCCGAGGCGGTAAGCTGCGAGTTGCAGGCCCAGGTCGAGCGGGCCCTGGCTGCCGGGATTGACGTGACGCACGTCGACACCCACATGGGGACG
>JADGQF010000003.1 GCA_017882045.1 Anaerolineales bacterium
TGAAGATTCTGCATCTCGTTCACCAATACCCGCCCGACTACGTTGGTGGCACAGAACACTATACGCAGACCGTGGCGCGTGCCCTGGCTGAACGCGGCCACGACGTCAGCGTGTTTTACAGGCGTAGCGCGCCCGGCCGCGGACGGACCCGCCGCCCGGCCGATGGTGTGGACGTGTGGGCAGCCTGGGATGGTGTGCAGAACCCCACCCGTCGTTTCATGGCTACTTTCGGCGACCGGTTCCTCATGGACACCTTTAGCGAGGCCCTGGCAGAGACGCGGCCCGACCTCGTCCACATAGAACACCTGATGGGCCTTCCTGCGCAGTTGGCCGGCGCGATCCGGCAGCGCGGCATCCCGCTGGTCGTTACTCTCCACGATTACTGGTGGATCTGCGCCAACGCCCAGTTGATCACAAATTACAGCCAGAAGCTGTGCAGTGGGCCGCACGCGTGGCTGAATTGCGCGCGTTGCGTGCTGGCACGCGGAGGCGCGGGCCGGCTCTGGGCGGCTGCCCCAGGGCTGGTCCCCCTGCTGGCCGCGCGTGACCGTGCTCTGCGCCGGGTCTTGCTGGATGCAGCGCAGGTGATCGCCCCGTCTCCATTTGTCAAAGAGTGGTATGGGGCCCATGGCTTGCCGGGCGAGCGAGTACTGGTGTTGCCGCACGGCGTCGAGCGCCCGGCGCTTGTCGCCGCTCGATCTGACGGCGAGATACCTTCCCCGGGGATGGCACGCGATGGTGCGTTCCGGGTGGCCTACATTGGCGGGCTGGCTCCTCAAAAGGGGGTGCATGTTCTGGTCAGGGCCTTCAACGAAGCCTTCGGGCAGGACGAGATGCATCAGCCCGAGCTGTGGATCGCCGGGAATGAAGGCTTCGACCCGGCCTATTCCCGGCATCTGCGGTCTCTGGCTGGACCCGGTGTCCGGTTCCTGGGCCTACTGAACAGGCAGCAGGTGTGGCAATGCCTCGCGCAGGTCGACGTGCTTGGCGTGCCCTCACTCTGGCACGAGACCTTCTCGATCATCGCGCATGAGGCGTTCGTCGCGAGACTGCCCGTCATCGCGTCTCGGCTCGGTGCGTTGCCAGGGGCCATCTGTGACGGCGTCAACGGGCTGCTGGTCAGTCCGGGCGATATCTCCGCCTGGAGCGCTGCTCTGCAGCATCTCGCCGGCGACCCGGCCTTCCGGGAGCGGCTGCGTGAAGGTATCCAACCGCCGATGACGATCAAGGAGCACGTCGATCGTCTCGAGGCGGTATACGCAAAGGCGGCAGGCCGAGCGTAGGCCAATCCCAATCACAAACGGAGCGTTCCTCCCTTATGTCCTCGTCCAGGTTACCGCAACCGTTGCCCGATCGCGGCGCCGGCGCCACCGGTGTCGGTGCAGCGGCCCGGTTGGCGGTCTCTCGTTTCATCAACCATGCCATACTTAAGGCGGGCGGAGCGCAGCACAGCGGCGAGCACGACGCTCCTTTGGCGCAGGTGCTGTTGCATCCGGCTACCCCGGCGGAGGCCAACCAACGTAACGTCCTGATCGACGCCGTTGGCGTGGGCCTGGTCGGCGGCGTCGCCACTTTCCTATCGGTCTTCCTCGTCAGGTTGGGCGCGTCGAATTTCATGGTCGGCCTGCTCACTTCCATGCCGGCCCTGACAGGCATGATCTTGGCCATGCCCATCGGCGAGTTCCTGGGCCGCCAACGCCAGATCGTCCCCTGGTTCTCCAAGGCACGCCTGTTTGTGCTCTCCTGTTATGCCCTGACCGGCCTGGTGCCCTTCTTCTTTATGCAGGACCGGCAGCCTGCGGCCATCATCGGCATCTGGGCGCTGGCTACCATCCCGCAGACGATCGTGTCGGTCAGTTTCACAGTCGTAATGGGCGGTGTGGCCGGAGAGCGAGGGCGTTTCTCACTGATGAGCCGGCGCTGGTCCATTTTGGGGATAACCAACTCGTTGACAGTGCTCATTGTCGGGCAGGCGTTGAATCTCTTCACCTTCCCACTGAATTACCAGGTGGTGTTTATTGGGTCCGCGGCGGGCGGGCTGATCAGTTACATTTTCTCCAGCAGCATCAAACTGCCTCCTGCCGATGCGCCCGCCGCGCGCGAACCATTGAGGGAGACACTGCGCCAGTACAGCCGCAACCTGCGCGCCAACCGGCTCTTCGTCAACTTCTTGCTCAGCCAGTTCCTGTTCCGCTGGGGCATGGCCCTACCGGCGCCGCTCTTTCCGATCTACTGGGTGCGCACGCTGCACGCCTCGGATGGCGCCATCAGCGCGATCAACGGCATCAACACGGCCGTGACAATGGTCGCCTACTTCCTCTGGGCGCGCGCCACAAAACGCCGCGGTGTGCGTTGGGTGCTGCTCGCGACCAGCCTGGGGGTCAGCTTTTACCCCCTGCTGACGGCCCTGACCAACCGCTGGGAGCTGCTGGTCGTCTGGGCAGGCCTGGCGGGCGTCTTTTCGGCCGGGGTCGACCTGGTTTTCTTCGACATCGTGCTGAGTACTTGTCCGGGGGAAAATCCGGCCGTCTACGTGGCCATGTACCAGACGACCGTCTACATTGCAACTTTCCTGGCGCCGTTAGTGGGTACGGCCGTAGCCGGCGCTTTTGGCATCGGGCAATCCCTTATACTGGGCACGGTCCTCCGTCTGGCCGGCTTTGCCTTGATGGCCCTGTTGCGCGTCGGCGCGCCGGCCCACGGGCAGGCGCAACCCGAGGCGGTGCCAAGCACTGTGACTGTCTAACGTCTAGCGTTCGAGCACAAACACTGCCGTGGTCGAGAAGAGGTTCTTGAACTTCGGGATGTTGACCGGCCTGCCTCCGCTCAAGTAAGCCTGGCGAGTGATGCGGATGCCGGCTCCACGGCAGAAAAGCGCAAAATCCGTGACCGTGAAAGCCTGCCAGCGCGGCTTCTCATGCCAGCTCTGTGGAAGATCGCGCGCCTGTGGAATGCGTCCGGTGAGCAAGAGTTCCAGCCGGCAGCCCCAGTAGCCCCAGTTGGGAAAACTCACGACCGCGCGGGACGCCACCCGCAGCATCTCGTGCAGGATCATTTCGGGATCGTCGAGAAAGGGCAGCGTCTGGCTGAGCACAACGTAGTCAAAACTGCGGTCAGGGTAGTCGGCCAGTCCTTCCTCCAAGTCGCCCTGGCGCACGCTCAGTCCGCGGCGCACGCAGGCCAACACCCCTTCCTCGCTGAGCTCAATCCCCCGCCCTTTTGCCTGCTTGGAGCGCGCCAGATGATCGAGCAGCGCGCCGTCGCCGCACCCCAGGTCGAGCACCTTGGTCGCCTCGGGGATAAAGCCGGCAATGAGCTGGAGGTCAGGGCGCAGCTCGGCCCTGGCCGGCGTCGCGAGCGGCGAAGTCTGGCTGGCCAACGACTGGCAGTCCCGCTGCCCGCCCCTCAACTGGGCCAGACCCGCCAGCGCAGACCCCGCCAGCGCAGACCCCGGCAGTGCAGACGCCGCCACCCCGTCAGCGGCAACCTGCCCCGGCACCGCCGGCTCGACAGTCGTACGTCCAGACAAAGGACCGGTCATACACCCTCCTCACAGGCCACTCGATCCACAAAGCTGCCCAGCAGGCGAGTCATGGTATCAACTTCCAATAAGAAGGCGTCATGACCCCAGCTGCTCTGAATGTCCAGGTAGGTCACGTCGGCCCCCGCCGCGGTCAGGGCACTGACGATTTCCTTGCCGTGATACGAAGGATAGAGCCAATCGCTGGTGAAACTGACTACCAGGTATTTGACGTGAGTCGAATCGGCAAAAGCCGCCGCCAGTGCTCCCGTCGGCGTGCTGAGGTCAAAATAGTCCATGGCCTTGGTGATATAAAGGTACGAATTGGCGTCGAAGCGCCGGGAAAACGTCAGGCCCTGGTGGCGCAGGTAACTCTCCACCTCGAACTCGGTCTGAAACTCGTAGCCAAAACGCTCCTTATTCTGCAGGCGCCGCCCGAATTTCTGATGCATGGACTGCTCGCTGAGGTAAGTGATGTGACCGACCATGCGCGCGATGGCCAGCCCTGCATCGGGCCGGTGCCCGTTGGCATAGTAGTCGCCACCCTGCCAATTGGGATCGGCGTAGATCGCCTGCCGCCCGACCTCGCTAAAGGCGATCAGCATCGGACTGCTACGTCCCGTGGTGGCCAGGGGAATGGCGGACCGGATGCGCTGTGGGTGGCGCGCGGTCCATTCCAGCACCTGCATGCCACCCATCGAGCCGCCGACGGCGCACAGGAGCCGGTCGATCCCAAGATGATCGATCAACGCCACCTGCGCGCGGACCATGTCCCCGATCGTAACCACCGGAAAGCGCAGACCATAGGGCTGCCCGGTGGTGGGGTCGATGCTCGCGGGACCGGTCGATCCATAGCAACTGCCCAGCACATTGCTGCAGATCACGAAAAAGCGGTCAGTGTCGAAGGGCTTGCCGGGACCGATGCAATCGTCCCACCAACCCAGTTTGCCGTTTTCCTCGCTCAGTCCCGCGGCGTGCGCCCCGCCACTGAGCGCGTGCAAAACCAGGATCGCGTTCGAGCGCGCCTCATTCAGCCGGCCATAGGTCTCATAGGCCAGAGTCACGGGATTGAGAGTCGCGCCGCTCTCCAGAACGAACGGTTCATCCTCTGCGAAGGTGAACGTCTGACCACTCACCAACCCGAGAGACGAAGAGATAGTAGGATCCATATCAACTGCACCTCGCACAAGAAACAACATGCCGCTGTCAAACACCTGCGAAACAAAAAGCGCCTTCTCAAAACTGACGAGAGGGCGCTGACGAATCCGGTTTCCAATTCCTCTCATCTTCCAGATCAAATCTGCCGGAATTGGCACCGTCTACGTTTGCTCGTCGAAACGCTGCACGTGGAGACGCTGAAGACTACGACGTTCCAACGTACAACCTGCCAACGTTGCGACGACCGGAGCGGTTGCCGAGGCTTCACAGGGTCGGTCCCTCTGCCTCTCTGGATAAGAGTTACGGGTCTATGCGATTGTTGCAGGACTATAGCAGCAGATGGCGCGGCTGTCAAGTGGATTGGAAAGCTGCCATAAACGGCCGGGTGTGCTAGAATGCGGCTCATACCGACTTGAGGAGTACCTCATGCACCTGATGTGCCTTGCCTGCGAAGTTCTGGCGCGCCAGCTCTACCTGAGCGCCGCGCGCTCGCCCCATATCGTCGATATCCAACTGTTCCGGCGCGGGCTACACAACTCACCGGCGGACCTGCGCGCCCGCTTGCAGGCGCAAATCGACGCTGTCTCGGCCCCGCAGACTGCCGGCCTGGGCTATGACGCAATTGTCATGGGCTACGGGCTGTGCGGTCAGGCGACGGCCGGCCTGGTTGCGCGCGAGTTGCCGCTGGTGATCCCACGTGCGCATGACTGCATCACCCTCTTCCTGGGAAGCCGCGCTCGCTATCAGGACCAGTTCGAGAATTACCCGGGCACCTACTGGTATGCCCTGGACTACATGGAGCGCGACGACGGGAGCGGAGGCGCCCTCGCCCTTGGTTCAGGTAGCGATACGAATCTCGAAGCCGTCCACGAGGAATACGTGCAAAAATACGGCCGGGAGAATGCCGACTACCTTATGGAGGTTATGGGCGCCTGGCAGCAACATTACAAGCGGGCAGCCCTGATCGAGATGGGCATTGGGGACATTTCAGCCGTCGAGGCGCGCGCCGCGACCGAAGCCGCACGCCGGGGTTGGGTCCTCGACCGGGTCAGCGGGGACATGGTCCTCATCCGCCGTCTGCTGGAAGGAGACTGGGAGAAGGATTTTCTAGTCGTCCAGCCGGGTCAGCAGATCCAGATGACTTATGACGCCAATGTCATCGGTTGCGCCCTCGCCGGGGCATAACGCTTCGGCAACTGCGCTTGGCCGGCGGCCAATCCGCGCCGAGTGGATAGTGGATAACTGAAAGCTAGTCCGGCTGTTGCTTAAGTGGCAGAGAATCGGCGGCACAACGCTGCCGTGTTGCGCGAGAAATCAGATGGCTTTTCAATCTATCACCCAAGTGAACGGAACCCTCAATGCCGTCCGACCCGGCACACCCCGCACGACGGCCCAGGTCTGGTTCGATGACGGGCGCATATACGAAGCCCCCGTCGGCACGCCCCTGGAAGCCTATATCAAGGCTGCCGAGCCGGCCTGGCCTTTGCCTGTGATGGCCGCATTGATCGATGACGAACTGCGCGAGCTGACCTATCATATCGAACGGGATGTGGAGGTGACGCCGCTCTCGATGGCCCATTGGGACGGCAGCCGCGTATACCGCCGCTCGCTGACCTTCCTGCTGCTGGTCGCCGTCCACGAGCTTTTCCCCGAAGCGCAGATCAACATCGACCACTCAGTGACTTTCGGCGGCTTCTTCTGTGAGGTGACGGGACGCCAGAATTTCACGCCGGACGAGCTGGCCCAGATCGAAGCGCGGATGCGCCAGATCGTCGAGGCGGATGCGCCCATCAGCAAGGAGCGGGTGCCGCTGCGTGAGGCGATCGAGATCTTCCGACGCCGCGGCGAGGACGACAAGGTGCGGCTGCTGAGCTACCGGCGCAAGGACTATCTTACGCTGTACCGGTTGCGCGGTCTGAGCGACTATTTCCACGGCTACATGGTTCCGTCGGCCGGCTATCTGCGTTATTTCGCCCTCACCTACTACGCGCCCGGCTTCATCTTGCGCTTCCCGATTCGCAACACGGCCGAGTTACAGCCGGTGGTCGAGTATCCCAAGCTGATTCATGTATTCCGCGAGTACGGCCAGACTCTGCGCCTGCTCGGCATTGAGGACGTCGGCTCGCTGGACCAGTCCATCGATGCCGGGCGCGCCAATGAGATCATCCTGGTAGCCGAGGCGTTGCACGAGCAGCGCATCGCGCAGATTGCCACCCAGATCGCAGGCCGGCGCGGCCAGGTCAAGCTGGTGTTGATGGCGGGTCCGTCCTCCTCGGGCAAAACTACCTTTGCCAAGCGATTGGCCGTGCAGTTGCTGGCAAACGGCATGCGCCCGATTGCGATTGGCCTGGACGATTACTTCGTGGATCGGCAGTTCACGCCGCGCGACGAGCAAGGCAACTACAACTTCGAGATCCTGGAAGCGTTGGACCTCAAGCTGTTCAACCAGCAACTGTTACAGCTGATGGCCGGCGAGCAGGTCACACTGCCGCATTTCAACTTCGTCACCGGCAAGCGCGAACCGGGCGTCACCATCCAGCTAGGGCCCGAGCATGTCCTGCTGGTGGAGGGGATCCATGGCCTGAATCCCGGCCTGGTGCCCGCCATCCCATCCGACCGTATCTTCCGCATCTTCATCTCCGCCCTGACCCAGCTCAACATCGACCGCCACAACCGCGTGCCGACTACCGATACCCGGTTGATCCGGCGGATCGTGCGCGATGCGCGCACGCGCGGCTATTCCGCCGCCGACACCATCTCCCGCTGGCAGAGCGTGCGGCGCGGCGAGCGTGAGTTCATCTTCCCTTATCAAGAAAATGCCGACGTCATGTTCAATTCGGCCCTGGTCTACGAGTTGTCCGCCCTCAAGCCGCTGGTCGAGCCGCTTCTATTGCAGATCGAGCCCGGCAAGCCCGGCCATGTGGAAGCCAAGCGCCTGCTCGCGTTCCTGCAATGGTTCGCGCCCATGCCGACTGACCCGATCCCGGACAACTCGATTCTGCGCGAGTTTGTCGGGGGGTCCAACCTGGAGTCGTTGGAGCTGCAGATATTCGGGGCTACCCCAAAGAAGGGGGCCTGACAAAAAAGGCAGGCCCCCTGAGTAGCAAGCGCTGCTCAGCGGGCCTGATCCTTCGGCTGCTCGCTTACGATCAGTGATGCCCGTTCGGCTTCTCGAATACCGCCAGCAAGCGTGCACCCAGATACCAGGCCAGGGCCGCCGCGGCAACCACGCCGGCGGTAGTCATCCACTCGACAACATGCGGCACGTACGTCGCACCAGGGGGCGCCGTCTGAGCGAAGAGGGTGGCGTCGAAGCGGCTAATCAACGTGCCCAGCACCACCAGGATCGCCCCGGCCCATTGGCCCTTCTCTGTCCGGCGCACGGAAGGCGCCAGAAAGATCGCCAGAGGCGCCAGCACGCCCACGATCAACTCGATCCACATCAAGAGGCTCATCCGGTCGAATGCCAGCAGCAGTGGCGCTTTGCCGGAGAGGATGATATCGCCCAGCTTCAGCACCAGGTAGAATACCAGCACCCCTGCCACCAGGCTGCCCAGACCGCGTGCGACCCGGGGCTGCGCCTGCTGGCCGGTGAAGCGCGTTGCCAGCTTGTAGGCGATGATCGCCACGCTCAGGCCGGTGCTGACCGAAGAAGTAAAGAACAGCAACGGCAAGAGAGGCGTGTACCAGAGCGCATTGAGCCGGTAGGGCATGTTGAGGTACAACGTGCCCAAGGTAGATTGATGCAGCGAGGACAGCGTCACGGCAACGATGGCCAGCGGGACAATGATCGCGTGCACGATGCGCACTGGCCCAGGCCTGTTCAACCGCTCGAAGACCTGTGGGCTGACCTCAATCAGCAGCACGGTGGTGTAGAGCAACACACACCAACTGATCTCAAACAGCGGCGAGTGCAGGTTCCAGTAAATCAGGAAGTGGTAAAAACGATCTGGGCGGCCCAGGTCGAGGATCAGCAGAGCGAGCACCGCCGTGTAGCCAAGCAGGCCGGTGAGCACGGCCGGTCGTAGCGCCGGGCGGAACTGCTCCTGGCGGAACACGTAAACCAGCCCGGCCATCGTGAAGCCGGCCCCCGAAATGGCAATCAAGCTGAAGTCGAAGCCAATCCAGATGCCCCAGGGGATTCCGTCGGTGAGGTTGGTCGCGGCGCCCAGCCCGCTGAACAGCCGCCATATCCCGGCCAGCACGCCGATGACGGTGAGGTAGGCCAGGATCTGCACACCGGGATTGAGATAGCTGGGCAAGGCTTCCCTCAGGGCGGAGCGTGCTCCGTTCCAGCGGAGGCGCTTCTGATCCGCCGTCGAGGTGACCATCACTTCTCCTCCCGCACGTCGATCTCGACATGCCCGTGGTCACTGCGCCAGCGCAACACCGAGTAGATGCCGGTGGCGACAGCGGCGACGCTGACGGCGATGGTGGGAGTGCGTTTCATCATGCTCTCGGCGTAGTGCGGCGCCGGGTCAGTTCCCAACTTGGGGAAGCCGAGTTGATCGAACGGCACGTCGGAGATATACAGGCAGCTGGTGCCACCTACTTCGGTCTCGCCGTAGATGAGGTCGACGTACACTTCAGGATGCGCAGCGATACGGCCGTGCGCTTCCTGCAACAGATCGCCACGCAGGCCATACTTCAACGCTCCCGACGGGCAATTGTCGGCACAAGCCGGACCCTGTCCCTGGGCAAGACGGCCCAGGCAGAACTGGCACTTACGCACGAGGCCCAGTGCGCTGTCCCACTGGAATTTGGGCACGTTGAACGGGCAGGCGTACTGGCAGTAACGACAGCCGATGCACTTCCGCGCGTCCACCGCCACCACCCCATCCGCGGTTTGGTGCAGCGCGCCGACCGTGCACGCCGAGACGCACGCCGGGTACAGGCACTGCATGCACTGCCGCTTTACGAAGCGAGTCTTGCCTCCGGGCAGATCGTAACGCTGAACGTAGGTGTAAGTATCCGCGCTCAGGGTGCTCAGCTCCTCCTGGCTCGGGTGCAGATCGTTCGCTGCGATGCAGGACCGCTGGCAGTTGCCGCAGCCAACGCAGCGAGTGAGATCGATCAAGATGCCCGGCACTTTGGCCGGATCGATGCTCTCGCCAGACGCGGTGGCCGGTACGAACTGGCAGCCGACCAGAGCGGCGCCGCCGGCAGTCGCAGCCGAAAGCTTCAGAAACTGGCGCCGAGAAAAGCTCGCCGTCCCCTTCGTCCGCGCGCTCATGACTTCCCTCTCTTCTGCCACAGTGTCATGCCGATGATACCCAGCACCAGGCCCGCAAACCCTCCGAATCCGAAAGCGAACCCGCTGGCTGCGACGCCCACGTTCCGCACCGCGGCTAGCCGCTGCTGCAAGGCAGTCAATTGCTGCTGCAGCACAGGTACTTCCTTAGCCTGCTCCAGCATTTGCGTGCTATTGGCGGTCCCTTGCCCGGCCGCCAGGTTGGCAGCCGCCACTTTATTGCTGGTATGGATGGTTGCCTGGTGGCAACCGGCGCAGACGTCGGACGAGACTTTGAAGCTGTGGCTGGGCGCCATCACCTGCATCATGCCCGGAGCGTTGTTCACCGATTCCTTTGACATATGGCAACTGACGCAATCCACGCCGCTAATGCCGTGGGTTGCGTGTGCAAGCTCGGTCTGCTTGTCAGAATGGCATGCTGCGCACAGCTTCTGCACGCTGCCCGTGCGCAAGCCCTGAGTGTGCGCCTGATGGCAGTCGAAGCATTGGATGTTCTGGCCGCCGTGCTGGCTGGTTTGCCATTCGTTGAACGTTTGTTGGTGACACACGTGGCAGGTCTCGGAAGCCATCGGCAACTGCATCGTCGCCGCCTTCGGATGGCCCTCTTTGTATGGGCCATGGCAGGCCTCGCAGGTCACACCCTCCGACAAGAACTTGCCGCTGCCGGGGTCAAAACCGGTGGTGTGGCACGTCAGACAGGCGGCCTGATTGCCGGCTTTGGCCAATTGATCCTTGAACGCCGGGTTCAGAGTTGCCTTAGCATGTGGCGCTGCCTGCCAGTCCGCGTATTCTTTGGGATGGCAAGACTGGCATACGGGCGTCTGTTGCTGAAACAGGACGTTTGTCAGCAGGACGCGCGGTAAGGCTCCCGGCGCCGCATTGCTGGTTCCGGTCAAAAGAAGCATCAGACCGGCAATCAACAGTGTCGGCGCCACCACCCACCAACCGCCCAAGACGAACCGCTTTTTCATGATTGCATAGCCTCCTTTGGCTATATGTTGGGGTAGTTCTTGAAGACTTCACAGCCAAAGCAGGATTCGGGCATCTGGTGTTCCACCTTCGTCCGGGCCTGCCAACAGGGCACGTCAGGATGAGTGAAGGCCGGGCATTGCGCTACTTTCTCCGGCGAGCAGCCCTTCACGTCCCAGCAATGCCTGGTATCGGTCAAAGCCATTGCAGGCTGCGGCCCACGGATCAGACCTGGGTCGAACGGCAGCTGAGGTTCAGGCACGTCCACACTGGACCGGCGAGCCGGTCGGGCCGGGGCCGCAGGCGCAGGAAGCGCCTGTGGCCCCGGTTGCGCCGCCTGTCGTGCCGCCTGCTCGGCGCGAGCCTCGGCCTCCCAACGCCGGTCCAGCCACCTCAGGAGGTAGCCCAGGCCGGCCAGCACGGCCAGCGGCACGCCGATGCGCAGTACGAACATGCCTATTACGATCAGAAAATCCATTGAGCTAGCCATGGGATATCTCCACTAACCAGCAGGTGGGGCAACAACCCGGCTTACGCAAGCCGGATCAGGCGTTACTACGCCGCAAATCCCACGCCTTGACGCGATCGGCCAGCCAGATGGTCACCACCACGGGGACCAGGACCCGAAGCAACACCAGAGCGAACATCCAGTACTCCATTGTGTCCTCCATGCGTTTGCTGTGCTTTGTCAGTCCCGGCTGTCCTGGCGCTAGCGCCTGCCGCAAGCACTGACTATCTGATTCATCCAGGTGAAGCTTAGCACGGAGCGACGGGCGAATCCATTGGGTGGAATCACCATCTTTCAATGGGGCGGATTACCCATGGGGGCAGAGGGAAGAGATAGGAGAGGGCGAAAAGCGATTAAACGAAGACCCTTTCTACTTTCATCCTTCATCCTTCAGGTCAATGAGTCCCTTCTCAATTGCGTAATGCACCAACTCGACCCGGCTATGAAGGTTGAGCTTGGCCATGATGTTCTCGCGGTGCCGGTTGACGGTCTTGATACTGATCACCAGCTCATTGGCGATCTGCTGATTGCTCAGTCCCTGGGCAATGCGCACAAGCACCTCGCGCTCCCTGTCGGTCAGGGCATCGAAGGGGCGCCCGGCGCTACCTTCGTGTTCGCTCCGCTGGAGATAATCGCTGACCAGCAGGCGCGCCAACGAGGGGAACAAGAACATACCCCCATTCTTGACAGCCCGGATGGCCGAGATGAGGTCGTCCGGAGCCGCGCGCTTCGGCACATAGCCGGAAGCGCCGGCAGCCAGCATCTCGAAGAAGTACTGGTCGTCCTCGTGCATGGTCAGTGCGAGCACGGCCACTTCGGGGCAAAGCTCCTTGATGCGGCGCGTTGCTTCGATGCCGTTCATGTCGGGCATCGAGATGTCCATTAACACGACATCCGGCGCCAGGTCGCGCGCCAGGCGCAGCGCCTGGGCGCCGTCTCCGGCCTCGCCGGCAATCTCGAGCTCCGGATCGGCGCTGAGCAGCATGCGCAATCCCGCCCGCACGACTGCATGATCGTCAACAATCAAAATACGTATCGGACTCATTCTCGCTCCGTTTCAGTCAGATCGGCCCTACTTGAGCGGTAATTCCACGCGCACGCGGGCGCCACCCCCACGCTGCGACTCGATCGAGCACTTGCCCGCCACCAGCGCCACCCGCTCACGGATGCCGACCAGCCCCCAGCCGTGGCCATCGGTCTGGCCGGCACGCGGCAGGGTCGAATCAAAGCCCACGCCGTTGTCAACCACCTCCAGCCGCACGAGGTCCGCCTCCTGGCACAGTTGCACGCTCACCTGTGTCGCGCTCGCGTGTTTGGCCACATTCGACAGCGCCTCCTGGGCTACGCGGAAGAGCACCGTCTCGTACTGGGCGGGCAGACGGCGGGGCGGGCGCTCCGCGGTCAGGGTGACGGTCAGCTCAGGATGGCGTGCGTTGTAGCGCTGCACATACCAGCGCAAGGCGGGTACCAGCCCAAGGTCATCGAGCTGCGACGGACGCAGATCGGACATCACGTTGCGCAATTCGGTGATGGATTGGTCCGCCAGGTCGCGCAGCTCGCGCACCAGCCGGGCCGCGCGCTCCACATCTGACCCCAGCGAGGTCTCGACCGCGGCCAGGCCCATTGCCAGCGCCGTTAGTTTTTGGCCCGTCTCGTCGTGCAGCTCGCGCGCGATCCGTTGACGCTCATTCTCCTGCGCGTTCACGAGCTGGCGCACCAATTCTTTGAGCTGCGTCTCACGCAGCCGTAAGGTCTGGTAAAGCCCGGCGTTCTCCACGGAGGCCGCCAATTGCTGCCCAAACGCGATCAGCAGCCTCAGCTCGGCCGGGCCAAATGGCTCGTCCTCCTGTAAGGAAGTCAGCACCACGCCCCCGAGGAGCTGCTCCTTGGCGTGCAAAGGCACTGCCAGGGTGCGGTATCGGCGAAACTCGGGTGTTGCGGCGGCGATAGCCACGCCGGTGGCCGCCACCCCGCCGTCGTAGACGGCGGCTCCGTCGTTCGCGGGTGGGCGATCGTCCCTGGCAACATCAGCCGTCAAGATACGCACTTGATCGTCGAGCCCGGCGCCCGCCGGGTTATCGGCTTTGAACGCCAGCGCGGTTGTCCGGGTCAGAGGGGGCAGGATGGCAGGCTCGGCCATCTCCGGTCTTTGGTAACGGGCCGCGAGCTCAAGGCCCCCGTCCGGACGTTTCAGGAAAATGGCGCTGCAGCCAGCCGATTCGAAGCTGTGCACCATCTGGTAGAGCGCATCTTGCAGAAGGCGCTGCAGATCGACCGTCGAGGTCAGAATACTTGACATAGCGACCAGGGCGGACAGCTCGCGTGCTGACGTGCGGAGTTGTTGGTTGAGGGCCTCGGTCTCCTCCGCGCGCCGTCGCTGGGCCTCCAGCGCGGCCGCCTGCGCTTCGAGGCGCGCCTGGTTGGCCTGCGCCAGGCGCAAGCGGCTTTCAAGCTCGAAGGCACGCAGTGCTCGGCCAAGAGTGACCGCAATCGCGACCGCTGCAACGCTGCGCAGGAGCTGGACGGGGAAGCCGAAGACCCGTAAGAACAAGGTCGTATTCAGGACCTGGGAGGGGTAGAGCAAGCTGGCGCGGCTGAACAACTGGCTGAGGGCGCCGTAGACGAAGAAGGCCAGGGCAGCCCACAGCAGGTCCTGCCCATAACCGGACATGCCGCGCGCATGGAAGTCGCGCCGCTCGCGGAGCAAGGCCCAGCATGCCAGCAGCGCACTGGGGATGCCAAGGCTGTAGCGGGCCAGTACTTCGGCTGCCGCCAACCAGTCGGTGGGTGAGGGCCGCCAGCGCCAACCGATGAGCACGATCCCGGCCAGGTAAACGCCAGTTACCCCCGCCACACGCCAGGCGGTCAGGTTGGGGCGGCGGTCCGCGTCGGGGAGCAATCGGATGCCAAAAGCCATCAAGCTGAGAAAGGAAACGGCCAGGAGCGTGATGCGCACGACCTCTTCGGGTGTCCCAGCCGCGCGTCCACCTTCGTGCGCGGCGAAAATCTGGAACATCTCGTACCACTCGTGCGTCCCGTGCAGAAGTCCGAAAGCCGCCAGGGCCGGCAACCCGCGCGCAAAACGAAACTCGGAGGCGCGCGCCGACTCGAGGATGACAACCAGCCCCATGGCGAAGAAGGCCAGCCCGTATAAGAAATAGACGAAGACGATATTCTGCGTGAGGAACGTGGGTACGGCGTTCACGGTGGTCCCCTGCGACCAAAGGCGAAAAGCGAAGGACGAAAGACGGAGGGCAAATGCGCTGACGAGGCCGGCGCTCTTCGTCTTCCCTCCCTCCCTAGCGCACGGTCAGCTCGATCTGTCCCTCCGACGTGTGCACCTGCTCCACGTACCAGCTAGAGGCGTACTGGCGCAACGCCTGATTGACAATCGTCGGCATCAACGCGCCGACCATCCCGCCGGGCGAAACAGATTCCGCTTCAACCTGCAGCGCGCCATCCTGGGCCACCAGATGTCCCACGTAGACCAGGTTGTTGGCCTGGATGATCCCATAACTGATGCGGTCCGCCGTGATGCGCACTTTGCCGCCGGTAAAATGGAGCTGCAGATTCGTCGCGTCAACGCCGCTGCTGGCCAACACTCCAGATCTGACGGCACTTTGCAGGTCTGCATCGGTGATCACGACCGATTGCGGACCGCTCGGTGCGACGGCTTGCTCGGTCGCCGGCGGGGCCGCCACGACGGTGGGCGCTTCAGTGACGACGGGGAGGAGCGGCGTCAGGGTAGGCGCTGGGACCTCAGTCGGGAGAGCAACTTCTCCCGCAGTGGCAACCGGCGGTGGAGTCCAGGCCGCGGTCGGCGTGGGAAGGACGTTCAGAGCGCTGCAAGCCAGTGCGGCCAGACCCAGTGCGGCCAGAACCACAATCAAGGCCAAAAACCGATGACGCCTCACTTAGACAACCTCCTCGAAATGCTCCCGCACTTGTCATCCAGGCCAGTATAACATAACGTACACCGCCTGTCGAACCGGAGCGGGCCCCGCCGCAGCGCGAAAGCGATGCCCGCGATCGCCGATCGGTTGAGAAGGCGGCTAAGCTAAACCAACAAAACAAGCTCATCCTGCAAGGGCAGCGTGGTGACTTCCACGTCGGCTTGTGCCACGTAGCAATCGATCTCCAGGCGCACGCCGAAGCCCTCAGCGGGCAGGTAGATGCCTGGTTCCACTGAGAAGCCTACGCCGGGGATCAAGCGCCGCCGGTCCTGCGTTTCCAGGTTATCGATATTGACCCCATTGCCATGGTCGGAAGTGCCGATCGAGTGGCCGGTGCGATGGATGAAGTATGGCCCATAACCCGCTCCGGCAATGACCGCGCGGCAGGCATCGTCCACCTCGTACCCGTAGACCGGCCGGCCGCTCTGCACGCGCCCGCGCGCAAAAGCCACTGCCGCATCGCGCGCCTGGCGCACCAGGTCAAACACCGCCTGCATGCGCGCCGGCGCCTGGGCCGCGGCGTAGGCCACCCAGGTGATGTCGCCGTAGATGGCGTCTGGGCGCGGTTCGCGCCCCCACAGATCCAGCAAAAGGAAATCGCCAGGCCGCAAAGGCGTGTCGGCCTCCGGACGGGTGTAGAAATGCGGATCGGCGGCATGAGCATTGATGCCGACTATCGGCGGGCTCTCGGTATCGAGGCCGTGTCGCGCAAACTGCTCCATCATGAAGCCCTGGATGCTCATTTCGGTCAGCACCTGCCCTGCGGCCAGTCCCTGGCGCACATGCGCGAAGGTCGCCTGTTGCACCGCCATCAGCACCTCCGCCGCCCGGCGGTGGCTGGCCAGTTGCTCAGGGGTCCAGACTGCCACGGCCACCTGCACCAGGTCGGCCGACGTGAGCACCTCAACGCCCAGACTGCGGACCAGGTCGACCGTTCCGGCATCCACGCGGCTGACGATGGGTACGGCTGCGCCGGGTGAAACCTCCATGGCCACGCGCTGCGCCCCCGCCAGGAGGGCGCGCAGGCCCTCGCGCCACTCGCCCCATGACACGTAAGACGCGGACACCGGCGCTACGTCGCGCAGCCCGCCCTGTTCGATCGCATGTACCAGCCAGCGCGGTTCGCCGTGCGCGGGGATAAAGCAAGCCCAGCGCCGGCTCACCACCCGCTGCAGACCCACCACCTCAAGCGCGATCGGGTTCAGTCCTCGAAACTCATAGAGCAACCACCCGTCAACGCCCTCGGCCTGGATGGCGGCCTGGATTTCGGACAGTCGTTTCATGAAGGTCCCTCCTTTGCGAGCAAGTCCCGACATTCTAACACGGACAACTATCTCGAAACAAAGGGATCGTCTGTCCGTCTGTCCCTCGCTCAGCTGGGAGAGAAAAAAGCGAAGGCCACCGAGGGATCCGTCCCCTCAATAGCCTTCGCATGCCAGAACCAGTTCAGACCAGGCGGAGAGTCTACGCCCCCAGCTTGTCGAGCAGGGCCTGGGCAAACTGCGCCGGATCGGCGAAGATGTTCCAATCCGCCACCTGCGCGATCGGCGCGGTGGGATCAGCCTGCACCGCAACGATCGTTCCGGCGCCCTGAATCGCCATGAAATGGGTCGTTTCGCCGCTGATGCCGAGGGCCAGGTAGAGCTTGGGAGCGATGCTCTGGCCTGTTATGTCGACCAGTTGCTCCTCGTCGATCCAGCCGGCATCCAGAGCGCTCACATCACCGGCCAGCGCGCCGCCCAGCCTTGCGGCAAGGCGTCTCGCCACCTCGAACCCGGCGTCCTTGAGAGCGCGGCCGGCGGCCACGACCAGCGGCGCAGTGGCGATCCGGGCCGGGAAGGCCGGCAGATCGGCTGCCAGGTATGCGGGCGCGGCGCCCCAGGTCAGCCCGGATTCCTCGACTTCGCCGCTGCGCCACGGCTCGCTGAAGGCGGCCGGGAGCGCCAGGGTGTCGACCACGACAACGGCCGGTTGCTCGAGGATGATGACGTTCTGCCGTGCCGCGTTATCCATGACCGGCACATGGGCAATGACACGCTGGGTGCTGGGATCGAGGGCCAAATCGGCCGCGCAGCCTACGACGCCGCCGCCCAGGCGCTGGCCCAACCCGGGGCCGAGGCTGCGGCCGAGGTATGTGTACGGGAGAAGGACGGCCTGGGGCGCGCGCGCGCTGAAGAAGTCAACCAGGTCAGCGAGAGCCGGCACTCCGCCGGCCAGCACCACCCGATCGGCGCCCGCGCGGATGGCCGTCTGCCCGGCATCCTGGCCGGCCCCGGCCGCGAGCAGCAGGTAGACGTAACCGCCCAGCGAGTCGGCGAGCACACGCGCCTTGCCGACCAGGCGCAGGATGCCGTCGTCAAGCGCGCCCTCGGGACTGACCACCCACACGCCGCCACTGCCGCCTTCCGGTCCTTGCGAACCGCCGCCCATCAAAGCTTCAAGGTATGAGAGGTCCATGCCCATAAAACGCTCCTTCTCAGATCAGCCGCTGCTCGCGCAGCACCTCGAGGACGGCTCCGGCGGCATCCTCAACCCCGCCACCGATCACCTGGCCGCGCGTGCGCTCCGGTCCGAGGACCAGGCCTCCGGCCTCGGTATCGCCGATCAGCAGGTCACCTTCAAGGCCCAGGTCGGCGGGAGAGCACGTTTCGACCAGGCCCGGCTGCCAGGCATTGGCGATGCGCGCCGCATGGGCGTAGCGTGGCCGTTCCGGGCCGGGACGGACTGACACCACCGCCGGCCCGCTCAGGCTGACCAGCCGGCCCTCGCCAGCATACGACACCAGCGCTTCCAGCCCGTCCGCGGCCGGGGCCAATTGCAGCGCATCCAGCACGACGGGCCAGCCCAACGCAGCCGCCAGCCGTCCGGCCAGGCCGCCCGTGCCATTGACGGCGCCGATGTCACCGGTCAGCACCAGGTCGACGGGGGCCAGGCGCTCGACGGCGGCCGCGAGCGCGCGAGTGACCGTCCGGCCTGAGGCGGCGGCCAGTTCGCGCCCGCTGACCAGCATTGCGTGGTCAGCGCCCATGGCTATCGCCTCGTGGGCCGTGTCATCGGCCTGCGCATCGCCCACGGTCACGGCGATGACCTCGCCGCCCAGGGCGTCGCCGTCGCGCAGCCTCAACCCGGCTTCCAGCGCGTAGCGGTCCGCCGGATTGGTGATCCGGGTGGCACCGCGCAGATCAAATTCCTCCCGGCTGCGCGAAATTCGCACCGTGGCCGGATCGTATACCTGTTTGACGCAAACTACGATTCGCATGGCTCACTCCTTGTCACGGCCGCACGCGCACGCCGTAAGGCTTCAGCACTTCCTCGGCGATCACGTAATGCTGGACCTCATTGGTGCCCTCGAAGATCTCGCCGATGCGGGCGTCGCGCCACATGCGTTCGAGCGGGAAGTCCCGGCTATAGCCCAAGGCCCCATGGACCTGCAACGCCCGGTCGATGGCTCGCGACGCTGCGGTCGAGCCGAACAGCTTGCAGGCCGCCGCCTCGCGCGAGTAAGCCTGTCCCGTGTCCACCATCCAGG
This sequence comes from Anaerolineales bacterium, assembly GCA_017882045.1. Lineage (GTDB taxonomy): Bacteria > Chloroflexota > Anaerolineae > CG2-30-64-16 > CG2-30-64-16 > JADGQF01. Next base: position 18,889 of record JADGQF010000003.1, read on the forward strand.
CCGTGCGGTAGACCAGCGAGTAGAGCAAATCCAGGTCAGCCGCGGTCTCGGCGATCATCCATTGGATGCTCTGCTTCTCACCGATCGGCTTGCCGAACTGCTGGCGCCCGGCCGCGTACTGCGCCATGTATTCCAGCGCCGTGCGTATGCCTCCCAACGAGGCCGCGCCCAGGCCGAGACGCCCGCTATCCAGCGTCTGCATAAAGGTGACGAAGCCGGCCCCCACCTGGCCAATCACGTTCTCCGTCGGGACACAGACCTCGTCAAAAACGATCTCGGAGGTCGCACTGCCACGGATACCCATCTTGTGTTCGATCTTGCCCACCGACAGCCCGGGGGTCCCTTTTTCGACAATGAAAGCCGTGGCTCCCCCGCGCGCCCCCAGGGCGGGATCGGTCATCGCCATGACGCTGAAGGTGCTGGCGATAGGCCCGTTGGTGATGTAGATCTTCGAGCCGGTGATGATGTAGTTGTGCCCGTCGCGGATGGCACTGGTCCGGATGGCCGCCGCATCCGAGCCGGCGCCCGGCTCCGTCAGGCAGAAGGAAGCGATCTTGCGCCCGGTGCACAGGTCGGGCATGTAACGCATCTTCTGCGCCTCGGTCCCGCCCATGTAGATGGCCAGCGTGCCGATGCCGACGTGCGCGCCGATGAGGGTTGCCGTGCTGGTACAGACACGGCCGATCTCCTCCATCAGGATACAATAGCCGGTCTCGCCCAGGCCGGCGCCGCCGTACTTCTGCGGGAAAGGCACCCCCAGCAAGCCGGCATCGCCGAGCTTACGAATCGTCTCCGTGGCCAGGCTCTCGTCCTTGTCCACCTTCTGTGCGAGCGGCTTGATCTCCTGCTCCGCAAACTCATGCACCGTCTGGCGGAACAATTGATGCTCTTTGGAAAAAGTAAAATCCATAAGATCCCCCTACGGTTTGACCTTGATGCCGTAGCCGGCAAGCATGTCCTCGGCGATGATGACCTGCTGGATCTGGGTCGTGCCCTCGACCAGCTCCAGCGCACGCGCGTCGCGATAGTAGCGTTCGACGGGGTAGTCTTGCATGAAGCCGATGCCGCCGTGGATCTGCACGGCCTGATCGGTCACGTCGGCGGCCATGCGGCTGCAGAACAGCTTGGCCATTGCCGCCTCGCGCGTGACCGGTTTGCCCTGGTCGACCAGCCAGGCCGCCCGGCGCATCAGGCATTCGGCCGCGGCGAGCTGGGTTGCCGCGTCGGCCAGGTAAGCCTGGATGGCCTGTTTTTGGGCGATCGGCGCCCCGAACTGGACGCGCTCGCTGGCATACCTGGCCGCCACTTCCAGCGCGTGCTCGGCGCCGCCCACGGCGATGGCCGAGACTCCGATGCGGCCGAAGTCGAGGGTTTCCAGGGCGATCCTGTAGCCCTGTCCCGGCGCGCCCAGCAGGTTCTCCGCCGGCACCCGGCAATCTTCCAGGTAAAGGCGGGTGATATTGGCCCCGCGCAGCCCCAGCGTCTTCTGGCGCCCGCCGACGGTCAGGCCGGGCGTCTCCGCCGGCACCGCGAAAGCCGTCATCCCGCGCGCGCCGGCAGGCGGGTCGGTCAGCGCGAACACGATGTAGACCCCTGCCAGGCCACCGTTGCTGACCCAGGTCTTGGCCCCGCTGATGGTCCAGCCGCCGTCCACCTGAGCCGCGACGGTGCGCAGCCGGGTTGGATCGCTGCCGGCCCCTGCCTCGGTGAGCGCGAAAGCCCCCAGCCGCTCGCCGGTCACCATCTCCGGCACCAACGCTTCCTTGAGCGCCGGGCTGCCCTGCCTGAGAATGGTGCGCAAGGCCAGGCTGTTGTGGACGTGGATGGTCAGGGCAGTGCTGGCGCACTCGCCGGCCAACGCCTGCAACAGCAAGGTGTAGCTGATGGTATCCAGCCCGGCGCCCCCGTAAGGTTCTTCGGGAGCTACGGCGCCCAGGAAGCCCTGTGCCGCAGCTCGTTTGAGAAGCTTGGGCGGCAGGGCCTCTTGCTTGTCCGCCTGGTCCGCAACTTTCGCCACTTCCTTGGCCGCAAAGTCGCGGAACATGTCGCGGAACATCTGCTGTTCGGGAGTGAGAGTAAAGTCCATATCCTACTCCTGTTACGCCACTACTTCCTCAATCGCGACATCGCCTTCGCGTCGGCCGATCAAATCGGCCAGGAAGGCACGTGTTCGCTTGATGCGGGGCAGGTTATCTGTCGCCCCCTGGGCCATTGAAACCGGTCCGATCAGGCTGACCGTGTCGTTGTAGAGCTGGCGCACAATCCCCAGGTTGACGTCCGCCAGGCGGCCGATCAACCGCTCCCAATTCTGGCCGACAGCCGGGTTGGTGTGGTTGTGAACGCGCAGCGCGACCTGGCAGGCCAGCGAACGCCCAAGGTTCGAGGGCACGACCACATCCAGTTGCTTGCCCGCGATCGCAAAAAAGTAACTGGACATCGGGCTGACCAGGCGCTGGATGCGCGGCCACACGCTATCCGCCTCTTGCGCCAGGCTGAAGAACGCCAGGTAATACGGGATGGCATCGTCGTACGTTCCGTTGACAAAAGCGTGGCCGGCCTTGACCGAGCAGTAGCTGGCCAGGTACCACTTCAGGTCGTCGAACCCCGCCCGGGTCTGGCCGGCGCGCAGGGCCTCCAATTGCACCCGTGCGGCCTGCAGATAGCGTTGCGAGCTACCGGCAAAGTCTTTCTGGCGCAGCTCCGAACCCTCGCGGAACAGGTTCTCCGCGGTCAGCGGTGTCAAGGGCTCGCCCACCGGCATGGCCACGCGTGCCAGGTCGGCCGCAACCATGAGCAGTTCCTCGCGCTGGATCAGCCTGGTGATCTGATCGGCCGCGACAACGTAGGCGTCGCCGACGGGCTGGATCATACCTCTGTCGACCAGCCCCTGGCACAGCGAGACGGCCCGGCTCACGTCGATGCTGCCGTCGTAGAGCACCGGCACAAGTTGCGACGGCACCACCGGCACCGCGCCTTCCACCAAGCGCCAGACATAGACGGCTTCGCAGCCCCAGGCCAGGTCGTCGAGGCTGAGGCTCAGCGCGTTTCGCAACGGCGCATCGCTACAGGCCTGCCGCCCCGCAAATTCCAGGGCGCCGCTCATCACCAACAGACGCATGACATCCGGCACGGCGATCTTCGGGGTCAGTGCGTTCTCAGCATCGTAGCGGTCCTTCAAGAGGTCCGCCGCAGCGTTTAGCGAGACAGGCTCCGGCTGCGCCTGCAGAGTGGCGATCAGGTCACGCAACACCTGCTGGCGCGTCGTCAGGTCGACCACTCGCAGGCTGGATTCACGCAGAAAGCTGCGGTAACGCTGCACCAGGTCCGCAGTCGGCTTGATCGGCGGCGGAGGTGGGGTCGGCAGGCTGACCGCGGCCTCGACCTTGCGCAGGGTAACGTATAACTGCAGCCCGTGCTCCTCGATGTCGATCAGCTCCTTATGGGCCTCGAGAAAGGCGCGAAACTGCGGGAAGCCATAGTTGGCCTCATTGAAGGACGAATCCAGCCCCAGCATGATTTGCTTGAGCCTCCCGGCGAAAACCGGCGTCTCCCCTTTCTGCTCGGCTGCGCAGACTGCCCGCCGCAGCAGATCGCGCGGGTCAGGCAATTGCAGCTGGTCGGCAATCTCGCTCAGTTCCTCGGTGACGAGGGTTTCGTAGAAAACAAACTCATCGCAGGCCCGGCGCAGCAGGTCGCTGGTTGCCGAGCGCAGACCGATGCCTACGGTATACTTACCGTAGTCACGCAGTTTGTGGATCAATTCGGTAAAATCACTGTCGCCCGATAGTATGGCGTAGGTATCGATGTTTGGACGGGTGAACACCGTTTCCATGGCATCGATCGCCAGGCGCACGTCGGCACGATTTTTCTGTTGGATCCCTACCGAATAAAGCTGAAAAAGATCGATGCCGTTCTCCATCATGGGGCGGCGGTAGCGGTGAAAACGCCCCCAGTCGCCGTATGCACGCTTGATCAGCAGGCGGCCCCGTGTCCGCAGCAAATCCATCACAGCGTTAACATCGAAATCGCCAAAATTCGCCTCGGCCGATGTGGCCACATTCTCGAAGTCAATAAACACCGCGATTTGCGGTCCTACGTTGGTTCGCGCGTCCATTTTTAAGGTAATCCTTTTGTGGGAGGAGGTATCCTGCGGGGGGCCCCGCCGCCCGCAGGAAGAACGCTGTAGCGAAAAACACGGGACCTGTTAGCTATCGGTAAACTTTGCCTGCCGTTTCTCGACAAAGGCAGTCAAGCCCTCGCGCGTATCATTGCTGTTCATCACCTCGCCGATGCGCTTGCGCTCGTAGAGCACGCCTTCCTCCAGGGGCATGCGCATACCGTTGATCACCGTGTCCAGCGTGGCCTGGTTGGTGATCTTGCTCTTAGCTGCGATCTTCTTGGCCAGGCCCAGCGCCTCGTGCATTACCTGCCCGGCCGGCACGACCTTATTGGCCAGTCCCAACCGGAACGCTTCCTGGGCGTTGATCATATCGCCGGTCAGGATCAATTCGATGGCCTTGCCCGTGCCCACGATGCGCGGCAGGCGTTGCGTGCCGCCCCAGCCCGGGATAATGCCCAGGTTGCTCTCCGACTGTCCGATGCGCGCCCGGTCGGCCAGGATGCGGATATGGCAGGCCATGGCCAACTCCATACCGCCGCCCAACGCCACGCCGTTGATCGCGGCGATGACCGGCTTAGGGCTGCATTCGATCTTGTTAAAAATGTCCTGGCCCTTCTTCATGAAGACCAGGCCCGTCTCGGCGCCGCCCTGTCCGCCCAGGGAGGCCATTTCCTTGATGTCGGCGCCCGCGGCGAACGCCATCTGCCCGCCACCGGTGATGACGATCACCTTGACTTGATCGTCGGCCACCATCTCATCGAAGGCCGCCTCCAGATCCTGGAGCATGGCAGTGCTGAACGCGTTGACCGGTGGATGGTCAAGCGTCAATACCGCGACGCGGTCCTCGATGCTCACCTTGACATTCGTGTACTCAGCCATCATCTGTCCCCCTTGTTACGCGGTCACGCGTATTCCATAAAACCGCGATGCGTCTTCACCCCAAGGTGCCCGGCGCGCACCTTGGTCTTCAGTAACTGAGCTGGCCGGAAGCGCTCACCGTATTGCTTCTGCAGCTCCTGCAGGCCGTTCAGCACCACATCGAGGCCGATCTCATCGGCAATCGCCAGCGGACCCTTGCGGTCTCCGTGGTAGGTCATGCCCAGGCCGGCGATAGTGGCCATATCGATATCATTCGGGGAGGCAATGTGTTCCTGCAGCGCCAGCACAGCTTCGTTGATCATGGGGTAGAAGACGCGCTCGACGCCAAATTTGCTGTTCGGGTCTTTCGGGAACGAGGCGAGGATGGCCTGCATGGCCTCGTCACCTTCATCGCCGTAACTGTAGAAGCCCTTACCTGCCTTCTCGCCCAGCCGGCCCACCTCGACCATCTTGCCGTACAGGACGGGGAGCGTGGCGCGCGTGCCATACTCTTCGTTCAGATACTTACCTACATAAGCGCACACGTCGATACCCGTCATGTCCATGAGTGTAAACGGTCCCATCGGCATGCCAAAATCGACGAGAGCTGCGTCGATGTCCGTCATCGAAGCGGCGCCTTCCTGCAAGCAATACGTGGCTTCCCCCAAATACGGCATCAGCAGCCGGTTGACCAGGAACCCCGGACACTCTTGCACCACGACTGCCACCTTACGCAGCGACTCGGTGAACATCACCACGTCGTCGACCGTCTCCTGGCTCGTGTCCAGGCCGGGGATGATCTCCACAAGCTTCATGACATGCGCCGGGTTGAAGTAATGCATGCCGATCACCTTGGCCGGCCGGTCGGTAGCCGCGGCCATCTCGCTGATCGACAGGGCCGAAGTGTTGCTGGCAAAGATGGTGGTCTCAGGCACGCAGGCCTGCAGTTCCTTGAAGACAGCCTTCTTGATACCCATTTTTTCGGGCACGGCTTCGATGACGATATCCACGTCGCCGAAGCCATCGTAGGTCAGCGCCGCCTCTACCAGGGACAGCTTGCTTGCCATTTCCCCGGCGCTCATCTTACCCTTGTCCACCCGGCTCTGGTAGATCTCCCGGATGGTCTTCATGCCCTTGTCGAGCATGCCCTGGTCGACGTCCTTGAGAATCACCGGCAGACCGCTGAAGCTGATCACCTGCGCGATCTCCGCCCCCATCGTCCCCGCGCCGATTACGGCGGCCTTAAAAATGTACATAACTTGCTCCTTTCGCACGTGCTAAACGCGCGGCGCATTTGGTTACACTCTCTCGACCACCAGCGCCGCCCCCTGCCCGCCACCGACGCACAGGGTTGCCAGGCCGTAGCGGCTGTTGCGGCGCTGCATCTCATGCAACAGGGTGACCACGATGCGCGAGCCCGAGGCGCCAACCGGGTGGCCCAGGGCGATGGCGCCGCCGTTGACGTTGGTCTTATCCCAATTCCAACCGTGGCCTTCGTCGGTCATGCGCTTAGCCACTGCCAACGACTGGGCCGCGAAAGCCTCGTTCAGCTCGACCAGGTCGAGCTTGTCGTACGTCAAGTCGGCGCGCTGCAACGCCTTGGGCATCGCCGTCGCCGGCCCGATGCCCATATAGGCCGGGTCGACGCCGGTGAAGGCGTAGGAGAGGATGCGTCCCATGGGCTTAAGTCCCAGCTCTGCGGCGCGTTCCACAGTGACCACCAACATAGCGGCTGCACCATCATTCATAGGACAGGCATTCGCCGGCGTAACCGTGCCATTCTTCTTGAATACCGTCGGATAGAGGGCCGCCTTTTGCACGGTGAGGCCCGGGTTGATGCCCTCGTCCTGCGTAATCGACTCCTTGGCGACCTCCTGGCCGGCGGCTTTCTTGATGACCTCGACCGGCTCGATCTCCTCCTTGAACTTGCCCATGCGTGTGGCCATAAACGCCCGCTTGTGGCTTTGCACGGCGAACTGGTCCTGCTCCTCCCGGCTGATATGGTACTGCTCGGCCAGGTTCTCGGCGGTGCCGCCCATCAGCAGGTTGCAGGTAGGATCGGTGAGCCCTTCCCACAACGCGTCGGTCAGCTCGCTGTTGCGCAGTTTCAGGCCCCAGCGAGCGCCCTTGCTGACGTACGGGATGTTGCTCATGCTCTCCGTTCCACCCACCAGGAACAGGTCGCCGTCGCCGCCCTGAATCGAGTTGTAGGCGCTGGCAATGGCCTGCATGGCCGAGGCGCAGTTGCGCTGGACGGTGTAAGCGGGCACGTGCTGAGGGATGCCGGCATAGAGGGCGCTGACGCGCGCGATGTTGGCCGCCTCGGAGGGCATGCCGGTGTTGCCGAACACCACCTCGCTGATCTGGCCGGGATCGATGGCGGTGTCACGCAGGATCCGCTTCATGACGAGACAGGCCAGGTCATAGGCGGGGATGCTGCGCAGGGCGCCCCCGAAACTACCGATGGGGGTGCGCACCGGGTTAACGATGACGACTTCCTTCACGTAGACCTCCTCTATTTTTGATCCATCAAGCCTTGCAACAGCAGGTCAACCGTCGCCAGGCAAAGCGCCTGGCCATCCGTCCCCGGCAGCATGTTGCGGCGGATGGGGTGAGCCAACAGGCTGAGAGCACCGTTCATCGCGCCCCAAAGGACTGCCGCCATCTTCCGGGGATCGCCCTGACCGAACAACCCTGAAGCCATGCCATCGGCTATGGCTTGAGTGACGAGGTCCAGGGCGTTGTTGCTCGCTTCGAGCAGCCGCTCCTGCTGTTGCGTGGAGGTACCTTGCTCGAAGTCGCCGCGATCGTAGGCATTGAGCAAGCGGAAATAATCGGGGATGTTCTGCGCAAAATCCAGGTAGGCGTCCGCCATCGCCCGCAGTTTCTGGTCGGGGCGCTGTGTGGCAGGATTGTCACCGGCGGCCTTCAGTTGCGCCTGCAGCTCGGCCAACGCCTGGAGCAATAATTCAGCCTGGATCGCGTCCTTACTCTCGAAGTAGAGGTAAATGGTGCCTTTGCCGATCTCAGCGCGTTCCGCCACCGCCTCGACGGTGGTCCGGCGATAGCCCGACTCGGCAAAAGCCGCGCGCGCAGCCTGCAGGATCCCCTCCTTGCGCTGCGCCCGTTCGCGTGCCCGGCGTTGTGAAGACATAACCAAGGCTGAACTCCCGTAGGTGAGCTAGCAGAGGGTTCCCAAAAGACGAATTGGACTGACAATGGAATGGTAGAGCAAAACTGACTGGCGGTCAGTAACTGACCATACATCATGGCGCGCCGCGTCAAAGGCCTGCCCGCGCGCCCGGCCGGCCGGCAAGCTTCTCCGCCAGACGACGTGCGCGTGTGCGTTGCGCCACAACTACGGCTGATGGTACAATAGACGTACGCATGGCGTACGCGTGCGCACGGCGTACGCGCACGCACGGCATACGGAGCGCCAGTCTATGTCGATCCAGATCCTTCCACCTGATGTCGCAAACCAGATCGCCGCCGGCGAGGTGGTCGAGCGTCCCGCGTCTGTGGTCAAAGAGCTGATCGAGAACAGCATCGATGCCGGCGCAACCGACATCCGCGTCGAGGTGCGCGAGGGCGGACAGCGCCTGATCCGCGTACAGGACAACGGCTGCGGCATCCTGGCAGCCGATACCGGGGCGCTGTTTCACCGGCACGCCACAAGCAAGATCAGCCGCGCCGAAGACCTGAACCGGCTGACCACACTGGGATTTCGCGGCGAAGCCCTGGCAAGCATCGGCTCGGTCGCGCATGTCTCCCTGCTCACCCGCTCAGCCAGCGAGGACGCCGGCAGCGTGGTGCGCGTCGCAGCCGGATTGTCGATCGCCAGCGAGCCGCGGGGCGCACCGCCGGGGACGACGGTGACTGTAGAGCACCTGTTCGCGAACGTTCCGGCCCGCCTCAAATTCCTCAAGTCAGCCACAACCGAGGCCGGCCACATCCTGCAGATCGTCACCCGCTACGCCCTGGCCTATCCCGAGTTGCGCCTCAGCCTGCTCTCCGATGGTAAGCTCATCTTTCAATCGACGGGCAGCGGCAAGCTTTACGACGTATTGGTGAAGGCTTACGGCCTGGAGATGGCCAGGCAGATGCTGCCGCTGGAGACCGGCCAGGCGGATGAGGGCGGCGACGCCGGGCCGGCCGAGCAATACCTCAATCAACTGCCCACCAGTGTGGTGGTGACGGGCTACATCGGCGCCCCGGCCCTCAACCGCTCCAACCGCAGCTACATCACGCTGTTCGTCAACCGGCGCTGGTTCCAGGACACTTCGCTGGCCTACGGCGTGATCCAGGCCTATCACACCATGCTGCCCGTCGGTCGTTACCCGGTCGCGCTCATTTTCATCGAGATGGACCCGGCTGACGTGGACGCCAACGTTCACCCGGCCAAGGCCGAGGTGCGTTTCCGAGAGGGCAACCGTGTCTTCGGCGCGCTGCAACGGACCGTCCGCCGCACGCTGACCGATCATGCCCCCATCCCACAAATGCCTGGCGGCGACTCGCCCGGCTCTCTCAATGTGCGGCAACCTAGCTGGGATGAGTTGGCCGCCTGGTCCGCCCGGCACGATGTCCTGCTGGCCGCCGGCAGCGGGCACAACCCGCTCAACCACCACTCCGATGGTGCGGATAACGGATTGCCTGGTTCTTCGCAATCGCCCGCCCTGGGAGCGCCTGCGCAGCCAGACCCGGAAGCAGCCGGTGCGGCCCCCTCGCCGGACCTGCCGCTATCTGCGCCGAATATGATAGGGCGCAAGGTTCCCCTGCTGCGCGTGGTCGGCCAACTGGGCGCGATGTATATTGTAGCCGAAGGTCCGGATGGCATGTACATGATCGACCAGCACGCGGCGCACGAACGGATCCTCTATGAGATGCTGTTCACGGATCACGCCCGGCAGCGCCTGGTAATCCAACCACTGCTGGAACCGCTAGTCCTCGATCTCAGCCCCGAACAGGCCAGCGTTGTCGGCGGCGCGCTGGCTACGCTGGCCGAGTGGGGGCTGGAGGTCGAGCCGTTTGGCGGCGGGAGCTACCTGTTGCGCAGCTTGCCGGCCGTGCTGAATACGCAAAATCCACACAGCGCGGCGGCTGAGATTATCGATGGGCTGGCCCAGGGCCTCGATGTGGTTGGCGGCACGCTGGAGGCGCGCCTGGTGACCCTGATCTGCAAGCGCGCTGCCATCAAGGGAGGCCAGGTTCTTAGCTTGCTGGAGATGCAGGCGATGGTCCGCCAACTGGAGGAGTGCGCGTCGCCACGCACCTGCCCGCATGGTCGTCCCACTATGATCCACGTTTCGGCCGGGGAGCTGGCGCGCCAGTTTGGCCGAATTTGACGCTCGACTTTCTTTTGCGTCCTTTTATCTTATGCGTGTTATAATAAACCACTGGTAAAAAGAGAGCCTTTTTAGACAGAAAGGAGTTCGGGGCACTTTGACCGAGCCATTGACGATTACGACATCTCCCCGCGACGACCATCAACTGGATCTCACGATCCAGCTCGGCCCCGAGCGGACTGAAACAGCGTTACAGCGAGCTGCGAAGCAGGTCGCCAAACGCGCGAACGTGCCCGGTTTTCGCAAGGGACACGCGCCCTATTCAGCCGTGCTACGCGCTTACGGACGCGAAGCCCTGCTGAATGAAGTTTTGGACGATCTGGGCCGGGAAGTCTACAGCGAGGTACTCGAAACGGAGCAGATTGAGCCCTACGCTCAGGCTGCGCTGGTAGACGTAGAGATGGACCCGCTGGCCTTCAAGCTGACCGTGCCTCTCGAGCCCACCGTGGACCTGGGCGACTACCACACTCTGCGCCTCGAGGAGCCTCAACTCAACGTGACCGAGGCCGACGTAGACAAGGTGATCGAAGGACGCCGCAATCAGCTGGCCACCTGGGTGGACATCGAACGGCCGGCCGAGATCGGTGATACGGCCGTGGTGGACATCAAGGGCGACGTCGGTGAAGACTCCATCATGGACAACCGTGATTGGGAGATCAACCTGAAAGACGAGAGTGGCTGGCTCCCGGGGTTTGACCAGGCATTCGTGGGCATGGCTGCCGGTGACGAGAAGGATTTCACCCTGACCTATCCCGAGGATTCGACCTCGCGCTACAAAGGCCAGGAAGCTAACTTCCACGCCACGGTTAAGATTGTCAGGGCGCACGTGCAACCCGAAACGAACGACGAGTGGGCCAAAGGCCAGGGCGATTACCAGGATCTGGCCGATCTGCGCGCCAAGTTGCTGGTAAGCCTGACCGAACAAGCCAAGGCCGAAGCCCAGTCCAAGCTCAACGACGACGCGATCCGTGCCTTGATCGAGCACGCGCCTCAGATGGAATACCCGCCCGTGGTGGTGAATGAAGGCGTGGAAGAAATGCTGCACGATCTGGAGCACCGGCTGAGCGATATCGGGTACAAGCTGGACGATTACTTGAAGCTCCAGGGAACCAACGCCGCCGAGTACCGGCAGCGCATCCGCAGTCAGGCAGAAGAGCGGGCTAAGGGCCGCCTGGTCCTCAGCGCATTGGCGCGCGATGAGAAGATCGAGGTCACGCCTGAGGAGATCAGCGCACATATCGAGCAAATGATACCATCGGGTGTCGATGATAATCCAGAGGCGAAGAACTTACTTGAGATACTGGGCGGTGAGCCCGGGCGGGAGATGATCCGGCAGGAACTGCTGACTGAGAAGACGTTAGCCCGCTTGCGCGAGATCGTGACCGGCGAGGCGACTGCACCGGAAGGCGAAGTTGCCGAGCCAGCCACTACCGAGGCGCCGGCTGCCGAGCAAGGGACGGCGGCGCCAAACACTGATGCGGCAGGACAGGAAGAGGGGGAACCGTCTGTCGAGAAGCAATAGGTTCCCAAGATGGGAACCCGTTCCCAGCCTGGGAACCCCACGGGCCTGTGGCCCCCCCGCGAATGGAGTGAGAACATGAGTTCCCATCTAAGGATCCCGGAAGCGCTGATCCCGATGGTCATCGAAACGTCAGGTCGGGGTGAGCGAGCCTACGACATCTACTCGCTCTTGCTCAAGGAGCGTATCATCTTCCTGGGCACGGGCATCAACGATCAGGTCGCGAATCTGATCGTCGCCCAATTGCTGTTCCTGGACAACGAGAATCCCGATAGGGACATCCAGATTTACATCAACTCGCCGGGCGGTGTCATTTACGCCGGCATGGCAATCTATGATACCATGCAGCTAGTGCGCGCCCCGGTCAGCACCATCGCCGTGGGCGTAACGGCCAGCATGGGCACGGTCCTGCTGACGGCAGGCGCTAAGGGCAAACGTTATGCTCTGCCCCACGCCACAATCCACATGCACCAGCCCCTGGGCGGGGCGCAGGGCCAGGCCACCGAGATCGAGATTCAGGCCCGGGAAATCCTGCGCTTGCGCGAGGAACTGAATATTATTCTATCGCACCACACCGGCCAGCCGACCGAGCGCATCCAGGACGATACCGAGCGCGATCGCTACTTTAGCGCCACACAGGCCAAGGAGTACGGGCTGATCGACGAGGTTCTCGGCCCCGCGGCCCTGGCGCCAGGACTAGGTAAAGGCAGTGGCAAGTAAGGTCATCGACGTCCAGCGTTGTTCTTTCTGCCATCGGGACCAGGGTCAGGTCCGGCGGCTGATCGCCGGACCGGACGGCGTATTCATCTGCGATGAGTGCGTGGGTTTGTGCCAGGAAGTCCTGGAAGAGGATGGTATCGAGAACACCCCGCGGCCGGAACAACAGTCCCGGCTACTGGCGCCGCGCGAGATCGTGGAGAAGCTGGACGAGTACGTGGTGGGCCAGCAGCGCGCCAAGAAAGTACTGGCCGTCGCGGTCTACAATCACTACAAGCGCATCCAGAGCGGCAGCGGCCGTGGCGACGTGGAGCTCGAGAAGAGCAACATCCTGCTCATCGGGCCGACCGGCTGTGGTAAGACTCTGCTGGCGCAAACGCTGGCCCGCATCCTCGACGTGCCTTTTACCATCGCGGACGCCACCGGGCTGACCGAGGCGGGATACGTGGGCGAGGACGTGGAAAACATCCTGGTTCAGCTGCTTCAGGCCGCCGACTGGGATATCCAGCGTGCTGCGCTGGGCATCGTCTACGTGGACGAGATAGACAAGATCGCGCGCAAGAGCGGTGACAACCCATCGATCACCCGCGACGTTTCGGGCGAGGGCGTGCAGCAGGCGTTGCTCAAGATTATCGAGGGCACCGTCGCCAACGTTCCGCCGCAAGGCGGGCGCAAGCACCCCAATCAGGAATTCATCCAGCTCGACACGCGCAACATCCTGTTTATCTGCGGTGGCGCATTCTCCGGCCTGGAGGACGTCGTCGGCCAACGGGTCGGAGCCAAGGGCAAGGTGGGTTTCCACACCGGCGCCGAGATTCCGGCGACTAAGGAAGCCCAGACGCTGGTCCTGCTTCAGCAGGTTATTTCAGATGACCTGTTGAAGTACGGCATGATCCCCGAGTTCGTGGGCCGCTTGCCGGTGACGGTGAATGTGGACCCGCTCGACGAGAACGCCTTGGTCGACATCCTGACCGAGCCCAAGAACGCCATCATCAAGCAGTTCCAGCGGCTGTTCGAGCTGGACCATGTGGAGTTGACGTTCACGCAGGAAGCGCTGCGGGCCGCGGCCCAGCAGGCAATGAAACTGCGCACGGGCGCGCGCGGGCTGCGGACGATCATCGAGCGGGTGCTGCTGGATGTGATGTTCGAGATCCCGTCCCGCCCGGAGATAGTCAAGTGCGTCGTGAACGCCGAGTGCATCACGCGCAACGCGACACCCTTGTTGCTGACGCAAGCCGGCCGGGCCGTCCCGTGGGGTGAGCCGCTGCGCGAGAAGTCGGCATAACGCGAGGACTGCTATCCGCACCTAAAGGGGCCGGGTTTCTGACGAAAACCCGGCCTCTTCTTTTTCTCTCGGGCAGATCGTTGCTGTCCAATCGGCAATCCGGCAGCCCGCTTCATTGCATTCAGGGTGCGCATACGATACAATGTCGAATTATGAGCGAACTGACCCACCTTGACGATCAAGGCCAGGCCCGCATGGTAGATGTGGGGGCCAAGGCCGAGACTGAGCGGGAGGCGGTGGCGGCAGGGCGGGTGATGATGCGCCCGGAGACGTTGCGCTTGTTGAAAGCCGGCAACCTGCCGAAAGGCGATGTGCTGGGCACGGCGCGCGTGGCCGGCATCCTGGCCGCCAAACGCACGTCCGAGCTGATCCCCCTCTGCCACCCATTGCTATTGACCCACGTCGCCGTCGATTTTGCTTTTGACGAGCAGTCGTCCGCGGTCGACATTCGGGCCACCGTCCGCTGCCACGGCCAGACCGGGGTCGAGATGGAAGCGCTGACCGCGGTCAGCGTGGCGGCGCTGACCATCTACGATATGGCCAAGGCAGTGGAGCGCGGGATGGTCATTGGCAGCGTGCGCCTGCTGGAAAAGCGCGGCGGCAGAAGCGGCGAGTGGCACAAGGATAGATCTTGATGGCTGAGGCGATGAAAATACGGGTACGCGCTTTCGCCGGGCTGCGCGAGGCGTTGGGTTTTGGCGACACGACACTGACGATCGAGCCGGGCCTGGACGTAGCCAGCCTGCTCGCCCGCCTGGAAGCCGCTCATCCCGACGCCCACCTGTCTGAGCGGCGTTTCGCGATTGCAGTCAACCGGTCCTATGCCGGTCCCGGCACGCGGCTGGCGGATGGTGACGAGATCGCACTGATTCCTCCGGTCAGCGGCGGCGCCGGCCCGGCGCCCACGGCCAAGCTTTTCGAGGTCACGAAGCGCTCGCTGTCGCTGGATGAGGTTGCCGGGCGGCTGCTCGGTCCGGAGCGGGGCGGAATCACCGTCTTCGCCGGCACCGTGCGCGGCCTCACGCCGGCCAGCGCGGGCCAACGTGGAGAGTTTGCTACCGACTACCTCGAGTACGAAGCGTATCCTGAGATGGCTGAGTCGGTGTTGGCTGAGATCGGGGCGGAAGTGCAGGCACGCTGGCCGGACGTCAGCGCCCTGGCCATCGTTCACCGGATCGGCCGGCTGGCGGTCGGCGAAACCGCGGTGGTCGTGGCGGTGGCCGCCGCCCACCGGCAGAACACTTTTGCCGCGTGCCAGTACGCGATCGATCGGGTCAAGCGGATCGCGCCCATCTGGAAACGCGAAGTAGGCGCGGACGGCGCCCTTTGGGTCGAAGGTCCAGAGTCAAACGTGGCATAAGCTCCGGTCCCCGCTGAATGACAGACGGCCCGGCGCTGGCTTTTTCACAGCTGAAACGGGGTACGCGTTGCCGGCCGTATTACCGCCCCTATCCATCATCGTCCTGGTCGTTCTCGGATTGCTGTTCAGCTTTCTCAACGGCGCCAAAGACGGCGCAAACGCCCTGGCGACCATGGTCACTTCACGCGCCACGTCGCCTATCTGGGCGCTGGTGATCGGCGGCGCGGCGGAGTTCAGCGGCCCGTTCATCTTTGGCGTAGCAGTCGCGCGCACCATCGGCTCGGGAGTTGTTGATCCGGCGAACGTCACCATCACTGTGGTGATCGCCGCGATATTGGCAGCCTGCGCCTGGAATCTCGGCATGTGGTGGTTGAGCTTGCCTACCAGTTCGTCGCACGCGCTTGTCGGCGCATTGGTGGGGGCGGTCCTGTTTCACAGCCGGCTCGACCTGGCAGTCTTGCACGTTGCAGGCCTGATCAAGATTGCAATCGGGCTCTTCGCGGCGCCGCTGATCGGCATTGCCCTGGCCTTTGTCGTCACACGCGCGGCAATGCTCCTGCTGCGCGGCGCCACACGGCACGTTAACTGGTTTTTCAAGCGCTGCCAGCTATTGACCACATTCGGCCTGGCGCTCAGCTTCGGCGCCAATGACGCGCCCAAATCAATGGGCATCATCACGCTTGGGTTGGTCGCGGCTCGCTCGCTGCCCGCCTTTCAGGTGCCGCTCTGGGTCATCGTTGCGGCCGCTGTGGCGGTTACCCTCGGCACTGTCCTGGGCAGCCGGCGGATGATCCGCACGATCGGCACTCGTTTCTACCGGGTCCGGCCTTTTCACGCCTTTAACAGCCAGTTGGCTTCCGGGTTGATCGTCGTCTTTGCTTCGCTAAGCGGCAGCCCGGTCAGCACCAGCCAGGTGGTGAGTTCCGCGGTGGCGGGGGCCGGCGCGGCCGAGCGGCTGACGAAAGTACGCTGGGGCGTTCTGGGTGAGATGGCCTGGGGCTGGTTGCTCACCATCCCCGCGACGATGCTGGCCGGGGGACTGGTTTGCTGGCTGCTCAGCGCGGCGTTCGGCCGCTAGGATTTCAAGATGGGCATCCGAGACCTCTTCAAATCACGCGATGCGCTCTTCCTGCAGATGCTGGTCGACCAGTCGGCCAAGACGCTGGAAGCCATCGAGGAACTGCAGCGCTACCTCGATAGCGCCGATCGCTCGTTAGCACGGCGAGTCAAGGAAATTGAGACTGAGGCGGATGAGCTACGCCGGGCCGTCAACCGGGAGCTGAACCGCACCTTCATCACCCCCTTCGACCCGGAAGACATCTACGCTCTCTCGCGCACCATTGACGAGGTGATCGATTATACGGCCACCACCGCCGAAGAGATGGAGATCCTGGGGATCCGAGCGGATGATTATCTGAAACAGATGATCACGCTGGAGCTAGAGGGTGCCCGAGAGGTTCACTTGGCGATCGTCAGGCTCAAAGATCACCCAAACGCTGCCGGCGACCATGCTCTGCGGGCCCGCTCGCTCGAGAACCGCGTCGAGCAGCTATACCGGCTTGCCGTGGCGGACACCCTATCAAGCGCGCAGAACGTGGCGGACGTGGTGAAGGCGCTCAAGTATCGGGAGGTCTATCGTCATGTCAGCAACGCCGCCGACCGCTTTGCCGAAGCGGCGGACGTCGTCAACCATATAGTAGTGAAGGTGACTTGAGATGGCAAGCGAAAGCGGTCACATCAAAATCGCGATCATTGGCGTCGGGGCAGTCGGCGCCACGGCAGCCTACGCGCTGATGATCAGCGGCATCGGCGAGGAAATTGTCCTGGTAGACGTGAACGAGCACAAAGCCGAAGGCGAAGCCATGGACCTGGCCCAGGGAGCGCCCTTCGTGCGGCCCGTCAACATCCGCGCCGGCAAGTACGCCGATTGCGCCGGGGCGCAGGTGGTTGTCATTACGGCGGGCGCGGCCCAGCGGCCGGGCGAGAGCCGGCTGGACCTGGTAAAGCGCAACGCGCAGATCTTTCGCGACATGGTGCCGCAGATCGCACAGGCCGCCCCGGACGCGGTCCTGCTGATCGTCGCCAATCCGGTGGACATCCTCACCTACGCCAGCCTCGAGTTCTCCGGCTTCCCGCCCTCGCGCGTGATCGGTTCCGGCACGGTGCTGGATACGGCCCGGCTGCGCTCGCTCATCAGCCAAAAGCTGCAGGTCGACCCGCGCAGCGTGCACGCCAATGTGATCGGCGAACACGGAGACAGCGAGGTCGTCGCCTGGAGCCGGGCGACCGTGGCCGGTATGCCGATCAACGAGTTTTGTAGCCAGCGTGGCAGACCATGCGACGCGGAGATGCAGGCCGAGATCAGCGCGCAGGTGCGCCGCGCCGCTTACGAGATCATCGAGCGCAAGGGAGCCACCTTCTACGCGATCGGCCTCAGCATCCGTCAGATTGTCGAGGCGATCCTGCGCAATCAGAACACCGTGTTGAGCGTTTCCACCTTGCTGACAGGACAGTTGGGCGTCTCGGGCGTCTGCCTGAGTCTACCCGCCATTGTTTGCCGTGACGGCGTTGAAGCCGTGCTCGTGCCGGGCATCAACGACGAGGAAGCCGAGGCTTTCCGCCGCTCGGGCCAGGTCGTGCGTGATACGGCAACCGCGGCCGGGCTCTAGAGGAGGATATCGTGCGGGCGGTGGTCCAACGCGTCAGCCGGGCGTCGGTGCGGGTGGCCGGACAGACTGTGAGGGCGATCGAACGGGGCTTTCTCGTCCTGTTAGGTGTGACCCACGCCGACGGCCGGACGGAGGCAGATTGGCTGGCGCGCAAGATCGCAGGTCTGCGCGTCTTTGAGGATGGGGAGGGCAAAATGAACCTGGGGCTGGCGGAGGTGTGCGGGGCCGTGCTCGTCGTCTCGCAGTTCACCCTTTACGGCGATGCCCGCAGGGGGCGCCGCCCCAGTTTCATCGCGGCGGCCCGCCCCGAGCAGGCTGAACCACTGGTGGACTATTTCGCAGCCCAACTGCGCGCGCTGGGATTGCCCGTCGAGACCGGCCGTTTCGGCGCGGCGATGGAAGTCGAGCTGGTCAACGATGGGCCGGTGACTTTGTGGTTAGATACCTCGTCTACGTCTACGTCGGCGGAACCTCCATCTGGCCCACTTTCTCGGGATGCCGGGCGGTGATGGTCTCGTAGAACGCGCGGATGGCGGCCATATCGGCCTGAATATCGCCGCTGGGCCTGATCAGCGGTCCGGTTCCGAGCACCTTGCGCTTATAATCCACGTAAGCGAGCACTATAGGCGCCTGTGCACCCAGCGCGATGTAATAAAAGCCGGTCTTCCAATAGCGGCTTTTATTGCGCATGCCTTCCGGGGTGATCCCCAATGTGATGTGCTCTCGCTCGTTGAAGGCCTGCACCGCCTGATCTACGAACGCGTGGCGCGCGCGCCGGTCGACCGCGATTCCGCCCAGCCAGCGCATCAGATAACCGAACGGCCCACGGAAAAGGGTGTGCTTGCCCAACCACGAGATTTTGATGGTGTGGAAGCCGCAGGTGAGGATGGCTTCACCGGTGAACGAAACAAAGCCGTCGAGGTTGGAGGTGTGCGGCGCGAGGATGATCACGTACTTGGGCAGGTCTGGCAGAACCGCTTCGACGCGCCAGCCGATTAGCCAATAGATCAGCCTGGCAATCGAGTAGGCCAGGCGACTGCCCAACGGCGCCTGTGAGCAAGATCTGGCCATGTCTACTTCAGTTCCTTCAGCTCCGCCACAACCATCCCGCCGAGAATCATCCCGCAGCCCAGCAATTGCCGCGGCCCCAACACTTCGCCGATAAGCAGGAAACTCGTCAGTGCGGCAAACACGGATTCTCCGGCGAAGATCAGCGCGGTGTGAGTGGATGTGGTGAAGCGCTGCGCAGCGACCTGAATGCCAAAGGCGGCCGACGTCGCCAACAAACCCGTGAACGCGGCCGCGAAAAGAACCTCGCGGTTCGCAGCCACGCGCGGTTCCAGCGCCAGGGCGCACGCCCCGCTCAGCCCAGCCACAACCACGATCTGTCCCAAAGTCAGCAACATTGGATCATAGCGCGGCGCAAAGCGACCTGTCAGCAGGATGTGAGCGGCGAAGGCCACGGCGCAAGCAAAGACCAGCGCGTCGCCCAGGCTGACGGACAGGCCGGCCCGCAGGCTCAACAAGGCCAGACCGGTCATTGCCAACGCGACTCCCAGCGCGGCGTTGCGCCCTGGCCTCTGGCGCAAAACCAGGGCGGTAACAAGGGGCACAATCACGACATAGGTGCCGGTGATGAATCCCGCTTTGGCGGGTGTGGTGAGCTGCAGCCCCAAGGTCTGACAGGCGAAGCCGGCGAACAAAGCGAGGCCGATCAGCAGAGGAGCGATCGGCCGCCGGAGCAAGACTGCCCGGCAGCGCGGTTCGCCGGCTTCTCTGCGCCTGCGCTGCTCCATTCTTGCCCGCCGCTGTTCGAACAAGACGAACGGCAGCAGCGCCAACGCCGCCAACGTGAACCGAATAGCCAGGAAACTGAAGGGCGGGTAATTCGCGACAACATTCTTGACCATCACAAAGGTGCTGCCCCAGATGACCGTCACGAACACTAACGCCAAGTCCGCCAGGAGGCGCCTGGGTGCGGCCTCACCCATCAGGCCTCATGCTCGACCGCTGCCCCGCGTATCTGCTCCTTCACCGTCTGGACAAGCGTCTCGGCTTTGAGCTCGGGCAGACTATAGCAGGTCCCGCCCAGTTCGACCGCTAACTGGCGCGCCAGGCCGCGGTCAAAGGCGGGATGCTCCATGTTGATGACGATTGTGCGCAGGTGCTTCTGGTGGATCAGGTCCGCCACCCGCCCGGCTTCCTCCTGCGGGGGCAAGCCGGTTACAGACACATTACCGGCCCCATCCGTGAGAATGATGATCAGTGGCATGACTTCCGGGTCGCGCCGCTGCGCGCCCAGGCAGACCCGATAGGCCGCCAGCAACCCCGCCGATAGGGGGGTCTTCCCGCCGACGGGGATGTCGCGCAGGGCGTATTGGGCCAATTCAACGCTCGACGTGGGCGGCAGGACGACCCGTGCTTCCTCGCGTTGAAACACCACCAGCCCCACCTGGTCGCGCCGTTGATAGGCATCGTGCAACAAGGATACGATCGCGCCCTTGGTTGCCTCCATGCGTTCTGAGGCTGCCATGCTCCAGGAGGCATCGACCACAAACAGGATCAGGTTGGCGGTGCGCCGCACGCGTATTTTGCGCTGCAGATCGGCGCGCTTGACCACAAAGGCAAGTTGTTTGCCCTCGCCGGCGCGCTTGCGGCGCAACTGAAAGGGCGCGGCAGCGCGTATGGTGGCATCGAAGGCCACATCCTGGGGCCGGCCGAGCATCGGGCGCGCGCTGATATACCGCCCGCGCTTGCGCGCGGTATGCGTGAAACTGCGCTTGCCCGCCGTATTGCGCGTCAGGCGGTCCAGGGGCGTATACAGGCGCTTCGGACGGAAGTCTGCGCCAATCTTAACCGGACGGACCGGCTGTGGTCCGCTGCCCGGCGCGTCCGAGCGAGGTGTGTCATCCATCGGCGAGGCGCCGCTAGTTGCGCTTTCGGCGTTATCAACTAGCGGCCGGTCACTTTTTTTACGCCCGCTGCGGGCTGGGCGCCGTCCTGTTGGGGAACTGTCTCGGGTGGCGCGTCGGCACGCGCTTTGCGCAGGCGGTCCTCGAGCTGGCCGACGTCCATCACGGCCTCCTCGAAGGGCTGTCGCTTCAAGCGATGGGGCAAAGCCAGCTCGGCCGCCAGCAATATGTCTTGTTCGCTGATCGCCAACCGGCCCGTCCAGGCGGCATGGGAACGCGCGGTCTTGAGGATGACAATATCCGCGCGGTGACCATCGACCTTGAACGAGGTCGTCAACTGGGCGATGGTGAACAGGTCACGCTGCGTGTGCGTCACCTGCGGGACACGCGCCCGCGCCTGGCCGATCTCCTGCGAGAGCTGCTCCTCTCTGGGCTCCCATTCCTGGTAAAAGCCCTCCGGGTCTTGCTCGTAGGCCACGCGCCGCTCGACGATCGCCACGCGTTGGCGCGGGTCGATGATGCCGTGCATGTCCACACAGAGCGCAAAACGGTCCAGGAGCTGCGGCCGGAGATCGCCTTCCTCCGGGTTCATGGTGCCCACCAGGATGAAGCGTGCCGGGTGGCTGAAGCTGATGCCCTCGCGTTCGACCACGTTTACACCCATCGCCGCCGAATCCAGCAGCAGGTCCACCACGTGATCGTCCAGCAGGTTGACCTCGTCTACATACAACAGGCCGCGGTTCGCCGCCGCCAGCACGCCCGGCTCGAAATGGCGCTCACCCTGTTGGATGGCTCGCTCGATGTCCAGCGTACCGACGACCCGGTCTTCAGTCGCGCTGACCGGGAGGTCGACAAAGCGCGTGCGCCGATGCGCCCGGGGCAACTGTTCGCCGCGTGCCAGCCGGTCCCGGCAGTTGTCGCACAGCGTATCAACCCCGTTGGGATCGCAAGAGAAGGGGCAGTCGGCTACCACTTCGATCTCGGGCAGGAGATCGGCCAGGGCGCGCGCCGCCGTCGATTTGGCCGTCCCGCGCTCGCCACGGATCAGCACGCCGCCGATGCCGCTGCTGATCGCGTTCAAGATCAGGGCCCGCTTCATTCGTTCCTGACCCACAATAGCCGTGAAAGGAAAAGGTCGCAAAATGGCCACAGCTTGCTCCGTCAATGTGATTGCATGCGAACCGATATTATAACACACGCTCTCTGAAAACCCTTGACATGACCTCATCTTGTGCTATGCTGAAGGGCCTATGCAGGCACCAACTTCTGTGCTCGATCTGACTTACGACCAACTGGTCGACCTTCTGGGCGGCTGGGGCGAGCCGCGCTACCGGGCCAAACAGGTCTGGGAATGGCTTTATCGGAAGTTCACCACCGATCCGGCTCAGATGACGAATCTGCCCAAGCCGTTGCGTGAGCGCCTGGGCAGCGAAATGCGCGTCGACCCACTGAGCGAGCACTATGCGCAGCGCTCGACCGATCGCCAGACGTACAAGTGGCTGTACGCGCTGCCCGACGGACAGGCGATCGAGACGGTGCTCATGCTCTATGACGAGCGGCGCACAGTCTGTATCAGCAGCCAGGCCGGCTGTGCGATGGGTTGCACTTTTTGTGCCACCGGCCAGGGCGGGCTGAGCCGCAACTTGCAGTCGGGTGAGATTGCCAGCCAGGTGCTGGCCGCTGCCCGCTGGCTGGCCTCGCCGCCGCCCGAAACCGGGCTGGTCCCCAGCACGCTCACCAATATCGTCGTGATGGGGATGGGTGAGCCTCTGGCGAACTACGAGCGGGTGTGGCAGGCATTGCGCACCATAACGGATGCCGAAGGCTTCAACCTGGGCGCCCGCCACATCACCCTGTCGACCGTCGGGCTGGTTCCCGGCATCCGGCGCATGGCCGAGGAGCCGCTGCAGATCAACCTGGCGGTCAGCCTGCACGCGCCCAACGACGAGTTACGCAGCCAATTGGTGCCGATCGACCGGCGCTACCCGCTGGCGGAGCTAATGGCAGCCGTGCGCGATTACGTAGCGCGCACACACCGTCGGGTTACCTTCGAATATGCGCTGATGAACGGTATTAACGATACTGCCGCGCTGGCCCGAGAGATGGCCGGGCTGCTGCGTGGACTGTTGTGCCACGTGAACCTGATCCCGCTCAATCCCGTAGCCGGCTCACCATATCAGCCGTCCACCCCCGAGCAGGCGGCTACGTTCCAGGCCATCCTCGAGCAGAGCGGCATCCCGACGACGATGCGCCTGCGGCGGGGCATCGACATAGATGCCGGCTGCGGCCAACTGCGACAAAGAATAACATCAGTTAACGCTTAGCCTTTGCCTTTTTGTCTGTTCCAGTGTATGATTGGCCTAAATGGGAGCCGAACCGCGCGTTCGGCTCCCATACTGTGGGGTGACAGCCTTGATCAAGATTGCCCCGTCCATACTCTCGGCGGATTTTGCCAGGCTTGGCGAGATGGTGCGCGAGGCTGAGGCCGGAGGCGCCGACTACATTCACGTCGACGTGATGGACGGTCATTTCGTGCCCAACATCACCATTGGGCCGCTGGTAGCCGGAGCCGTGCGCCAGGTCACCACGCTGCCGATGGACGTGCACCTGATGATCGAGGCGCCCGAGCGCTACCTGGAAGCATTTGCCAGGGCCGGCGCCAGCATCCTGACCGTTCACGTGGAAACATGCCCGCATCTGCACCGCACCGTAGAACAGATCAGGGAACTGGGCGTGAAACCGGGCGTGACTTTGAACCCGGCTACTTCCCTTGACACGCTCTTTGAGATCCTGCCTTACGTCGACCAGGTGCTGGTCATGACGGTCAATCCGGGCTTCGGCGGGCAGAGCTACATTCCGACGATGACCGCCAAGGTAGCGCGCCTGGCCTCGATGATCGCCGCGCGCGCGCCACATGTCGAAATCGAGGTGGACGGCGGCATCGATACGGATACGGTTCGCGCGGTGGTACGCGCCGGAGCGCGCGTGTTGGTGGCCGGGACCGCCGTCTTCCATCATGCGGAGGGCATTGCGGCCGGCATTGCCGCCCTGCGGTTGGCAGCGCAGCAGACGCTTTCGATCTGACCGGGGGTTTAAAAGAAACCCCTGGGTTAAAAAGAAACCGGGGTTCCAGCGGGAGGTTGTCCCGCAGAGACCCGGTCTCTAGTCCGGCCTACGTCGCCTTAAGAGCGCTCAGGCTGTCTTCTGCCTCGTTTTGAGGCATTTCGCGCAAAGGTAAAGGTGCTTTTGGACGCCATTCTCGACGACACGCACACGCTGCACATTTGTGTTCCAGCGGCGCTTGGTGTGGCGCATGGAATGGCTCACGTTATTCCCAAATTGTGGCCCTTTACCGCAATTCTCACACTTGGCCATTGGTGTACCCCCTGGACGTTCTGAGTCATATACAAACTATGACCGAGCCAGGCAGGCTCGGCCACCACGGCATTGATGTTAGCATACGACAGAGATTCGTGCAAACTTGTTCCGAGCACTTCACACTGGGGATAGTCGCATGACAGAAGAGAAAAGGCTGGGACGCATCGAGATTTCGCCTCACGCGATCGCGATCATTGCCGGGGACGCGGTTCTCAAGTGCTATGGCGTCGTCGGAATGGCGAGCAAAAACCTGATGGGCGGGATCGCCGACCTGCTGCAGCCCGATCGTTGGCAGAGAGGCGTCGACGTGCGCGTTCGTGACGGCAAGGTAGCCGTTGATCTCTATGTCATCATCCAGTACGGAACGCGCATCTCAGAGGTGGCGCACGGTGTGATGAACGGCGTCAAGTACGCGTTGGAGCAGAGCCTCGGCGTACCGATCGCCGAGGTCAACGTGCATGTCCAGGGGCTGCGTATACCCAGAGATACCAATGATCGAGGATAATAAGTGGTAGCATCAGACAGCCCCGCTGCTCGTGGGACATCCAGTCCCGACGATCGCGCGCAGGCCTCCAGTCAGGCGGTTAGCGTATTGAACGGCATTGCACTTCAGGAATTGCTGAACGCCGGCCTGGACTGGCTGGACCGGCATCATGAGATCGTCAACGCGCTCAACGTCTTCCCCGTGCCGGACGGCGATACCGGCACCAATATGCTGCTGACGATGCGTTCGGCTTGCCAGGAGATAAAGGTCCAAGGCGCGCAAACGGTCAGCGATGTGGCGCGCGCAGCCGCGCACGGCGCCCTGATGGGCGCGCGTGGCAACTCGGGCGTGATCCTCTCCCAAATCCTGCGCGGCATCGCCCGGCGCCTGGATGGGGAGACCCTTCTGACCGGGCCGCGCTTTGCCGCCGCTTTGAGCGAGGGCAGCCGCATCGCCTACAAGGGCGTGAACAAGCCGGTGGAGGGTACCATCCTGACGGTGGTGCGGGAGGCTGCCGCGGCTGCCGAAAGCGCCTCGCATCTCAACCCCGATCTGCGCTTTGTACTCGAACGCACGTTGCGCGCGGCCGATGAATCCGTAGCCAACACTCCAAAGCTTTTGCCCATACTGGCTCAGACAGGCAAAGTGGATAGCGGCGGCAAAGGGCTCTACTTTATCCTAGAGGGCATGTGCCGGACCCTGTCGGGCGAGGCGGCGGTCAGCGTTGAGGCGCCGGCAAGCGTGGCCTCCGCCCCGCCGGTGACTACGGTGGCGCAGCCGGCAAAAGGGCGGCGTGAGCTGCCATCCCTCGCCTATGGTTTTGACGTGCAGTTCCTGCTCGAAGGACCTCAGTTGGACGTCAACGCGATCCGAGAGCGTATCGTGTCGATGGGGGAATACGGCCTGGTAGAGGGCGACGGGAATCTGGTCAAGGTACACGTCCACGTTCCCGATCCCGGCGCGGTGCTCTCATACGCCGTCGGCCTGGGCTTCGTCACGGACGTGGTCGCCGAGAACATGGACGACATGTCCATCCCGGACATGCCCGCCGGCTATGACCCGGTGCCGCCGCGCTTCCAGGAAGCACAGGCGGCAGCCGAATCGATTCCTGCCGCGCCGCCGGCCGAGGAAATCGTCGAGGCAGTGGGTGTCGTTGTGGTGGCTCCGGGGCAGGGCCTGGGTCAGGTCTTTAAGAGCCTGGGCGCACAAGCTGTTATCTCCGGCGGCCAAACCATGAACCCGAGCACGCAGGAGTTGCTGCAGGCTATCCACCGGGTCCCGAACCGGGAAATTATCATTCTGCCAAACAACAGTAACATCATCATGACTGCCCAACAGGCGCAATTGCTGGCGGCCGAGGCGGGCAGCGCCGCCAAGCAGGTAAGCGTCGTGCCAAGCAAGACCGTCCCGCAGGGCATCAGCGCGCTGCTGGCGCTCAACCCAAATGTTGACATGGCGCGCAATGTGCAGATCATGACGGCTGCCCTCGGCTACGTCCAGACGGGCGAGGTGACCATCGCCGTACACGATGCTCTCTTTGACGGTATTACGGTCCATTCCGGCGATATCATCGGCCTGTTTAATGACGAGTTGACGGCCACCGGGCCGGACAGTGGCAGTGTCGTCAAGGTCCTGCTCGAACAGATGAACGCGGCAGACCTGGAAATCATCACCCTGTACTACGGCCAACCGATCGCCGCCAGCCAGGCCGAAAGCCTGCGCACTGATTTGGGCGAGCTCTACCCCGATCAGGAGATCGAGGTCGTAGACGGCGGACAACCGTTTTATCATTATATTATCTCAGCCGAGTAATCATGTGCCACCAGTTAAAATTGTAACCGATAGCAACGCCTATTTACCTGACGGCCGTGCCGTTGGCGATCTGGGCATCGAAGTGGTGCCGCTCACCATCCGCGTCGGCCAGCATACCTACCAGGAAGGGGTCAGCATCGCTCATGAGACCCTCCTGCGCAAGCTTGCCCAAGACCCGAAGTCCGTGTCGGTCGAGGCGCCCAGCGAGGGCGAGGTCGCGGCCATGTACAAGCGCCTGGGGCGGACCACGGATAAGATCGTCGCGATCCATCTTTCCGGCGCATTGAACGACATTGTCGAGGTCTCGCATGCCGCCGCGCAGGGATTCTTGGGGCGGCAGCGCATCATCATCCTTGACACAGCCACCACGTCCGTGGGCCTGGGCCTGATCGTCGAGGCGGCCGCCAGGGCCGCCGCCGAAGAGGCGCCACAGGCCGAGATCGTGCGCATCGTGCGGGGGATGATCCCGCACATGTATGCCCTCTTCTTTTCCGACACGCTCGATTACCTGGAATCGTGGGGCAGGTTGGGCTCGGCACAGGCGCTCCTTGGGACCATGCTGGACCTGAAGCCCGTCTCCACCATGGAAGATGGCAACCTCCTGCCGATCGAAAAAGTGCGCAACTACACTCGCGCGGTGGACAAGCTCTACGACTTCATCATCGAGTTCTCGCACATCGAGCAACTATACATTCTTCAGCGCGGCTTTGAAACGGAAGCCGCCCAACTGCTCGAGCGACTGGAAATTGTCTTCCCCAACCGCGAGTTCCCGGTCATCGGTTACCCGCCGTCGTTGGCCGTGCACATCGGTCCTAAGGCTATGGGCATCATGGTCTACGAGGGGAATCGATAAAGGCTACTACTCACTATGGATAATGCATTCTCTCGTCTCGCGAAAGTGATCGGCCTGGAGCGCAAGCAAGGCTACCGCAACAAGGCCGTGATCGGTGGCGTGGACAAGTTCGCCAGCCGCTGGGAGGCTGATGCGCGTGCCGAAACGGCTGACCAGGCAGCAGTGACTGAGATCGTCGCTTTGCTCATCGGCTACTCGGCTATGACTGATTCTGCCTCCAGGGAGCGCATCATCGAGCAAGTCGTACGCCGGCTGCACGACGTCTCGCCCGGCGCAGCGGCCGGCGCCGCGCCGGGCGCGGAACAGGCGGGAGCGCCTGCGACGTCGGCCCGCCCCGCCCCGCGGGCGCGTGGCGCTGCAGTGGCGCCGTCTGAAGCCCCGGCTGAGGGCGCAGGCAAGCCGTTTGCGCGGCCCATGCCGCGGCAGCGTCCGGCCGAAAGCCGCCCGCTGCCCACTCGTCCGGCGCCCAACGTGCCGGCCCGACCGGGGCCGGCTGCCCCGGAAATAGCCGAGCCGGCGCCTTCGTCCGGCGGGCCGGCAGCGGCAGCAAGCTCGGCCGCGCCGGAACCGGACCTCAACCTCGAAGAATGGGGCCTGCCATCTGCTCCGACTCCCGCTCCGGCTCCTGCCGCCGGATCGGCCGGCCCGCTGGCTGAGCCGCGCGTTGGCGAGGCCGGCAAAACCGAATCTGCAGCCGAGCCGGCCCAGCGAGCAGAGCGACCGCCCATCAGCAAGCCGGCGCCTGCCCGCAGCAAGCCGGAGCGAACTCCCCTGGCCGGGCAAACGCCGCAGGCGCAGCCAAAGCCCCGGCCCGAGCAAGAGCCCGTTCTGACGCCCGACCCACCGCCTGCCCTCGCCCCGGATCAACTCGTGGCCCGCGATGCGGATGATCTCTCTGCTCCCGGGCAGGAGGGCCAGGAGGACCACCGGGACGACGAAGGTGGTCAGGGTGACTACGGCGGTCCAGGTAACCAGGGCTACCAGGATCACGAAGGCTATGTGGACAACGGGGGCAACGAGGGATACGAGGGCAACGAAAGGGAATTGGCGTCCGCCCCGGACTGGGCTCCGAGCCGGCAGCTACGCGCGGCCGGGGGTGGAGCGGAGGGCGCGCCGCCGCAACCCGGCAGCCGCGGCCTCGACGCGCCCGTCACCCGCCTGCCCGGCGTCGGGCCCAGTTTTGCCGAGAAGCTGGCAAAAATCGGCGTGCAGTCAGTGCGCGATCTGCTCTACCTGCTGCCGCGTCGTTACGACGATTTCAGCGCCCTGCGTACCATCGACAAGCTGCGCTATGGCGAAGAAGTCACGGTGATCGGCACCATCTGGGATGTTAAGAGCCGCACGATCGGCGAAAATCGGAAACTAACCATGGCTGTGGTGGGCGACGGCACCGGTGAGTTGCAGGTCACCTGGTTCAACCCGTTTGTCGAACGGCAGTTGCACATCGGGCATGCCTTTGTCTTCAGCGGCACGATAGATAATTTCCGCGGCCGCCTGGTAATGAGCAATCCGGAATTTGAGACTCTCGATCGTGAGCAGGTAAGCACGGGGCGCTTGGTGCCCGTCTACCCACTCACGGCGGGGCTCAGCGGGCGCTGGCTGCGCAAGATCATGAACCTCGCGGTCAACCAATGGGCCGCAGCCATGCCCGATTTCCTGCCCGAACGCATCCGCAAGAGCGCCGACCTGCTCTCACGCTCGGCTGCCCTGGCGCAGATCCACTTTCCGGATAGCCACGATTCGCTGGCGGCGGCCCACCGGCGGCTGAGCTTCGACGAGTTCCTGGTGCTTCAACTCGGCGTGTTGAGCAACCGGCAGCGTTTCCGCGGCACACCGGCCCGGACCCTATGTGCCGATGAGAACGTGTTAGCGCCCTTCCTGAACTCGCTGCCTTTCAGTCTGACGGGCGCCCAGCGCCAGGCCTTGGCGGAGATCGCGGCGGACCTCACGCAGACTCAGCCGATGGGCCGCTTGCTGCAAGGTGACGTGGGCTCGGGCAAGACCGCGGTGGCAGCGGCTGCGCTGTGGGCCGCAGTGGCTGACGGCGCCCAGGGCGCGATCATGGCCCCGACTGAGATCCTGGCCGAGCAGCACGCGCGCTCCCTTGAGAAGATGTTCGCCGGGCTGGCCCGGCCAGGCACCGATCATCCGGTGCGTATCGGCCTACTGACCGGGCGCCAGCGCAAGGCGGAGCGAGACGAAACCCTGGCTGCGCTGGCAGCCGGCGAGATCGACATTGCAGTCGGCACCCACGCGCTCATCCAGGACGAGGTGACCTTCCGTGACCTGGCGCTGGCCGTCGTCGATGAACAGCATCGATTCGGCGTCGAGCAGCGCGCCGCTCTGCGTCAGAAGGGCATCCAACCGCACATGCTTGTCATGAGCGCTACGCCGATCCCGCGCTCGTTGGCGCTGACCATCTACGGTGACCTGGATGTGTCGGTTATTAATGAGATGCCGGCCGGGCGCACTCCCATCCGCACCCGTTGGATGACTTCGACGCAACGCGAACGAGCCTACGATTTCATTCGCCGGCAGATAGCAACCGGCAGGCAAGCCTTCATCATCTATCCGCTGGTCGAAAGCTCCGAACAAAGCGAAGCCAAGGCCGCGGTGGACGAGCACGCGCGCCTGAAGAAGGACATTTTCCCCGACCTACGCCTCGGCTTGCTTCATGGCCGTCTGAGGGGTGAGGAAAAGGACGCGGTCATGCGCGCCTTCGCCGCCGGCGAGCTGGATATTCTCGTGGCCACGTCTGTGGTGGAAGTCGGCATTGACGTGCCCAATGCCACGGTGATCATGATCGAGGGCGCGGAGCGCTTCGGCCTGGCCCAGTTGCACCAGTTCCGCGGGCGGGTCGGGCGCGGCGAGTACCAGTCGTACTGTATCCTTATCTCGGACGCGGGCGCCGGCGATAGCGCCCAGCGCTTGCAAGCCCTGGAGACCAGCAACGACGGCTTCGCGCTGGCTCAGACCGACCTGGATATGCGCGGTCCTGGGGACTTCTTCGGGACCCGGCAGAGCGGCTTGCCGCCTCTGCAAATGGCGCAGCTCAGCGATCTGCGCACCCTGGAAGCGGCACGCGCCGCCGCTCAAGAACTGTTCGCGGTTGATCCCCAGCTCTCACGTCCCGAGCACCGTGCCCTGGCTGCGCAGGTGGCGGAGTTCTGGCACGGCGCGGGAGACGCGAGTTAAGAGGTAATGATGATTCGAGCGGTATACGCCGGCACCTTCGACCCGATCCACAACGGCCATATTGATATCGCCACGCGCACCAGCGCTCTTTTCGACGAGCTGGTCGTCGCGATCTACGACGCGTCGCCCAAGTCGTTGCTCTTCGAGACGCGGCAGCGCGTGGCGCTGGCCGAGCAAGCGCTGCGCCATCTGCCCAACGTCAACGTGGTCGCGTACCGCGGTCTGACCGTGAGTTTCGCCCGAGAAATCGGCGCCAAAGTCATGGTGCGCGGGCTGCGAGCCATTTCCGATTTTGAGTTCGAGTTCCAGATGGCCCTCACGAACAAGAAGCTGGCGCCCGAGATCGAATTCATCAGCCTGATGACCAGCCTGGAGCATGCCTATCTCAGCTCCTCGATCCTCAAAGAGGTCGCCATGTTGGGGGGCGACATCTCAGCCCTGGCGCCGTTGCCCGTTCAGGAAGCCCTACGTTCTCGCTTCGCCGAGCTGGGCCACAACGCCCGCAATGTCGTGCCAATGGTTACCTCCCGCGATTGACAAAGACAGGTGCGCCGTGGATATCTCAAGTCTGATCAACCGACTGGACACATTGCTGCAGCACTCGGTGCGCGTGCCGGCGAGCGGCCGTTTACTGATTGAGGAAGCCGCGGTTCGGCAAATTCTGGCGGAGATGCGGGCCGCCGTGCCGGACGAAGTACGCATGGGCCAGCGGATCGCAGGCGAACGCGAGAAAATCCTTGCCGACGCGCGCGCCCAGGCCCATCGCATCCTGGAAGAGGCACATGCGCAGGCGATGAGCCGCGTCGATGACCAGGGCATGGTGCAGGCAGCGCGCGAGCGTGCACGCTCCATCATCGCCGAGGCCGAGCAGCGCGCGAGCGCTCTGCAAGCGCAGGCTAACCAATACATTCTCACTCAACTCAATAACCTCGAGCAACGTCTGCAGCGAGTCCTGCGCGAGCTACAAGCCGGGCAACGTGTCCTGACCCAAGAAGCGCCGGGGGGCGATCAGCCAAAAACGGGCCGCTGAAGTTGACAGTTGACCCGCTCTGGCCTATAATTCTTTCTTGCTTTGCGTTGGGCAGCGACCAGGACCGTTCGGAGGATCGCTCCAGCGACCTTGAACTTTGAAAATGGCGAATGTTACCGTGACCGAAAAAGTGATCTTTAATGTAGCCCAATTATTGAAGGAACCGGTCGGTGCGACGCGCAATCACCTCGTCGACGCCGATCTGCAGGACCTGGTGCCCGACACCGAGCTAAATCAAGGCCCGGACGAGCCCAGGGTTTCCTTGACCGGTCCGCTGCGGCTGATGCATGTGACTGACGGCGTGTTGGTCCAGGGTGACCTGAGCGCGCTGGTAACGATGCCCTGCGTGCGCTGTTTGGAACCGGTCAGAGTGCCGCTTAACGTGGCAGTAGAAGAGACATTCGAGCCGACGATCGATCTCATCACCGGTCAGTCGGTGCGGCCCGAGGAGGAAGAGCGGGCCCTCTGGATCGACGAACATCACATTCTTGACCTCCAAGAAGTACTGCGCCAGGATGTTTTGGTAGCCATTCCCGTACACGTTGTGTGTCGCCCGGATTGCCGGGGCCTGTGCGCGACTTGTGGGAAGAACCTGAACGAAGGGGATTGCGACTGCCAGTCAGAGCCGGATCCGCGCTGGGCAGCTTTGCAGGAACTACTGGAAGATACAAAAGACAAAGAGAAATGAAGGAGTAACGTACCGTGCCACCTCTCCCAAAACGTAAGTTATCTAAGGCCCGCAAAGGCCGCCGCCGCGCGAACGACGCCCTGACCCCAATGAACCTCGTGGCGTGCCCGCAATGCGGTGCTCTGCGTCCGCCGCATATCGTGTGCCCGGAATGCGGCACCTACCGCGGTGAGACTGTGATCGCCACCAAAGAGGAAAAGAAGAAAGAGTGACAGGCTGCTGTGCCTGGTTGATTGTGACGGGCTGCGGACGGTCCCGCAGCCGGCGGTCCCGCAGCGGGACGTGCGCTCAGCCGGGCGCCAGAGCAGCGGTCAGCGGCCCGGCAATCCTCGCCCACGCAGAAACGAAGGGGGAATTGGGGTAACCCATTCCCCCTTCTTCGCGTTAAGATCGCTTTCAGACTTCACCCTTGATCGTGCCAGGGTATCGATTTCCAGGTGGTGAACCCCATGAGCAACGTTGCATATATCTTCCCTGGTCAGGGCTCCCAGCAGGCCGGCATGGGCCGCGCCCTGGCCGAAACCTACAGCGTGGCCCGCGAGACGTTTGCCGAGGCCGACGAGATCCTTGGTTTTGGACTTTCGGCGTTGTGCTTCGGCGGTCCTGCCGAGACGCTGACCGAAACCACCAACGCTCAACCGGCAATCCTGGTGACCAGCGTCGCCGCCCTGCGCGCGCTGCGCGCAACGCGCGCCGACCTGCCGGCGCCCTGCTGCACGGCAGGGCACAGCCTGGGAGAGTACAGCGCCCTCGTCGCGGCGGGCGCGCTGGCCTTTCCGGATGCCGTCCGCCTGACGCGCTTGCGCGGCGAGCTGATGGCGGGCGCCGGTAGCGCGCACCCCGGCAGCATGGCGGCCATCCTGCGCCTACCGGACGAGCAGGTGGCCAACATCTGCCGCCAGGCAGCCGAGCGCTCGGGTGATGCCGTGCAGGTTGCCAACTACAACTCGCCGGGCCAGGTTGTCATTTCCGGCGGGCCGGCCGGCGTGGCTACCGCGTTGGAGTTGGTCAAGAGCGCCGGTGGGCGGGCGATGCCCTTGGCAGTCAGTGTGGCTGCCCATTCGGTCCTTATGATCCCCGCTGCCGCCGAGTTTGCCGGGCACGTCGCCGGGATGAGCTTCAACGACCCGCAGTTGCCCGTCATCGGCAATGTCCGTGCCCTCCCGCTGACTTCCGCGGCGGAGATCCGGGCCGAGCTGGTAGCGCAGCTCACCTCGCCCGTCCAATGGACGGCGTCCATGGAGCATATGGCACAGGCCGGTGCGGCGACCTTTATCGAGATCGGGCCGGGCGGCGTCCTCACAGGGCTGGCGCGACGCATTAACCCTGCTTTCGTGACCGCCAATGTGGCTGAACCCGCGCACATCGAAGCGCTCGCCTAGCCACGTTTTACGTTTTACGCCTTAGGGCTTATAATTGCCGGATGCGACTATGGCCGGTGCGACTATGGTCCGCATGACCGCGGCCGGCAGGACAATAGAGGCCGGCCGGCGGTAGAGGCCGGCAGACCGGCGCGGGGGAGGAGAATCGTGCTGAACGACAAGGTAGCGATTATTACAGGGAGCTCGCGCGGGATCGGTGCAGCCATCGCCAAAGAACTGACCGCACAGGGCGCGACCGTGGTGGTCAACTATCGACAGCGCGCAGAAGAAGCCAAGGCCGTCGTAGCCGGCATTACAGCTTGTGGCGGGCAGGCGATCGCCATCCAGGCTGATGTCAGCGATCTGGCCGCCGCCCAGCGCTTGCTGAAGGAAACGCTCGACCACTTTGGGCGGGTGGACATCTTGGTTAACAATGCCGGCACCACCCGTGATACCCTGACGCTGATGATGAGCGAAAACGACTGGGACACGGTCATTCAGACCAACCTTAAAAGCGCTTTCAACTGCAGCAAAGCCGCCCTTAAGCCTATGGTCAAGCAACGCTCCGGCCGGATCATCAATATAAGTTCCGTCTCCGGGCTGGCAGGGCAGGGCGGGCAGGCCAATTACTCGGCCTCAAAGGCAGGCATGATCGGGCTGACCAAGGCGCTGGCCAGAGAAGTAGGGGCACGCAGCATCACGGTTAACGCCGTGGCGCCGGGTTTTGTCCCCACTGCCCTGACTGACGTTCTGACGGAAGAGCAGAAGCAGAAGATCCTTGCCGCCACGCCGCTCGGCCGCTTTGCGCGTCCGGAGGAGATCGCCTACGCCGTAGCCTTTCTGGCAAGCGACCAGGCCGCCTTCATTACCGGCCAGGTCCTGAGCGTCGACGGCGGCCTGGTGATGATGTAGGAGGGCTTGGTGTACGAAGCGCCGGGTAAAGTGACGATCGCGCCCAATGTGTTGACAACTATCGTGCGTTCCACTACATTGGAACAGCGCGGTGTGCACCGGCTGGTGCCGGTACCGCCAAACGTGCGTGGCCTGCTGGCAGGTGGGGCAGCCGACGAAGGCATCTTTATCGAAGTGACAGACGAAGGCGTGCAGATAGAAGTCCATATCGTGGCGGAAGGTGACATCAACCTGCTCAAGCTGGGCGAGAACCTGCAAAGCAGCATCACCCGTGCGATCGAGGAAATGGTAGGCATGCCTGTGGCGGCAGTAAACGTGCACGTAGATGACGTCGTGCCGCCGTCAGCTAAGAGCGAATAAAGGACCCAGCAGCGTGCAAATCCGGCGGCAAGCGCGTGTCAGCGCTCTCCAAGCACTTTACGAACTGGATACAACGAATCACCCCATCGGTGAGGTACTGAGCCACCGGTTGGAGGATCGGCCCTTACCCCCAGAGGGGGAGAGTTTCCTCCGCTTGCTGGTCAATGGTGTGGTTCAACACAAAGCTCAGCTCGATGACCTGATCCAAAAATTCGCTCCAGCCTGGCCTGTCTCGCAGATCGCCGTCGTTGACCGGAACGTGTTGCGCATCGCGCTCCTGGAATTGAGCGGCGAGGTCGACACGCCGCCCAAGGTGGCAATCAACGAGGCCGTGGACCTGGCCAAAACGTTCGGCAGCGACAGTAGCTCGCGCTTTGTGAACGGTGTGCTCGGGTCGGCGGTCGCCGATCATGCCCGCATAGTTTTGCATGCACCGACTGTCAGCGAAATCCCGTCGAAGGACTGAAAATGGAAATCTTCGGCATCGGCCCTATGGAACTGATCTTGGTCTTGATCATTGCGCTGATGGTCTTCGGCCCAGACAAACTGCCCGAGATCGGCGCAAAGTTGGGCAAGGCCATGCGCAGCATGCGCGAGGCCACGCACGAGTTCTCGCGCGAAATAGAAGAGACCCGCCAGGCGCTCGAAGCGCCAATGCAGGACATCAAAGCCCCGTTCCAGGAAGCCAGCGCCGCAGTTCAGGCTATTTCTCATCCTCAGGCAGCCCTGCGCGAGGCCCTGTTGGGCGAGGTGAACCGGGCTGACGACGCAGCCAGGCAACCCGCTCCTGCGCAAGAACAGGCCGGCGCCGCCGCCGTCGCAGCGACAGGCGCCGTGCTGGCCGGCGCGGCAGCAGCGACGCTGGAGGACGGCCAACCGGTTACGGAAAACCCCAGCGACGACGGCGCGATCCAAGCCGATCAGCCCGCTCTTGTTCCGGCCGCCGAGAATCCTGAGGTTGCCACGGTACCAGTCCCGCCATCCGCAGCCCCTGCCCCGGTCGAATTCAGTCAACCGGCGCCGGCAACGGCCACGAATTTCGATATGGACGAGTTCGTGGCAGTGATGGAGCGCGTCTCCCGCCGTCTCAGCTCACTTAACGGCGGGATAAGCGAGCCGGCGACCGAGCCGGCGGCGAGCGACGGGGCGGCGACCGAACTAAGAACTGCCGAATTGAGCGCGGTTGAGCCGCCGGCGGCCGAACGGGCGGCGGACGAGCCGGTTGCTTCGGCTGAGCCGGCTGCTCCGGCTCCTGCGTCAGGCGCGCCAGAGCCAGAAGACCCCCAATCCCCAGCCAACCCGGCCATAGAGGAGTAAGCAATGTCTTTCACTGGAGTCTTTGGCCTGGTGCTGCTTGGCGTTGTTGCCATAGCCTTGCTCGGGCCCAGCAAACTCCCTGCGGGGGTCGAGCAAATCTGGCTGATGATTACGAATTTCCGCCGCTCTCAGAACCAACTGCCTCAATTGAACATGGAACAGGCGCGCGTGCTGTGGGCGCGCAGCGAGAGCCCGCTGTATGACCTGGTCCAGATTTTGTACGGCTCGGTCGAGCACCTTGTCGAGCTAAGGCATCGCATTTTCATGGTCATTGGCGCCATGGTGGTCGGGGCGGCCATCGCGCTCTTTTTTGCTAACACGATACTGGGCCTGTTAACGCGTCCGGCTGCCGGCGTCCAATTAATCGTCCTCCGTCCGACCGACATGATCTTTGTCTATATCGAGATCGTTTTGAGCGCCGGCGCCATCGCCGCGTTGCCCATGATCCTTTACCAGAGCCTGATGTTCATCCGTCCGGCGCTCGAGAGCCCACAGGAGCTCTCGATGTTTCGTGCGATCGCCATCCTGGGTATGCCGCTGGTGCTGGTTTTCTTCGCCCTCGGCCTGTCCTTCGCCTATTTCGTCATGCTGCCGTTCGCGATCAAATACCTGTCATCGTTCGGCACCGAGTTTGCCAAGCCCAGTTGGAACATCAAAGAATACTATTCCTTCATCTTCGCCATCCTCCTGTGGATCGGCGCCGCTTTCGAGACGCCCCTGGTAATGGCCTTGCTCGCCCGGCTGGGCCTTGTCTCGCCGGGCGCGATGGCCAAGCAGTGGCGCTATGCGATCGTCGGCATGGCCATTGTAGCTGCGGCGATCACCCCCACGGTAGATCCGTTCAACATGATGGTGGTGATGGTACCCCTGCTGGCCCTGTACTTCACGGGTATTCTCATGGCCCGGGCCGTCTACCGCAAGCGGACAAGTCCCAGCGCAGAGCTGGAAGCGAGCGCATAGCTCGAAGGACCATTCACAAGTCTTAGAGAGAGAGGAGTCTTCAATGTCGAAGCAACGTGTGTTGATCATGGGCGCCGCCGGGCGCGACTTCCACAACTTCAACACGTACTTTCGTGGCAATGACGCGTACGAAGTAGTGGCCTTCACCGCCACCCAAATCCCCAATATCGAGGGCCGGCGCTACCCTGCCGAGCTGGCGGGCGGCCAATACCCGGATGGGATCCACATTCACGCCGAGAACGAGCTCGAGGAACTGATCGCGACCCACCGCGTCGATCAGGTCGTGTTCGCCTACTCCGATGTCAGCCACCAATACGTGATGGAACGGGCCAGCCGGGTGCTGGCTGCCGGCGCCGACTTCCGCCTGATGGGCGGCAACGAGACGATGATCAAGTCGATCAAGCCGGTGGTCGCGGTGTGCGCTGTGCGCACGGGCAGTGGCAAGTCGCAAACCACCCGTTACGTGGCCGGCCTGCTGCAAAAGATGGGCAAGAAGGTCGTCGCCATCCGCCACCCCATGCCGTACGGTGACCTGGTGAAGCAGCGCGTCCAGCGCTTTGCGACCTACGAAGACCTGGACATTCACGAATGCACCATCGAGGAACGCGAGGAATACGAGCCGCACATCGACCGCGGCATCGTGGTCTATGCGGGCGTCGATTATGAAGCCATCTTGCGCCAGGCGGAGCAAGAGGCCGACGTTGTGCTTTGGGATGGCGGCAACAATGACCTGCCCTTCTACCACCCTGACCTGCACATTGTCGTCGCCGACCCACACCGCCCCGG
>JADGQF010000433.1 GCA_017882045.1 Anaerolineales bacterium
ATGCCGCCGAGATCAAGAAAACCTTCAAGACATTCAAGAAGCTCAGGGCCATGTCCTGGAACGAAGTATTCAGAGACAACGGTCTGAAATGGGAGGAGCCAAAAAGTGCTCCCGGCAGATATACGATCCGGCTATCGCTGTCCTACCGTGCCGTAGTTGTCCGCGAAGGAAGCTGGATTCGATTCCAAGCGCTGCACCAAGACCACGACGGAGCATACGGCAAGAAATAGGCAGGGGAATCCCCTCAGCACCATGATTTTAGTCACCGGCGGTACCGGCTACCTCGGCTCTCACACCTGCGTGGCGCTCGCCCAGGCGGGTCACGACATCGTCATCGTCGATAACTTGAGCAACAGCCGGGTGAGGGTCATCGATCGATTGGAGTCGCTCTGCGGCAAACGCCCGCAATTCATCCATGGCGACATTCGTGACGCAGCGCTACTGGATCGGATCTTCGCCGACCACCCCATTCAAGCCGTGGTCCACTTCGCCCCTCGCCGTCCTGGCGATATCGCCCAATGCTGGGCCGATCCCACCCTCGCCCGCCAATTGCTCGGCTGGAAAGCCACACGAGGGCTGGACGCAATGTGCGCTGATGCGTGGCGCTGGCAACTGTCAGGAGGAGCTTAGTAGTCTGCTAACAGATTGCGCTATCATGGTCTTATGAACTCCGCTCAGTCCTCGGCCGTCGGTCCTCAGTCCTTAATCTCCGCCCTCATCGCCGCCCTGCTGATCCTCTTCAGCACCCTGGCTGTCTACCAGCCGCCAAACAAGCACTATGCTTACATGATCATCGAGGCGCCGGAGAACCTCAGCATCACCTTCCTTCTCAACGGACGCAAACGCGCAGTGGATTGCGAAGCCACCATCACCAAACTGGCCAGTGCCCTACTCGCGAGTTGCTCAGCCTGCCGTATCAAGCAGTTGCAATGTCTGACGAAACTGGACGTCACCCAGCAGTACCTGCTTTCCAGCGAACCTCTGGATAGCACTTCGTCCCGCCTACCCGGAGGCGTGGCCATCTATACCGCGCCCAGCCTGGCCACCGCGTTGGCCACATGCCAGGAAAGCCAGCGCCTCGCCGCCAAGAGCACCGCGCCAATGACCTGCTTCCCAGCCAACACAGCCCGCTCGCTCACGGAACCCACAAAAACAGTCGATGCAGCGCAAGCACTCTGGGCCGCATTTGCTCTGATCGCCGCCGGCTTTGGCGCCTGGTTCACCTGCTGGCTCATCATCCGCTACGAACACCTGCACGCCCACTTCAGCCTTGACCAAGCGGGTTCGGGCCCGCAAAAATTTCATTCGGTTCCCACCCCACGTATTGGTGGCGTCGGTCTGCTCGCAGGCCTGCTCGCGGGCGGCGGCGTATTGCTCGCATTGCAACCCCAGTTCAAATTCAACACTGCGGATTTTGGCTACCTGCTGCTTGCCGGCACACCGGCCTTTCTGGGCGGCATTGCGGAAGACGTTACCAAGAAAGTCGGAGTCCTCCATCGCCTGCTGATGACCATGCTCGCCGGCAGCCTGGGCGCCTGGCTGCTGGGTGCGATTCTCAACCGACTCAACATTCCCGGTATCGATACCGCTCTGCTATGGCTGCCTTTTGCGGTGGCCTTCACCGTCTTTGCCGTCGGCGGCATCGCCAACGCCATCAACATCATCGACGGCTACAACGGCCTGGCAGGAGGATTCGCTGTCATCGTGCTCATCGCCACCCACGACCGCCAGGTTGCCGGCCACCGAAAACACACCGCCATCTCCGGCGGCCATCTGGCCGGCCAGCGAGCGCAGCTCGCCGGAGGCCGCATCGGGCACCGCCTGGCCGATCCAGATCAGCGGTCCTTGGTTGGGCGACTGGGAAGCGGTCACCACCAGGGGCATGGTCAGGCCGGTCGAGCCGTAGGCCACACGAGCGGCAAAGTTGGCCGCAGCCGCGTTCGCGGCCGCGGTGGGGTTGTCGGGCAGAACGATCTTGCCGGTCACGGCGTCGACGACGCCATCACCGCTGGTGGCCACCAGCATCCAGCCCATCGCGAACGGATCGCTGAGGCGATCCGCGGAGGCCGGCGTCTGAGAAGAGGTCGTCTGTGCGTACGCCAGAGCCCATACCGCCGGCACCAACAACACCAGCACACCCACAAGTAATCCACGTCGCATCGGGTCCTCCGATCGTTCCGCCGCGTTATGCATCGAAATCGCCTTAGATCAATACCTCCAGCTTTTGACGTCCGCACCCGCCGGAGCGGTTTTCAGCATGCGGTCGGCCATGACTGGCATCAGCCGTTGATTGATCGTCCGGCTCGAAATTGACTCCGGCTGGTCGGGATCGCCCATGTAGCAATGAATGAACCGGTCGCCGTACTCGACCGTCCCATCGTAGTACGGATCTTTCGTGCTTTTGAGAAACGCGTCGACGTAGCGCACCGCGTTGGCCAGGTAGAACTGATCGCTGGTGCCGACCGTCAGGTGGATCTTGCCGACCAGTTTTGGTCCTATCGTCGTCCAGTCGCGGCGCATGATGTAGCTGAGATCGTAGTGATCCCGCCAATACTCCGCGACCTCATGATCGATGACGCCGGTCTTCTTGTCCCAGATGAGTTTCGGATAGCCGTCGGGTCCTACCGGTCCGAACACCGCCTGCATGCCGTCCCACAGACCGGCGCCGCGCCCCTTGTCGCCAACCACCAGCTCGACGCGATTATCCTGCTCCATCGTGATGCCGACGTGATCGTCCTCCATCCGATTGGCAGGCGTCACCTCGTTCCCGCCGCGACTGCCAATCGAAGGCCGCGGCACGCGTCCCCAGGGCCCCTCGTAAAAGTACGCGTTCTTGTCGTCGTAGATGTTGACCAATCGCCAGGCACGGAAATCGATCGGGCTGGGGGCGCCGGCCCAGGTGCCGTTGTAAAAATCTGGATAGAACACCTGCATGCCGAGCGCTTCCCACCCACCTGTCGAGCAGCCGGTCAGGACGCGCGCCCAGGGTTGCCCGATCCCGCGAAATTTC
>JADGQF010000160.1 GCA_017882045.1 Anaerolineales bacterium
ATGGCACGCCAGGCCGGCGCCGACGCGGTCATCCTGTACACGCAGGTGGACTTCGAGGCCGAGGTCAGACGCATCACGGACGGCCAGGGCCTCGACGTGGTGTATGATTCGGTCGGCAAAGACACCTTTAACAAGAGCCTGGCTTGCCTGGGTCCGCTGGGCTATATGGTGCTCTTCGGGCAATCCAGCGGCTTCGTGCCGCCTTTCGACATCCGGCGCCTGGCCGAGAAGTCGTTGTTTTTGACCCGGGCCATGGTCTTCCCCTACACACGCACGCACGCGCTCATGCTACAGCATTCCGACGAGGTGCTCAAGTGGGTGGCGGAGGGCAAGCTGCGAGTGCATATCAATCGCAGCTATCGTCTGTCTGAGGCCGGGGAGGCACAACGCGCGCTTGCGGCCCGGGAGACCAAGGGTAAGCTATTGTTGATCCCTTGAGCACGCGCCAGCCAGAGCAGGGCCACGAAAAGAGGCAGCAATGGAGGAGTTGATTCGGGAAGCAGCGCGGCGCCTGGCCGGCGTCCACACGTTAGCCGTCCTGACCGGCTCGGGCGTCTCACGCGAGTCAGGAATCGCCACCTTCCGCGATCCTGAGGAGGGGCTATGGGCGCGTTACGATCCCATGGACCTGGCGACGCAGGAGGGTTACCTGCGCAATCCGACCCTGGTCTGGCAATGGTACGAGCACCGCTTCGGGATGGTGGAGAAGGCCGCGCCGAACGCCGGACACCTGGCCATCGCCCGGCTCGAGACGCTCCTGCCGCAAGTGACCGTCATTACGCAAAACATCGACGGTTTGCACCAGGCCGCCGGCTCGACGGATGTGATCGAGTTGCACGGCAGCATCCGGCGCTACCGATGTTTGGACGGCCGGCACACCGGCTTCACGCGCGCCGACTTCGCCGGCCAGTCGGAGATGCCGCCCAAATGCCCGCGCTGCGGCGCCTTGCTGCGGCCCGAGGTCGTCTGGTTTGGCGAGATGTTGCCGCGCGATGCGCTGGAGCGTGCCTTCGACCTGGCCGAAAGCTGCGATGCCATGCTCGTCGCCGGCACGTCCGGCGAAGTACAGCCGGCAGCTTCGCTGCCTTTCTACAGCGCGCGCCGTGGCGCCCTGGTCATCGACGTCAACCCGGACCAGGACAACATCGCGTCGGTCGCGGACATTTATCTGCGCGGCCCCGGCGGCAGCGTATTGCCTCGGCTGATTCAAGCGATCCAAGATCTGCGAGGACCAAATGGCTGAAACGACACTCATCCAGGGCGGCACGTTGGTAACGCCCGATGGCGAAATCGAGGGAGACCTGCTGATCGCCGGCGAGCAGATCGCGGCGATCGGCCGCGACCTGGCAACAGAAGGGGTCAGTCGCATCGTCAACGCGTCGCGCTGCCTGGTCTTGCCCGGGCTGGTCGATCCGCATACCCACATTCAGCTTGACACAGGCATTTACAAGACGCCTGACAATTGGGAAATCGGCACACGCACGGCTGCGTGTGGGGGCGTGACCACGGTCATTGACTTCGCGACCCAGTTCCCCGGTCAGGACGTGAGCGCGGCCCTGGCTGGCCGCCTGGCCGAGATCGGCGCGTTGGCACAGATCGACTACGGCCTGCACATGATGCTGACGGCCCTGCCCGCAG
The DNA here is from genome assembly GCA_017882045.1 of Anaerolineales bacterium. GTDB lineage: Bacteria > Chloroflexota > Anaerolineae > CG2-30-64-16 > CG2-30-64-16 > JADGQF01. Next base: position 1,639 of record JADGQF010000160.1, read on the forward strand.
ACGCCGAACTGGACGGCTGGATGGTTGATCTCCTCGCGGCGGGAGTGCCGTCGGTCAAGGTGTATACCACTTATCGCCCGAACTACTACCAGGACGATGCGGCCCTGCTGCGGGTCCTGGCCGCGGCAGGGCGCCATGGCGTCCTGGTCATGGTGCATTGCGAGAACGACGCCCTGGTCAGCGCGGCCACCGGCAATTTGGTGCAAACTGGACAAACCGCCCTGGCGCATCACGGCGAAGCACGCCCGGCCCTGGCGGAGGTCGAAGCCGCCCATCGCGTTCTCTTCCTGGCGCGCGCGCTCGATCCCTCACCGCAAGTCTACGTCGTGCATTGTTCGGCGGGCGGGACGGTCGACGAGGTTAGCCGGGCGCGCGCGGCGGGACAACCGGCCATTGCCGAGACTACACCGCAGTACCTTTTGCTTGACGCAGGAGTGTACGCCGGCGGGCATCCGGAGTGGGGTATCATGCAACCGCCCTTGCGGGCCGCCGAGGAAAAGGATGCCCTGTGGAAGCATGTCGAGTCGGGAGCGATCTCGACCATCGGCACGGACCACTGTGATTACACCATCGCCCAGAAGCGCCTGTCACCGCGCTTCACCGAGACTGCCGGCGGCATTCCCGGCCTGGAGACCATGCTGCCCCTGCTGGCCACCTACGGTGTGGAGCAGAGCCGCATCACCTGGAGCCACCTGGCCCAACTGACCAGCACCAATCCGGCGCGCATTTTCGGGCTCAAGGGCAAGGGCGGGCTCGCGCCCGGCTATGACGCCGACGTGGTGATCTACGATCCGGCCGTGGACGGCACGATCCGGGCTGAAAGGCTGCACAACCTGGCCGGCTACACTCCCTACGAGGGCTGCTCCGTTTCCGGCGCCGTCCGTACGGTCTTCAGCCGGGGGCGAATGCTGGTGCGGGATGGAGAGTTCATCCCGGCGCCGGGCTGGGGGCGTTACCAGCCGGGTCACCTGGAGGGATGATAGGGATTCTCTGTGCAGTCATTCAACCCACAAAGGGACGATCTTGAATTGGTCCACGTCGACGAGCCCCTGGTCGGTCAGCTTGAGATGTGGGATCACTTCGAGGGCCAGGAAGCTAAGCGTCATGAATGGATCGTGCAAGGACGAACCCAGTCCTGCCGCGGCCCGGATCACGTCGTCTAGCCCGCGCCGCACCTCACCGATGGGCTTGTTCGACATCAGGCCGGCAACGGGCAACGGGAGGCGGGCGAGGATATGGATGCCGTCGGTCACGGCCAGGCCCCCGCCCATGTCGGCCACCGCGGCCGCGGCCGTCGTCAGCGAGATATTATCTGTGCCGGCAACAACCAGGTTATGATGGTCATGCGCGATCGTGGACGCGATCGCGCCCCGACGCAGTCCCAGCCCCTGTACGAAGCCCTTGCCCATGCGCCCGCTGGCCATGTGCCGTTCGATGACCACCATCTTGATGATGTCCTGCTCGAGATCCGGCGTAGCATAGCCGGAAACGCAAGGGATCTCCAGCAGCCGGTCTTCGGTGATAAGTGAGTCGGGGTGGGCGCCGATCACGTGCGCGCGCCGGCCTTCGGCGGGAATGGTGAATTCGACCGTGTGCCAGTTCACGTTCATCGAGCCGCGCAGGTAAGCGGGACGTTCGGGCAAATCAAAGGGCAGCAACTTGCCGTCTTCGGCGACCACCTGTCCGCTGCGCACCACCAGCCGCACCTGGAATTCCTGCGGGTCATCGAAGACGATCATGTCCGCCCGGTGGCCCGGTCGGATACCGCCGCGGTCATGCAGCCTGAACCATTCGGCGGTGTTGAGCGTTGCCATACGCACCGCCGCCACCAGGTCTATACCGGCACGCACGGCGGAGCGCACCAGGAAATCCACCCCACCCAGGTCCAACAGGTCGGCCGGGTGCCGGTCGTCGGTGCAGAAACAAATGCGGCGGGCGTTATCCGCTGTGATCATGGGCAGCAGCGCGGCCAGGTTATGTGCGTTGGTCGCCTCGCGGATGAAGATATACATCCCCAGGCGCAGCTTCTCCTGCGCCTCTTCGACGCTGGTGCACTCGTGATCCGAGCCGATCCCGGCGGCCACGTAGGCATTCAGCGCCTGGCCAGTCATGCCCGGCGCGTGTCCGTCCAGGACGCGCATGCGGAAAGCCTCGATTTTCTCCATCACCCCCGCGTCTTCGTGAACCACCCCCGGGTAATTCATCATTTCGGCCAGGCCGAGGACCCAGGGATCGTTTTGCAGCGCGGCAATGTCCTTCGCTTCCAGATAAGCGCCCGCGGTCGCCATGTGCGTGGAAGGCACGCACGAGGGCACCATGACGAACATGCTCAAGCGGCCATATTTGGCCTGGTCGAACATATAGCGGATGCCGTCCAGGCCGAGCACGTTGGCGATCTCGTGGGGATCGGCGATGACCGAGGTCACACCGCGCGGCACAACCGCCTGGGCAAACTGGCGCACGCCCACCATCGAGCTTTCGATGTGTACGTGCGCGTCGATCAGACCCGGCGCCAGGTAGGAACCCTTGAGGTCGATCTCCTTTCGGCCCTCATAGCCGGAGCCAATACCTGCGATCCGGGAGCCCTGCACGGCGACGTCAGCCGGATAGATCTCGCCCGAGTACACGTTCAGCAGTCGGGCATTGCGTAGGACAAGGTCGGCAGGAGCATCCCCGCGTGCGACGCGCACCAACTCGTTCAGCTCCATCTCAATCCCTTTCTCTTACCATTTGTCTCGCGATTATACCACATGCCATGAATGGTCAGACATGATTACAATCATTTGCTAACCGCTTCTCTATGGGCTAGAATCAAGCGTGGACATATTGACGCGTTAATTGAGTCTTAGATATCGGATGCAATCAGAAAGGCGGTGATCCAAAACGCTCAACCTGTTTCTGCCCGCAGTCTTCACATTTGCGCATCCAGTTTAAGGAGGAGTAACGCATGTTCCGCACCAGGCTAGGGGGCGCGTTTGCCCTGATGGTCATTCTCTCCATGCTGCTCGGCGCGTGCGCGCCGGCTGCCACTCCCGCTCCCGCGCAACCCGCGGCGACTCAAGCTCCGGCGCCCACCAGCGCTGCTGCAGCTACGGCTGCTCCGGCAGCCACCGCTGTTCCGGCAGCGACCACTGCTCCGGTAACGACCACTGCTCCTGTAACGACCACTGCCACCAGCGGCGGGGCCCAGCCGCTGATCTTTGGCGTTATCCTGGTTGGCCCGTACAACGATCATGGCTGGAGCGAGGCCAATTACCTGGCCGCCCAGTACGCTGAAGCGCACTTGCCCGGCGCAAAAATGATCTACGTCGACAATTTGAATTCGGCCGCCAAACCCGGCGTGACGGTACCGCAAGTGGTTGACGACCTGATTTCCAAGGGCGCGAAGATCATCCTGACGACCTCTGACGACTTCAAGGACGGCACCCTCGAAGCGGCCACCAAGCATCCTGACCTGCCCATCGTCAACATTTCCGGTGACATGGCCTGGAAGCAGGGCCAGGACTATAAGGCTCCGGCAAACGAGAGCAACTTCATGGGCAAGATGGAATACATGAAGATGGTTGCCGGCTGCGCGGCTGCGCTGACCACCCAAACCGGCCAGATCGGCTTTCTCGGGCCGCTGGTGAACGATGAAACGCGCCGCCTGGCCTCCTCGGCCTTCCTCGGCGCCAGGTACTGCTGGACCAACTACGCCAAGAAGGACCCGGCTGCCCTGAAGTTCAAGGTAACCTGGATCGGCTACTGGTTCAACATTCCTGGGCAGACCCTGGATCCGACCAAGGAAGCCGACAACTTCTACAACAGCGGCTACGATGTGGTGATCTCCGGTATTGACACCACCGAGGCGCTGGTCGAGGCCGGCAAGGCCGCCAAAGCCGGCAAGAAGGTTTGGGCAATCTCCTACGACTACAAGGATGGCTGCGCTGAAGCCCCCGACGTCTGCCTGGGTGTGCCGTACTTCAACTGGGGCCCAGAATACGTCAAGACCCTCAAGATGGTCCAGGATGGCAAGTGGACGCAGTTCTGGGACTGGATCGGCCCTGACTGGAGTAACATCGACAATCCAGATACCTCTATCGTCGGCTTCAACAAGGGCAAGGCCCTGTCTGCAGCCAACTCTGCCACGCTGGACACCTTCATCAAGAGCATGGGCGACGGCTCAATCAACCTGTACAAGGGGCCGCTCAACTATCAGGACGGCTCGGTCTTCTTGAAGGACGGTGAAACGGCAACCGACCTGCAGATCTGGTACCTGCCCCAGTTGCTCCAGGGCATGGAAGGGTCGAGCAAGTAACTCAGGGTGTAATATGGGCGGGGCCAGTGGCCCCGCCCATATTCGTTCACCGAGGAACGAGTTCGGGTGGGCGGTGCAGCCGCCCACCCGCATCCGAAAGTATTGGCGCATGAAAGTTGAACTAAAAAACATACGTAAATACTACGGCGCAGTTAAAGCCAACGACGATATCACTTTCTGCGCTGAGCCGGGCACCATCCACGGATTACTGGGCGAGAATGGCGCCGGGAAGAGTACCTTGATGAAGGTGCTGACCGGGTTTATCTCGGCCGACGCCGGGCAGATTTTGCTCGAAGGGAAGCCCGTCCGGATGAACTCGCCGGCCGAAGCGGTAGCGCTCGGCGTAGGCATGTTACATCAGGATCCGCTGGACTTCCCGGCCCTGCGCGTGCTGGATAATTTGCTCCTCGGCAGCTCCGCCAGATTTGTCCCGGATCGCGCAGCCGCCCGCCGCGACCTGCTGGCGCTGGCAGCGCAGTTTGACTTCAAGCTCGATCCGGACGCGACGATCACCAGCCTGGGGTTGGGCGAGCGACAGCAGCTCGAGATCGTGCGCCTGCTCTGGCTGGGCGTACGCGTGCTGATTTTGGATGAGCCCACGACGGCCATCTCAGCGCAACAGAAGGCGAAGCTGTTCGCCGCCTTACGCAAGCTGTGCGAGCAGGGCAAGACGATCATCTTCGTGTCCCACAAGCTGGAAGAGGTCGAAGAGCTATGCCACGAGGTGACGGTGCTGGCGCGCGGCCGGGTGACCGGCCAGGCGCAACAACCGTATTCGACGGACAAGCTCGTGCGGCTGATGTTTGGCCGCAGCGTCACGCTCAGCAAACGCTCGCCCGTGCCTCTTGGCAAACCGGTATTGCAGCTCAACGGCCTGACCGTCAGCGATTGGCGGGTAGAGGTCAAGAAGCTGGATCTTGAAGTGCGGGCTGGCGAGGTGATTGGGCTGGCCGGCCTCGAAGGCAGCGGCCAGCGCCTGGTGCTACAGGCCTGCGCGGGATTGCGTCATCCGACCGCAGGAAAGGTCCGGATTTGCGACAAAGACATGGCAGGCCAACCCTACCTGCGCTACCTGGACGCCGGCGCAGCTTACCTGCCGGCCGACCGGCTGGGCGAAGGCCTGGTTGCCGGCATGACAGTCACCGAACAGTTCGCGCTGGCCGAGCGCAGCCGGTCGTTCCTGGTCGACTGGAACGCCTCCGCTCGCACTGCCGCGGAGCGGATAAAAAAGTACAATATCAAGGGCCAGCCGTCCACGCATGTCGAGGCGTTATCCGGTGGCAATCAGCAACGCGCGCTGCTGGGTCTTCTCCCGCCTCAGTTGAAGCTGCTCCTCATGGAACACCCCACCCACGGCCTGGACATCGAATCTGTCGAGTATATCTGGAGCCTGTTGCTGGAACGCACCCACTATGGGACGGCGATCCTCTTTGCGTCGGCCGACCTGGACGAACTACTCGACCGCAGTGACCGCATCCTGGTTTTCTTCGGCGGGCAGGTCACCACGGCTCTTGAGGCGCGCAAGACAACTGTCGAGCAGTTGGGCGAGTACATCGGGGGCAAGGGTCTTTGAGCAAGATGACGACTACCACGACTACAAGGACCGTCAAACTGAGCACGAATGCGGTCAACGGGCTCCTGCGTGGGGCCGGCATCGTGGCCGCGTTCGCCCTGAGTGCCCTGGTGCTCGTCATCATCGGCGCCTCGCCTGCGGATGCCTTTCGCCTGATCGTTTCCGGCTCCGGAATCGTTCCCTGGTCTCCGGATAAGCTTGCTTACGTGCTGACGGCCTGGGCGCCCGTGCTGCTGTGCTCGGCCGGCGTCCTGCTGACTTTCTCAGCCGGCCTCTGGAATATCGGCATCGAAGGCCAGGTAGTCTTAGGAGCCATCTGCGCCACGGGCATGCTGCGAGCCCTGCAAGGATCCGTGCCTCCGGCCCTGGCGCTCGTGCTGGCCGCGCTGACCGGCATGCTCGGCGGTGGGCTGTGGGCGATACTGGCCGGTGTGCTCAAGTTGTATGGCAATGTGAATGAGATTTTCGGCGGCCTGGGTCTGAACTTTATCGCCAGTAGCCTGACCGTTTACCTGGTACTGGGCCCGTGGAAGAGACCGGGCATCGGCTCTACCAGTGGCACGCAACCCTTCGCACCGTCGCTGTGGCTGCCGTCCCTTGCCAAGGGCTTCAACGTCAGCTTGCCCGAGATCCTGCTGGGCGTGCTGGCTATGATTGCCGTCTACCTGGCCCTGCGCGGCACTTTCTTCGGCTTACGCCTCAAGGCCATCGGCAAGAACATGCGCTCGGCCTTCATCTCCGGCGTTCCCACCGGCCGCTATTTCTTGCTGGCGTTTGCTTTCTGCGGCGCCCTGGCGGGCCTGGCGGGCTGGGTCCTCATCGTCGGCACCAGCGCCCGCCACAACCTCTTCCCGCTTGTTTCGAGCGGCTATGGGTTCCTGGCCATCCTGGTTGCGCTGTTGGCTAACCTGGACGCAATCTGGAGCATACCGATCTCGTTTTTCTTCGCCGCGATTGCGATGGGCAGCCTGCAACTCTCGATCCAGCGCCAGCTCGATTCGTCGCTGGGAGGTGTGATCCAGGGCTTGCTGGTCCTCGCCATCCTGATCACACAGGGTTTGCAGTCTCGCCTGTTCGGACGGAGGAAGGTTTAGCATGAGCATTGCCATCGTCCTGGCCACAGTTCTGGCCGCTTCCCCGCCCATGATCTTTGCCGTGCTAGGAGAAACGATCACAGAGAAATCCGGCGTCATCAACCTTTCGCTGGATGGTTCGATCTTGCTGACGGCCATGGTGGCCTTCGTCGCCGCTCTCAAAACGGGCAGTGTTCTCGCCGGCTTCGCAGCCGGAATGGTGGTCGGCGCAGCAGTCGCAGGCGTGGTCGCCTTCGCCAGCCTGACCCTGCATCAACCGCAGGTGGCCACCGGCTTCGTGCTAACCCTCCTCTGCCGCGATTTGTCCTACGTGCTGGGCAACGCGTATTCGCACGTGCCCGGCCCGCAGGTCACGCACACGCCCATCCCCCGCTTGGTTGATATCCCGTTTGTCGGGCCGATCCTGTTCAACCAGGACCCGGTCGTCTACCTGAGCATAGCCGTGGTCATTGTGCTCTGGGCGTACATGTACAAGACGCAGCCCGGCCTGAAGTTGCAGGGCCTGGGCGAGCGGCCGGCGGCAGCCTACGTGCGCGGCGTCAACGTCAACCTGATGCGTTATGTCTACGCACTGATCGGTGGAGCGATGGTCGGCATGGCCGGCGCGGCGTTTTCGCTGCTGGTCAAACCCGGCTGGGCGCGGCCCTACGGGATCGAGGGCACAGGCTGGATCGCCCTGTCGATCGTGATCTTCGGTGGTTGGCGGCCGATCCGCGCGGCGGTTGGGGCCTACTTCTTCGTGCTCCTGCAGACGCTGGCGGGAACATTGCAGAGTCTGATGCCCGGCGTGCCCACTCAGCTTTTTCCAACCTTGCCGTTCCCGCTGATGATCCTGACCCTGGTGCTCGTCACCCTGGGCAACGCCGAGTGGCTCAACCGGGCGCTGACCCGGTTACCCGACCGGCTGCGACTATTCATCGTGCGCTCGCTGAAAGCGCTGCAGACCTCACCGCCGGCCGCGCTGGGTACGATCTTCGAGAAGGAGTAGTCATATGGCTGCCAAGAAAAACATCCCTGAGAACGTGCCCGCAGTGGGCACAGTGGCGCCCGAGTTTGCGGTTCCCGCCGACGACGGACAAACCGTGCACCTGAGCGACTACCGCGGGCAGCGGGTAGTGCTGTATTTCTACCCGAAAGACATGACCAGCGGCTGCACCACGCAGGCCTGCGGATTCCGCGACCACTACATCGAGATTACGGAGCACAACGCCGTGGTGCTCGGCGTCAGTCCCGATCCCGTGCACAGCCACGTACAGTTCAGGTCAAAATACAATCTGCCCTTTCGGCTGCTGGCCGACGAGGACCACAAGGTGGCCGAGCTCTACGGCGTGTGGGGTGAGAAGAACAACTACGGCAAGAAGTATTGGGGCATCATTCGCTCGCACTTTCTGATCGACGAAGAGGGTAGGATCGCCGACGTGCAATACGGTGTGAGTCCTGAGGAAAGCGTCGGCAACGCGCTAATGTCGCTGGCCGGACTGAAGCTGGGTTGACCGGTCACGCTCCGCCTAGATGCACGAGCAGAGACCGAGCACAACATCCGGCCAGCGACATCAATTCGGTGAAACAGCCGGCAGACGGCCCATGTCGGCCGTCTTGTTGGCCTCGACGGTGATCAGGATATCCAGCTTGGTCTTGGGATCGCTGACGATCGTCGAATTGTGGGGTGACCAGAGCACGAGGGCGTATACGCCCGGCGGCACGTTGGTGAACCTGAAGCGGCCCTCAGCATCAGAAGCGGTGCTGGGCGAACTCTTGAGCATGACGATGATCGAGTGGTTTTCGACTTCGCCAACCTTCAACGGCATGATCCCCCCCAGGTACAGCAACAGGTCAGCCAGGGGCTTGCCGGTCAGCTGATCGACAAGCTGCCCGGTTACCGTGCCCTTGTCGGGACTCGAAGCAGCCGGCCCTGCGGTCCCGGACATGGCCACCTGTAGCTCGCCCGAGGTTGCCGGGGCAGCGGTG
>JADGQF010000161.1 GCA_017882045.1 Anaerolineales bacterium
GCCAGCCAGGGACCAGACGTGAAAGTCTCCACGCAGCCGACCGAACCGCAGGAACAGCGCTCGCCCTGTGGATCGATGGTGATATGGCTGACTTCGCCCGCCGAGCCGCACATGCCATGGTAGAGTTGGCCGTCTATGATGATGGAAGCACCGACACTGGTGCCGACGACGATGTAGACCATACTGCGGGCGCCGCGGCCCGCCCCATAATAGTGCTCGCCCAGCCCGGAAGCCTTAGCGTCATGCTCCAGCGCTACGGGCAGGCCGAGGCGTGAGGACAGCATCTGGCGCAGAGGAACGTTCCGCCAGCCGGTAAGGTTGGGCGGGTCAAGCACCACGCCTGCCTCAAAGTCAATCGGCCCAGGCGTGCAGATGCCTATTGCGCGCAGGCGGCCGCGACCGGGCACGGAAGCGCTCAGTCGCTCGATGGCCTGCGCCATGCGCTCCACCGCCGCCTCCGGGCCGGCGGCGGGAGCCGTTGGGAAACGGTCGCGCGCGGCTATGCGCTCGCCGGCAGCGCCCGAACTCTCCGGGCGTACCAGGCCCAACGCGATCTTCGTCGCGCCCAGGTCGATGCCAACCACCCAATCATCCATTGTATGCCGATCTCCTCTTTGAGGTCGCGAGTTCAGCGCCCATCTGGCCGCAGGGCAAGGCGGCTTGGAGGCCGCCTGCTCAGGCTGAGGTCAGGGAATGCAGCAAGGCAGAGGCGTATGCCTCAGCCGCATCTTCGGCGCGGAAGGCCAGCCCCTGGCCACGATTTTCGAATCGACAGGTATAGGCGCCGTCTGCATAGAGCAGATCGAACACCGGCGCCCCGGCCTCGGCCAGCCGCTGCTGCAGTTGCAGGCGGAGCTGGCTCTCGCTCGGCAGCCAGAGCGTGTCAACCACAAACACGTAGTCCGAGGCCCACTCGGGCGTGCCGTGGAATGTGACCGCCGGGTGGCCCTTCAGCGACTCGATAAGCACCGCCATGTCGCTGAGCACAAACACCTGTTCGTCCATCCCACCTTCGGGCACCATGAATTGGTCCCCCTTGCTGGGCTGCCAGACCAGCCCGGCTTCCTTCAACTTGCGCGCCGTTTCTACAGTGATCATTCAGTCACCTAGCTCCCACGTATACACCCACCCTATCTGCCCCATCCGCGCTTCCATCAACGACCGCCCATGCCGGTGAGGGTGATGCCCTGGACGAATGTCTTCTGCGCCAGGAGGTATATAACCAGCACCGGCAGCAGCGCGATCACCGAGCCGGCCATGAGCAAGTTCCAGGCCGTGCTATATTGTCCCACGAAGTATGACAACCCGACCGGGATCGTGCGCATATTATCAGAGCCGGTGACCACCAGCGGCCACAGAAAGTCGTTCCACGTGCCCTGAAAGGTGAAGATCGCCAGCGCCGCCATTACAGGCACACTGAGCGGCACGATCACCTGCCACCAGATACGGGCGCTGGACGCACCGTCCATGCGCGCAGCCTCGTCAAGGTCGAGGGGAATGCCCCGGTAGTACTGGCGCAGCAGGAAGGTGCTGGTCGCACTGAAGAGCGCCGGCACGATCAGCGCCGCGAAAGTATCGTACCAGCCCAGGTTCTTGATGATCAGGAAATTGGGGATCAGCGTGACCTGCGCCGGGATCATGAGCGTGGCCAGGTAGAGCAGAAACAGCGCCTCCCGCCCACGAAAGCGCAGGCGGGCAAAAGCAAAGGCCGCCAGCGAGGAGATAAGGATCTGCAATACCGTCACCGTGACGGTGACAATGCTGCTGTTCAGAATGTAGCGCCCGAATGGGATGACGCGGAAGGTTTGGAAGTAGTTACTGAGCGTGACCTGGTCCAAGGGAAAACGCCGTGACAGAAAAGCCTCGTTGGGAAACAACGACACCACCAACATCACGAGGAAAGGCGCGAGCATGATGACGCTGCCCAGGATCAGCGCGACGTATAACATGAGGTGCGCCGGCAGCCCGAGAGCGGCGCTATTCCGTCTCATAGTACACCCACCGGCGCTGCGTGATGTTCTGGACCAGCGTGAAGGCGAAAATGAAGAGAAACAAGAACCAGGCGATAGCCGATGCCTTGCCCATGCGTGTGAAGCGGAAAGCATTATCGTAGATGTACTGCACGACCGGCATCGAGGACTGCGCCGGACCGCCACGCGTCAGGACGAATGGCTCGGTGAAAAGCTGAAACGCGCCGATGGTTTGCAAAACGAACAAGAAAAAGGTGGTCGCGCTGATCAGCGGCACGCTGACATGGCGAAAACGCTGCCAGGCGCTGGCGCCATCGACGTGGGCCGCGTCGTACAACTCCTTGGGGACGCCCTGCAGCGCGGCCAGGTAAACGACCATGGTGAAGCCGGTGTTCTTCCACAGGGTCAGGATCACAACCGCCCATTTGGAGTAGGCCGCGCTGCCGAAGAAATCGGGCAGGCGGACCGGCCGGCCGAGCAGACTACCTATTCCCCCGGCCACGTCCGCCAGTGGCCCGCTGCGGTTCAGCAGCAGCCGGAAGACGATCGCACCGGCGACGATCGTGGTCACGACCGGCAGGAAGTAGATCAGCCGGAAGGCATCCAGCCCGCGAATCGCCTGGTTCAGCGCCACGGCGATGAGCAGGCCCAGCGCCAACTGCAGCGGTACGATGGTGACGATGTAAAAAACCGTGTTGCGCGCGGTCGTCCAAAAGACAGGATCGCGCAGTGTCTCGCGGTAGTTGTTCAGAGCGACGAAACCCTTGGGTCCCGTCAGTCCCCAATCCAGGAAACTGATCCCCAGGGAGGCGCCGACCGCCAGAAAGACAAAAACCAAAAAGCCCAGCAAGCTGGGCAGAATGAACAGGTACGCCTCCCATTGCTGGTCCGGGCGCCAGTGGAAGGGACTGCGACGCGTGGTCGGATTGAGGCGAAGCTGAGTCACCGAGTCCGCCGTTCACTTGCAGCAGACAAGGGAACAGGCCGCCGCTTCCACCTGTCCCCTTGTCCACTTGTTTACTTCAGGGGCCGGCTACTGCTTGGGATACCCCTTGTCCTTCAGGAACTGGTTGGCCTGGGTGCATAGGTCCGCCAGGCCCTTGTCGGGCGCCGCGGCCCCGGTCCAGATCTTGTCGAGACCAGGGTTAATGATCGAGCTTTGCAGCTCGTCCCATTCCGGGAAGTAGCCAAAGCTGCCGACGGCGGAGGCTTTCGCCTCGGTGATGATTGCCTGTTTGTTGGCAGGCGGCTGGTTGGTCAGGAACGTCGGCGAATTGGCCACCGACTGCAGCGCAGGGAAGATCTCGCCGCGCTCGGTGTAGATCTTTTCGCCGCCGTTCATGCTCTGCAGCCACTGCAAGAAGGTCCAGGCTGCGTCCTTGTTGGCGCTCTTGGCGCTCATCACCCAGGCCGCGCCACCGGCAGGGTTGTAGCGCTTGCCACCCTTGGGGATGGGCACCACGGCGACGTCGTAGTTCATATTGGCCTTGTTGAACGCCGATACGCGGCTCGTGTTCTGGATGATCATCGCTGCCTGGCCGCTCTGGAAAGCGCCCTGGTCGCCGCCCGCCTGGCCGAGATCAGCGTCCTTCATCGCAAAGCCCTTGGCAAGCAGATCGGCGAAGAAACTGACCGCCTGGACAGACTTCGGATCGGACAACATGCACTTCGACGGGTTGCGATAGTCGTCGAAGATCGCGCCGCCGTTCTGGTTGAGCAAGATGTCGTACTTGTTGTCATTCTCCATCGCCAGGGCATACTGCTTCACGTTGCCGTTGGCGTCCTTGACGGTCAACTTCTGCGCCGCGGCCAGCAGATCGTCCCAGGTCCAGTTCTCGTCCGGGTACTTGACGCCGGCCTTATCGAAAAGCGCTTTGTTGTAGTACAAGACGTCCGCCTCGATATCGCGCGGGAAGCCATACACGCTGCCCTTGTACTTGGCGGATTCGAGCAAGCCCGGCCAATAGTCGTTCAGATTGTAGCCGGACTTTTGAATGTACGGATCGAGGTTTTCCAGCACGCCTTCGGCCGCATACTTGGGAGGCGGCCAGAGGAAGGCGATGTCGGGAATCGTCTTCGGGTCGCCACCGGCCCACAGCGCCTGGATCTTGGTAAAGTAGTCTTCATAGGGCTGGTTCCAGGTCTCGACCTTGATTTCCGGGTGCTCCTTCATGAAGGCGGCCGCCACTTGTTGGTGGCTGACCGCTTCCTCGGGACTGCCCCAGAAGCCCCACAGAATGCTAACCGTCTTGCCCTGTGCGGCCGCGGCTGCCGGCGCGGGCGCGGAGGTAGCTGCCGGCTGTGCTTCCGCGGCCGTGGGCGCAGGCGCGGAGGTAGCTGCGGGCTGGGCGGGCGCCGGGGTGGCTGCCGGGGCGGCCACGCAAGACGTGAGGACAAGGGTAAAGGCCACGAGCAAGCTGAATGCAGTCCAAATGCGACGGTACATATGCTCCCCCTTCCATGAACAAACGGCCAGATGGACACGTGATGTAACGAGTATAGCCCGATGAATGAGCGCTGTCAACTGGCCAAAACCCGTGCGGGCTGCGAAAGACTGCATAATTTGCTATCCAGATTTCAGACAGAAGTGAAGATTGTGGGATAATGGGGCATCGTTCGGCTATAAGTCAACATGGAGAAGTTCATGATCGAGCAGCGGGTGCGATCAGACGCAGGGGCGTCAAGTTTCATGCACGAACTGATAGTGCTCTTCAAGATGCGTATCGTCGTGCTGCTGCTTTTCGCAGCGGTGGGTGGTTATTTCCTCGGCACTGACGGCCACCCGGAATGGACGGCGTTGCTGGCGTTGTTTGTGGCCGGCGCGTTGGCTGCGATGGGTTCCTCCGCCCTCAATGAGTACATCGAGCGAGACAAAGACGCCTTGATGAAACGCACGAAGCGGCGCCCGCTGGTCACCGGGGCGATCGCGCATCCCGGCTGGGTGCCCTATGTCGCTACGGCCATGATCGCGCTTCCGGTGCTGGTGATCCTGCCCTTCAACTGGCAAATGGCCCTCTTCCTCGCGGCCGGCGCCTTCGTGTACGTCGTCATCTACACGCTGTGGCTCAAGCCGCGCACCTCGCTGAATATCGTCATCGGCGGGGCCGCGGGCAGTTTTGCCGTCATGGCCGGCGGCGCCGCCGCTGGCAAGTCGGGCGATCCCGGCGTCCTGGCGCTGGCGGCCTTGCTGTTCTTCTGGACGCCAATCCACTTTTGGGCCCTCGCGTTGGTCTACCGGGATGACTATGCGCGGGCCGGCATCCCCATGCTGCCGGTGACTACCACTCCACGCACCGCCGCCTTTTGGGGACTGCTGCATGGCATCGCCGCGGGGGCCACCGCGGTCGCCATGGCTCTCCGTCCGGGATTGGGGCCGGTCTACTTCTTGCCGGTCCTGGCCATCACGGTTGCCTTGTTGGTACAGGGCGCCGCGCTGGTGACCGATCCCAGCACTCGCCGGGCCTACCGGCTATTCCACACGTCCAACTTCTTCCTCGCGATCGTGCTCCTCGCTATCTGCGTGAGCACCTTACTGGGGGTGCCCTGGCCGACCCTGTGATCTTGACGGGGTGATCAATGCGTACTTCCTCAATATGGCCAGCGTGGGGCTGTCGGTGGAGGTGTCGCGCGGCCTCAGCCAACGACTGAAGCGCTGGCCCGAGCGCGCCCCTTCGACCTGACCATCGCCACCCCGGCCGGCCACAACGACCTGCGGGCCGTCCAGGTATTCGTGTTCAACGGGACCTACGCCGCCCGCTGGCCGAACGTCGGCCTCATCCGGCCGACCGGCAGGTTGACCGTTTGTGTGCTGGAACCGGGCCGGCTGCTGCGCCTTGGGTTTGCCACCCTCCGTCTGTGGAGCGGCGTCCCCCTGGAAAAGCTGCCGGTCTTGTGCCGCACCCTCACCCAAGCCACCCTTGTCGTCGATCCCGCCGCGCCGGTTAACGTGGACGGTGAGATCATCGAACGCACGCCGTTGGAGGTCGGCATCATGCCAGACGCGCTGCTGGTCTATGCGGCCTGAGCGCCCGGCCGTTGGCCGCTCCGCCCCCGCGGCGCGCTCCGCCGCCCGCGGCGTTTACGCCTCATCGTAGCCGTGTGGGTGCGTCCGGTGCCATTCCCAGGCGCTGGCAATGATGGCACGCAGATCGGGAATGCTCGTCTGCCAGCCGAGGGCCTGCCGCGCCAGGCCGGCATCCGCCACCAGGATCGGCGCGTCGCCGGGCCGGCGCGGGCGTTCGACGGCCGGGATCGGGAGCCCAGTCACCTCGCGCGCGGCGTCAATCACCTGCCGCACCGAGAAACCGTTGCCGTTGCCCAGGTTGCAGATCAGCGTCTCGTGCTCCGCCAGGCCTTCCACCGCCAACAGGTGCGCGGTGGCCAGGTCGGCGACGTGGATATAATCGCGGATGCAGGTGCCGTCGGGCGTGGGATAGTCGGCGCCGAAGATGCCGGCGCTCTCCCGCTGCCCGAGCGCAACCTGAAGCACCAGGGGGATCAAATGGCTCTCGGGATGGTGCGCCTCGCCACGGCCGGGCAGGGCGCCACACGCATTGAAGTAACGCAGCGCCGCAAAGCGCAACCCCTTCACCCGGTGATACCAGCCCAGAACCTGCTCGATCATCAGCTTGGTCGCCCCATAGACATTAGCCGGATCCAGCGGGTCGGTCTCGCAGATAGGCGCATCTTTCGTGGCATAGACCGCGGCTGACGAGGAGAACACGAACCGCCCGATGCCGTGCGCAACGGCGGCCTCAATCAACGCCTGACTGCCGGCAACGTTGTTGTAGAAGTAGCGTCCCGGGTCGATCATCGATTCGCCTGCCTCGATGAGCGCCGCGAAATGAATGACGGCATCAAATTGGCCGGCTCCCGACCTGCCATCACCCATGACCTGATCCAGGGCAACCCGATCGTGGATGTCGCCGCGCACGAAGCGCGCGCCGGCCGGGACAGCCGCCGCATAGCCCTTCACCAGGCTATCGTAGACGGTCACCCGATGCCCGGCGCGCAGCAATAGCTCGCTGACCGTCCCCCCGATGTACCCGGCCCCGCCCGTAACAAGCACGTTCATGGTTCGCTCCTGACAGGTGAAATAACCCGCGAGGATGATAGTCGGGGGTGGCGATTCATGCAAATCCACGCCCCCTGCCCTGCTCAAGCAGTATCCGACTATTGCAGTGGAAGCGCGAGTGCGTATAATGCAACCAGGCCGAGCCACTTTGCACCCGATCGATAACCTCAACGCGCTCGATATGGACCAAAATATCGCCCAGGCGGCGGGCCAGGTGACCCAGACAGAGGAGGGTTTTCTATGCCGGACCTGAACAGAGTTGCCCTTTTCACGAACGAATATCCTCCGCATGTATATGGAGGGGCCGGAGTCCACGTCGAGTATCTCAGCCGCGAGCTGGCCCGCCTGGTGCCTGTCGAGGTCCGCTGCTTCGGCGAACAGGACCTGCAGCAGCCTAACTTGCGCGTCAAAGGATACCCCGCCTGGGGCGACGCCAGGCTCAACACTGATCCGCGCTTCGGCGGGGCGCTGGATGCCTTCTATCGCAGCCTGGCAATGGCCAAGGACAATCTGAATGCCGGCGTTGTGCATTGCCAC
The DNA here is from genome assembly GCA_017882045.1 of Anaerolineales bacterium. Taxonomy (GTDB): domain Bacteria; phylum Chloroflexota; class Anaerolineae; order CG2-30-64-16; family CG2-30-64-16; genus JADGQF01. The sequence goes on from JADGQF010000161.1 coordinate 7,582, forward strand.
ACCTGGTACACCGACATGGCCGGCTTCCTGGCCAAGAAGCTGTGGGGCGTGCCGCTCGTGCTGACCATCCACTCGCTGGAGCCGCTGCGGCCCTGGAAGGTCGAGCAGCTCGGCAATGCGTATCACCTGAGCAGTTGGATGGAGAAGACAGGCATCGAAGGCGCCGACGCGGTGATCGGCGTTTCGCAAGAGGTCCGCAATGACGTGCTGCGCCTGTTCTCGATCTCGCCGGATAAAGTCCACGTGATCCACAACGGCATCGATCTGGAGCAGTATCGCAAGAACCCGGCAGTCGACGCGCTCATGAAGCGGGGAGTCGATCCGGCCCGCCCGTTCGTGCTTTTCGTCGGCCGGATCACGCGCCAGAAGGGCATCATCCATCTTGTCAATGCTATCCCGTCGATTGACCCTTCGCTCCAGGTGGTGCTGTGCGCCGGCGCGCCCGACACGGCGGAGATCGGGCGTGAGATGGCCGAACGCGTGGCCCAGGTCAGCGCCGGACGGGCGAACGTGATCTGGATTCAGGAGATGCTGCCGCGCGACCAGATCATCCAGTTCTACTCCCATGCGGCGGTCTTCTGCTGCCCTTCGGTGTATGAGCCGTTCGGGATCATCAACCTGGAAGCCATGGCTTGCGAAACAGCCGTGGTGGCCTCGGCGGTCGGCGGTATCCCGGAAGTTGTAGTCCCCGAAGAGACAGGCCTGCTTGTCCTATTGGCGCTCAAGGACGGCACTTTCGATCCGGTCGACCCTGGCGAGTACTCAGCCGGCCTGGCTGCCGCCATCAACCGCCTCGCGCTCGATCCTGAGCTGCGCGAACGCTTCGGGCAAAACGGGCGCCGGCGGGTCGAGGAACGCTTCAGCTGGACTGCCATCGCGCGTCGCACGCTGGACCTGTATCAATCCCTTGTCTAAGTCAAGGAGTAAGACAGTGCAGCCTGAAGAAGGTCGCAGACGGGTCATGATCGAGGGCGTGACGCCTGAGATCGACGCCGGCCGATTCCCGATCAAGCGCATCGCCGGCGACAGGGTGGTCGTCGAAGCGGATGTGTTCACCGATGGCCACGACGCGCTCTCGTGTCTGCTGCTCTACCGCCACGAATCTGCCGCTGGATGGACCGAGGTTCCCATGGAACCACTGGTCAACGATCGCTGGTGCGGTGAGCTCACGGTCACGGAACTGGGACGTTTCCGTTACACGGTGCTCGCCTGGGTAGACCACTTCAAATCCTGGCAGCGCGATCTGGCGAAACGTGTCGAAGCCCGGCAGGACGTATCGGTCGAGCTGCTGATTGGCGCGGCGATGGTCGAGGCGGCTGCGGCGCGGGCGACCGGCGACGACGCCGGGTGGGTGAAGGCGTTCGCCGAAACCTTGCGCATAGGTGGGGACGAAGGCGCCCACCAGGCGCTCGCGCCACAGTTGGCCGCGCTGATGTATCGTCACGCCGCCCGGCCCGATGCCACGCAATACGACAAAGAACTGGGTGTGGTAGTGGACCGCCCGCGCGCCCGCTTCGGCGCGTGGTACGAGCTGTTCCCGCGCTCCTGCGCGCCGGAGCCTGGCCTGCACGGCACGTTCCGGGACGTCGAGAAACGCCTGGATTACGTCGCATCGATGGGCTTCGACGTCCTCTATCTGCCTCCGATCCACCCCATCGGCCGCAGCTTCCGCAAGGGGCGCAACAACAGCACGGCGCCCGCTCCGGATGACCCCGGCAGCCCCTGGGCGATCGGCGCGGCGGAAGGCGGATACAAAGCGGTGCATCCACAGCTCGGTACTCTCGAGGACTTCCGGCGCCTGGTGGCCTGCGCAGCAGAGCACGGCCTGGAGCTGGCGCTCGACATCGCCTTTCAGTGTGCTCCCGATCACCCTTACGTCAGCGAGCATCCGGAGTGGTTTCGTCGCCGGCCGGATGGCACGACCCAGTACGCCGAGAACCCGCCCAAGAAGTATCAGGACATCTACCCCTTCGACTTCGAGACAGAGCACTGGCAGGAACTGTGGGATGAGCTGAAGAGCGTCGTCGAGTTCTGGATCGAGCAGGGTGTGCGGATCTTCCGGGTTGACAACCCGCATACAAAGCCCTTCGCCTTCTGGGAGTGGCTGATAACCGAGATCAAACGCGCTTGCCCTGAGGCGATCTTCCTGGCCGAGGCATTCACCCGTCCCAAGGTGATGTACCGCCTGGCCAAACTCGGATTCACCCAATCCTACAATTACTTCCCCTGGCGCAACAGTAGCCGGGAGCTGACCGAGTACCTCAGCGAACTGACACAGACCGAGGTGGCCGAGTTTTTCGGCGTGAACCTCTGGCCAAACACGCCGGACATCCTGGCCGAGTATCTGCAGTACGGCGGGCGCCCGGCCTTTATGACACGTTTCATCCTGGCAGCAACGCTGGGGCCAAGCTACGGCATCTATGGTCCGGCCTACGAGCTGTGCGAGAATCGGCCACTGGCGCCCGGCAAAGAAGAGTATCTGGACTCGGAAAAGTACGAGATCAAGCATTGGGACATCACCCGCCACGATAGCCTGCGGCGCCTGATCGGCCAGGTCAACCTGATCCGGCGTGACAACCCGGCTCTGCAGGCTAACCACAACCTGCGCTTTCACCGCGTCGACAACGAGCAGATCATCGCCTACAGCAAGAGCAGCCCGGACGGCTCGAACCAGGTGCTCGTGTTGGTCAATCTGGATCCGCACTACAAACAGTCGGGTTTCATCACGCTGCCATTGGAGGATATGGGCCTCGACCCACACCAGCCCTACCAGGCCCATGACCTCCTGACCGATGCCCGTTACCTGTGGCATGGCGCGCGCAATTACGTAGAGTTGAACCCGCATACGGTGCCCGCCCACATTTTCGTGCTGCGGCGGCGAGTGCAGACGGAGCACGATTTCGACTACTACATGTAACATGTAAGCTGGGACAAGGAGTCGGCTATGTCTCTCAATTACGGAGTCGCCCGGCAGGTCATGGAG
>JADGQF010000434.1 GCA_017882045.1 Anaerolineales bacterium
AGAAGCTGGCCCAGGCGTTGGCAGAGGAAGTAGCCGCAACCAGCGACGCGTTGCGTAGCGAGGAGGATAACCATGCCTAATCTACCTCAGCGCAAGGTGGGGATTGTGGCCTGTTCGGGAGAAGAGCTGCCTGAGGGCACCCTCACCCGCCTGGCTGCCCTGAAGGTACTGGAAGAATTGCGTCCGGCACAGACGGTGACCATCTGCCTGCCGCTCTTCCTGGCCGGCGGTGAGGGGGACCGCGCCTTCGCCAAGTTCTACCCCACCATCGCGGTGGATGGCTGCGACAAACGCTGCGCAGCGCGCGCGACTGAGCTGTACAGCAACAAGCCGGCGGCCGGTATTCTGGTCGATGAGGTGCTGGATCGCCAGGGGCTCGCACACCCACAGAGTTGCCGCCGGCTGTCCCCGGCAGATCAACCGTCCGTGGATGCAGTCGCCGATGCGATCGCCGCCGAGGTTGACCATTTAATGGCGGCGCGCTGGAGCCGGACCGAGGGCGCCATCCTGGAGTTGACCGAAGCAAAACCGGCCGTCAGCACCGCCGGCTGCGCTTGCGGCTCGGGCATCCCGGTGACCACCGTGCAAGTAGACGGGCAGTCGGTCCAGTTGATGGCGTTGGAGCCGATCCTGGACATGGCCTACACCCAGGGGCTGCGGGCCAATGGGGAACTGCCAGACCAAATCCTGCAGACCGTCCAGGTCTACAACCAGGTCCCGGCCGGTGAAGAAGCGCTCTATGCGCGGGCCGTAGGGATCGCCTGGCGAGAACACTGTGCAAAGCGAGATGGAGTTGCTCATGGCTAAGACTGCTACTTACCACACCAATGTCTCCTGGCGCGGGGAACACTGGGGACATATCGCGCTGGGCAACGGCCCGCAGATGATCTTTTCGGCGCCGCCCGATGCCTACGGACAGGCAGGCGTGCTGACCCCCGAGGATGCCTTCGTGGCGGCGGCCAATACCTGCGTCATGATGATGTTCTTGTGGGCCTGCGAGCGCTTCAAGATCGACCTGGTGGACTACAAGTGCCGGACCGAGGGCACCAAGAAGATCGAGCTGGACCGCACGGAGACCTTCACCCACTTGCGTTTCTGGCCCGAGATCACCGTGCGCGCCGACGTTGGGGGCGACGCGGCGGGCACCGAGCGCCGGGTGCGCAAGGCGCTGTCTTCGGCGCAGAAATACAGCCTGGTAGCCAACTCGGTAAAAAGCGAAATCATCGTCGAGCCCAAAATCACCGTGATCCAACCCGACGCTCGGACGGCTGAAACCAGCTCGGCCGGCGTCACGCCAATTCTATCCTGAGGAGAACCCATCGATGACGCTCAATATCAAGGTCCTGGGTCCCGGTTGCACTAACTGTGTCAACCTGGAGAAGAATGCCCGCGCTGCCGTTGCCCAATTGGGTATCGACGCCACCGTTGAGAAGTTGACTAATCGTGCCGACTTCGCCCGCTACGGTCTGCTGTACACACCGGGCCTGGTCGTCAACGAGAAGCTGGTCAGTGCCGGACGTGTGCCCGATGTGGCCGAGGTGACGACGCTGCTTGCCTCGGTGTTGTCAACGTCCTGATCCGCCCGCCTCATTGTGAGTTCGGAGGAGGATAATATCCATGTCACAGAGCATTGCTCGGCCTGCTCCGCGCGCCCAGGAGACCAAACGCCTGTCGACGCTTGACCGCTTCCTGACCCTCTGGATCTTCCTGGCGATGGCGGTCGGCGTCGCTATTGGCTACTTCGTCCCAGGCGTAGAAGGCTTTATCAACAAATTCCAGGTGGGTACCACCAACGTTCCCATCGCCATCGGCCTGATTTTGATGATGTACCCGCCGTTCGCCAAGGTGAAATACGAGCGCCTGCCGCAGGTCTTCCGCAACACCAAGGTGTTAGGGCTGTCGCTGCTGCAGAACTGGATCATTGGCCCCATCCTGATGTTCCTGCTCGCAGTGGTTTTTCTGCGTGACCGCCCGGAGTACATGATCGGGCTAATCATGATCGGCCTGGCGCGCTGTATCGCCATGGTGATCGTCTGGAACGAGCTGGCGCACGGTGACAACGAGTATGCGGCCGGCCTGGTGGCATTCAATAGCATATTTCAGGTGTTGTTCTACAGCGTCTACGCCTACATTTTCATCACAGTGCTCCCGCGCGCATTGGGCATGCAGAGCGCCGTCGTGCAGATCAGCATCGGCGAGCTGGCGCGCACCGTCTTCATCTACCTGGGCATCCCCATGATCGCCGGCTTCGCCAGCCGCTTTATCCTGCTGCGCGTGAAGGGCCGGGAATGGTACGAGCGTAAGTTCATCCCGCGCGTCAGCCCGATCACGCTGATCGCCTTGCTGTTCACGATCCTGGTCATGTTCAGCCTCAAGGGCAGCCTGATCGTCAGCCTGCCGCTGGACGTGGTGCGCATCGCCATACCGCTGGTGTTCTACTTCGTGATCATGTTCCTGGTGAGCTTCTGGCTCGGGCACCGGGCCGGCGCTGATTACGCCAAGACCACCACCATGGCTTTCACGGCAGCGAGCAACAATTTCGAGCTAGCAATTGCGGTGGCCGTGGCAGTGTTCGGCATCGGCTCAGGCGTGGCGTTTGCGGCCGTTATCGGCCCGCTGATCGAGGTGCCGGTAATGATCGCGCTGGTAAATGTCGCCTTTGCCTTCCGGCGCCGTTACTACCAGCATGAGTTGCAGCCTGCGGGGGCTGTTCGCCGAGGGGTAAGCTGACCTGCCAGCAGTCGGCGGGAATTCAGTCATCGAACACGAATAGGAAAAGGCCCTGCCGACCGCGCGCTCAAAGCGCGCCTGGACAGCCCTGCAGAAACATGATGGTAACGGTAAAGGATAAGCAGCACCAGGGCGAAGATTCTTCTGCGCATTGCGTGCGGGTGAGCGATCATTCCGAGTACGATTGGACTTCGAGAGCAGACTGCAGAGGCTTCCGGTGACGGGCTCGGCCTGGAGGCCGGCATGTGCA
>JADGQF010000435.1 GCA_017882045.1 Anaerolineales bacterium
GCCGAGGCGCCGGCCAATCCCTCCGTCACGCCGGCCGGCGGGGAGGCGGGCCTTGCAGGCGCCAGCGCTTTCTTTCTCGGCGTGCCGGCCGGTGACGCCTACTCGCCTTCCGGCATGGCCGTCGACGCGGCGCACAGGCTGGCCTACGTCTACAGCGCATCCGGCCGGATGGACGCTGCCCCGGCCGGCGGTCAGGCGGGCCCAGTCGTGTCGGTGGTCGCCCTGGATAGGCAAGAGGTCATCCGTCTTATCCATCTGCCTGCCTCCGCGGGACCGGGCGCCGGGCAGGTTTTGCTCTCGGCCGATGGCGCCACCGGTTATGCGGTCGACCAGGCCGGCGGCTTCTTGACCGCGTTCGACACCGCTACGGGCCGTCTGGAACAGCACCTGCCCGACGTGCAGGCCGCGGCCCTCAACGGCGACGCCAGCCTTCTGTTTGTCGGCGGTGACGCGGGCGGCTTGCGCGCCCTGCGCCTGCCCGATCTGGCGCCGCTCTGGTACGTCGCTGACGGGCCGTTCGGCGCGCTGGCTGCAAACGGCGATACGCTGGCGGCGGCCGGCGGCGGCCGCGAGAACGCGCTGTCGCTCTATTCGTCAGCGGACGCCAGAGTGCTGGCGAGCGTCGTTCTGACGGCTTCCATACAGGGCCTGGCGGCCGGCCCCGCCGGGGGCTGGGCGGTAAGGCTTGAGGGCGCGCCGCCGGCGCTGGTGCGCTTTGACTCCCAACTTCGTCCGATGGCGACGGTCCCTGTACCCGCCGGCGAAGGCCTGTTCTACGATGCCCTTCGCCGGCGTTATCTGCTTTCAGGCCTGAGCTCGGCCCCATCCCGGTTCGAGCTACTGGCCCTGGCTGAGGGGAACCTGGCCATCCTCGCGCGCCAGGAATGGACCTGGCAGTCCCCGCCGAGCTTGCTCGCTGCCGACGGCGAAGGGTTGGTGGGGCTCACCCGTTTCCAGGACGACCGCCTCTACCGGCTCGACCCTCAGACCTTGCGCCCAGGCGGCCAGATCGCGCTCGGGGTCAGATTGCTGGACCTGGCTCTCGATGCTTCCGGCGGGGTTCTTTACGTTGCCGACGACCAGGATCGCATCCATGTGCTCGACCTGCCGGGGGGCCAGGAGCGGGCAACCTGGACCGGCCGGGCGCCGCTGGCCCTGGATGCCGCGCACGATCGCCTGTACGCGGCCAGGCCCGAGGGTGTCGTCGCCCTCAGCCGCAGTGGCGGGCAGGTGTTTGTCCAATATGCGCAAGGCGGCGTCCCTGCTCCCGATCCTTGCAGCGGGCCGGCCTGTGCGGGCCGGGATCTCGTCTACCTGGTCGATCGTGGGGTGACGGTCTACAACCGGGCGGGCCAGAAACTGGCCACGCTGGCGAGCACTTTTCCCAAGCCGCAAGGGCTCAGCCCCAATCCCTACGCCCTTTCCGGCCGGGTCAATCCGCTCAGCGGGGACCTGCTCGTGACGTTGAACAACGGCGTTCCCGGCTCCAACAATAGCAGCTATCTGGCGCTCTACCCGCCGGCTGCCGACACGCCGCTGGCCGTCCCGCATCCCTACAGCTTCGTGGTCGATCTCGCCTTCGATCTTGCCCGCGGGCGGATGTTCGCCGCCTACGGCGGCTCGAAGGGTGTGGCCAGGCTGCAGGCGCTCGACGCCTCGGGCCATGTCCTGGCGCAGCTTGACGGTCGCACTGGCGCCCTGGCTTTCGATCCGGCCGCCAATGCGCTCTACATTGCGCGCGCCGGCGTCTTGGCGCGCCTCAACGCGGACACGCTCGACCTGCAAGGTGTCTTCCGCGCCCCGCATGATCTTGCCCAAATGGTCGTCGACGGCGCGGCCCGACGGCTATATGTGCGCGGCGAGAGCTTAGCGCAGGTCACCATCTTGCGCCTGGACGCCCTGCCGGCGCTTGAATCAGCGAACTGAACTGCTCGGAAGCACGCGCCTCGCTCCTCTTGCCTTGCATCCGGCACTGAGAAGCGGAACCGATCGTCACCTCACGGCGTCTAGTTGCCAGCACTTACAAAGGAAACCTGAGGTGACATGAAACTCAACTGCTCCTGGGACTTTCTCGCCCTGGCCGCCCTGGCTCTGCTGGTGGGCGGTTGTGCTTCTTCGGATGCGGTGGCGGAGGGCGCGTCAGCCGATGCTTCCGTCCTGTTGGGCATCACTACTCCCACCCCCACTGCCCTGCCTCCTACCCCGCTGGCTACCGGGCAAGCGCTCTTGCTCCAGGACGCTGCTGCCCCCTCAACACCCGAAGAGGCGGCGCAGAACTTCTACGATTGGTATTTATCCTATGCCCAGACCGCCAACCCGCTGCTGGACAAAGCCTACCATGCGAATGGTTACCTGGCGCCCGAGCTGATCGCCCAGGTTGACAAAACCGTCGCCACCTTCAGCGGCGGGGGCTTTGACCCTGGGGTCGGCTTTGACCCCTTCCTCTGCGCCCAGGACATCCCGGACAGCGTCAGGGTCGGGCCGGCCGAGATCACCGGCGAGCGTGCGCATGCCGTGGCCCGCACCAGCCTCGACGATCACTGGCTCGACCTCAGCTTCGTGCGTGCGGCCGGGCGATGGCAGATCACAGGGATCGCCTGCGGGACGAACGCTGGGGCGCCGGCGACCGCCAACGCTACCGCCACTCCCGAGCAGGTGGTGAAGAGCTTCTACGACTGGTACCTGGCGTATGCCAGGCGGAACGGCAGCCCGCTGGCCGGTGCGGCTTACAAAGCTAGCCCTTACTTGAGCGCCGCGGCCGCGCGCGGGATCGAGAGTATCCTGGCCGCCTTCGGCAGTGGTCCGAGCTACGACCCGGTGCTGTGCGCGCAGAACGTACCCCTCGGCTTTGTGGTCGATCCGGCCGAGGTGATGACGGGCGACACGGCGCGGGTTTTCGTGCGCATGAACTGGCAAGGCGCTCCGTCCACCAGCCAGACGGTGTCGCTCAAATTGTTGGCGGGCGAATGGAAG
>JADGQF010000436.1 GCA_017882045.1 Anaerolineales bacterium
CACCTGTCAACCTGCCGTCGCCGGCCGAGCCGGGCGCAGGCTCTGCGTGTTCGGTTGCCTCGTCTGCCGACAGGCCCGGCGGCGGCGGGGAGTGATTGCCTGGCTGTGAGCCGCATGCCCCCCGCCAGCTCGCCTGCTGCGCGGCCCGCGCGGCCCGAATGGCATCATCCCACGTCCTGGCGCCACCCGGTGGCGTACGCAGCGCGCCCTCGGCCTGTTGGCGCGCCGGCTTGCCGGCCGCCGAGGACCGCCTGGCTTCCTCAAATGCCCGCTGCCAGCGGGCACGCGGCGAGAGGTCTTCGCCTGGCCCGGGCGCCGACAGCGGGCCGGGATCCGGCGGGCGGGCGAAACGCGGGCGCGGCGCGTTTGGCCAGCTCACGAAGTCTGACGCGCTGACGATTCGTGCCCCGGCCTCTTGCGCGGCCCGTCGCAGTTCGCCGTCGTTGCTGACCACCACGCAGGGCTTCTTGTAGAACACATGCCATTGGGCGCGGTCCAGCACGTCGTCGTCCGCCCGGCGCGGGTACTGTGCCACACGCACCTTAACTCCGGGCCAGTCGGCCAGGGCCTCCTGCGCGCCGTCGAAGTAGACCTCGACGGCCACACGCTCCGGCCCATGCTGGGTGACCCAGGCAGATAGGTGCTCGACCAGCCGGCGGTCGATGTCTGCTTGCGCGTGGCCGCGCGACGACGGCCGGAACAACTCGTGCGCCAGATTGTTGCCGTCGATGATGTACGTAACCGTAACCGTTATCACTTGTTCATAAACTCATTGCGTCAGCTCGTTAAGAGTGTAGCATGACTCACAGCGGCGATCAAAGCGCGCGCTGAGACTTCGGTCAGTGTTGGCGCATACAGGAGGCGATCATGAAAGCGATCCACGTTGAGAGCGACGAGCCGGGGCGGCCAATGGTCTGGCGCGAGACCGCCGATCCGGTCCCGGGGCCGGGCGAAGTGCTGGTGGACGTGTACGCCGCGGCGCTCAACCGGGCGGACCTGCTGCAGCGCGCCGGCGGCTATCCGGCCCCGCCGGGCGCCTCGACCATCCTTGGGCTGGACATCGCGGGCCAGGTCTCCCAGTTGGGTCAAGGGGTGACCGGTCGGAAGGTGGGAGAGCGCGTCTGTGCCCTGTTGGCAGGGGGTGGCTATGCGGAGCGGGCCGTCGTGCCCGAGGGCATGCTCATGCCGATCCCCGGCGGCTGGAGCTTCGAGGAGGCGGCGGCGCTCCCTGAAGCGTACCTGACCGCCTTCACCAACCTTTTCCTGGAAGCGGAGTTCCAGCCGGGCGAGACGTTGCTGGTCCATGGCGGGGCCAGCGGAGTGGGCACGGCGCTCATCCAATTGGCGAAGGCCGCGGAAGGACGCGTGATCGCCACGGCAGGATCGGTGGAAAAGGCCGGTCTCTGCCGCGCGCTGGGTGCGGATCTGGCCGTCAACTATCGGGAGGAGGACTTTGTCGCGCGCACGCGCACCTTTGGCGAAGAGAACGGGGTTGACGTAAACGTAATCATCGATATGGTCGGCGCCGACACCTTCCAACACAACCTGAGTTTGCTTGGGGCGCGCGGGCGGATGGTCTTTATTGCCACGCTCAGCGGCGCGCAAGTCGCGCTCAATCTGGGCGAACTGATGTCGCGCCGTCTACGCTTGATCGGCTCGGTGCTGCGCGCGCGCAGCCTGGCGGAAAAGGTCGAGATCACACGGCGATTCATGGAGCGTTTCTGGCCAATGCTGGAGGCAGGTACGATCAGGCCGGTGATCGACTCGGTCTACCCCATCGAGCAGGTCGAGGATGCGCACCGGCGCATGGCAGCCAACCTGAATATGGGCAAAATCGCCTTGAAGATCCGTTAGGCGCCGGTTATCAGTCGGATGATAGCGTAAGCGACGGGCAGCGCGATCAATTGGCCGTCGATGCGGTCCATTACCCCGCCGTGCCCGGGGATCAGATTGCCGTAGTTTTTGACGCCCGCGTAGCGTTTGACCGCCGAGGCCGCCAGGTCGCCGAGAATGTCGCAGGCGGAGAGGGCCAGGCCCAGCAGCACCGCCCAGGGCCACGTCAGCAGGCCAAAAAGCGAGCCGAGCGACCCGACGACGAGCAGGCAGCTCACCACTCCCCCGCCCAGCCCTTCCCATGTCTTCTTGGGGCTGATGCGTGGCGCCAGCTTGCGTTTGCCGAAGAGTGAGCCGATGGCATAGGCGCCGATGTCGGCGGCGCTCACGCTGCCCAGGACAAGCAACAGCCAGGCAAAGCCGACATATTGTGGCGAGGCGCGCAACAGCATGACAGGCCCGCTGAAGTTTGACGCGTTCGCCGGATCGTAATCGTTTCCCGTGAGGGCGCGGATCAAAAGCGCGAAGCTGCCCAGCAGCCCGACATAAAGCGCGCCTGCCAGGGTCAGCAGAAGGTCGCTGCGCTTGTAAGGAGTGAAACGGGGAAGCACGAGGATCGCCAGCGCCGAGATCAGCAGCGTGCCCAGGATGAGCGGCGCGGACCAGGCTGAGTGCTGGCTGCTGAGCTGGCCGCTGGTCAGGAAGATCAGCCCGATCACGATCCCACCGGGCGCGAACGGCCGGATACCTCTGATGGTCAGGACTCCGTAGAGTTCCCTAAGACCGACAGCCACAATCAGCGACCCGGCCAGGTACAGCGCCCAGCCGCCCGCGTAAACCAGGCTCACCAACATGGCGAGCATGATCAGCCCACTCACAACGCGGTCACGCACCTCGTGTACGACTTTCCTTTCCTTGGCGGCTGCTACTTTCACAGCTCCTCCCCTGGGCGAGAGCGCGGCCATTTGCCTGAGCGCATTCTATCACGATAGGCCATTTGGCGCTACCCTGGGCCAGCGCTCCTATTTATACTGCCGCTACCACAGCAAAGGAGATGCGCTCCCATGCGCAGCGCTACAATTGAACCGCGCCAGCCGGTCGGGCCGGAAAGTTGGGGCCCGGGATACCGGTTGTG
>JADGQF010000162.1 GCA_017882045.1 Anaerolineales bacterium
CTTGAAATCAAGCCTGAAATTGACAGGAATATACAGGAAGTTATCGACTCATGTGCTTTTATCAATGGGCCTGCCGTGAAAACATTCCAGCATGATCTTGAAAAATATTTAACTATTAAGCATGTTATACCATGTGCCAACGGCACTGATGCACTGCAGGTTTCCATGATGGCACTCGGGCTTCAACCGGGTGATGAAATAATAACCGTTTCTTTTACTTTTATAGCAACTGTCGAAGTTATCGCCTTACTGGGGTTAACCCCAGTGTTTGTTGATGTTGATCCGGATACTTTCAATATCGATCCGGGTGCAATCGAACGGGCCATCACTCCCAAAACAAAAGCAATTGTCCCTGTACATCTTTTCGGACAATCTGCCCCGATGGAAGAGATCATGGAAATTGCCGGCAGGTATAATCTTTATGTGATCGAGGATGCTTGCCAGGCTATCGGTTCAGATTATCATTTTACCGATGGAAGCAACAGGAAGGCTGGTACAATAGGGGAAATAGGCTGTACTTCGTTTTTTCCATCCAAGAACCTTGGTTGCTATGGTGATGGTGGTGCCATCTTTACCCGGGATGATGACATTGCAGACAAGCTGAGGATCATTGTAAATCATGGTATGGCAATCCGGTATTACCATGATTGTATTGGCGTGAACTCACGTCTTGACAGTCGCTTGCTGGTGTCCATTTTTCCCTCCCTGGTTACTGTGGTTCCGCTCTCTGCCGCCTGCGTGGCAGCAGTTCGGGCGGAGTCGTGTGGGTCTGATAGTGATCAAGCGGGATTTTGCCGTCGGCAGCCCCGCATGATTCGCGTACGATCAGCCGGCCCCGGATTCTGACGGGTTCCTGCGCCTCGGCCTGGCCTTCGAGCCGGCTCAGAAGCAGTTGGGCCGAGACGTAGCCCATCTCGTAGCCCGGCAGGGTGACAGTGGTGATCGTCGGGCGGGCAATGCTGGCAATCTCCCGGTCATCGTAGCCGACGACCGCCATATCCTTGGGCACGCTCAGGTTGGCTTCCTGGATCGCGTAGATGGCGCCGAGCGCCATGAGATCGTTGGCCGCGAAGATGGCGGTCGGAGGCTGGGGCAGGGCCAGGAATTCCTTCGCCGCCGGGTATCCGCTCTGCACTTCCCAGTTGCCCTCTCTGACCAGGGCCGGATCGAAGTCTATGCCGTATTCCTGCAGCACCTCGCGGTAGGCGGCCAGACGGTCCGCCGAAGCGTACCAGCCCTGCGGGCCGCCGATGAAAGCGATGCGCCGGTGTCCCAGCCGGGCCAGGTGCTCGACCGCCAGGCGCGCGCCAAATTGCTCGTCCACCAGCACGCAATTGCCGGACATCCCGGCAAACAGGCGGTGGACGAATACGTAGGGCTTGTCGGCCAGGTCCAGGGGCGGACTGGCCCCGTGCAGCCACGATTCGACGAAGATGATGCCGTCGATCGCGCGGCTGATCAGCTGGTGGACCGCCTCGGTCTCCGCCTCGGGGTCCCAATCCGCGTTAATGATCACGCTGAAGTAGTTCTTGGTCTTGAGATAGTCCTGGATGCCGCGGATGATGATCGGGGTGAAAGGGCTGACGATGTTGTCGACGATGATGCCGATGGTGAAGGACCTGTCTGTCCGCAGGCCACGCGCCAGGATATTGGGGCGATATCCCAACTCCGTGGCGAGGGTCAGTATTCGCTGCCGGGTCCCTTCGTTGACGGTGTGCCCGCTGTTGCTGAGGGCACGCGACACCGTGGAAACGGACACTCCCGCGGCCTGGGCCAATGCATGCAAAGTGACAGCCATGGGCATCCTTGTCCGAGCGAGCGAGCCGTATGATGGCAAACGTTTGCCATCACACGCGCAGTATAATGGCAAACGTTTGCCATGTCAAGCGCCAGTTTGGCGGTTTCCCATATCTTTAAGGTATCAGCGTATCTGCGTCCGGTTTGCGTGAAAACGTGTACAAGGGCTATACTGGGGTGTTGGAGGAGATGCCACCATGCCGAGAGAGACAATGACGCCCCGCGAGCGCTGGCTGGCCGTGCTGACGCAGCACACACCAGACCGGACGCCGATGGACTACTGGGCGACCGAAGAGTTCAACGTGCGGCTGCTGCAGTACTTAGGTGAGAGCGACCTGCGCTCGGCCTTGCAGAAACTGCACGTCGACTTTGTGGTGAGCGTGGGGCCGCGCTATGTGGGACCGCGGCTGCCCGACGGGGCGGATGTCTTCGGCTGCCGCTACCAGAAGATCGACTACGGCACGGGCGTCTACGACGAGTGCGTCTATCACCCGCTGGCGGAGTACAACTCGGTGGCGGAGATCGAGCGCGAGTATACCTGGCCGGAGCCGGACTGGTGGGATTACAGCGGGATACGGGAGCAAATCCGCGGCTGGGAGGATTACCCTATCCGCGGCGGTGGCTCGGAGCCATTCCTGATCTACAAGTCGCTGCGCGGGCAAGAGCAGGCCTTGATGGACCTGCTGCAGCACCCAGACATCGTGCATTATTGCCTGGACCGCCTTTTCGGGCTGGCCTACGCCGGCACGCTGCGCATCTACGAGCAGATACCGGGACAGGTGTTGCTCAGCTATGTGGCGGAGGACATGGGCGGCCAGGAGAGCCTTATGATGTCACGCCGTCACATCCGCGAGTTCTTGCTGCCGCGCATGAAACGCATGATCGACCTGACGCACAGCGCCGGCGCCTACGTGTTCCACCACAACGACGGCAACTGCCGGGCGATCCTGCCGGACCTGACGCAGGCCGGGATCGATCTGCTGAACCCGATCCAGTGGCGCTCGAACGGCATGGACCGCCAGGCGCTGAAGCAGGACTTCGGCGACTGCCTGGTCTTTCACGGCGCGATGGACAACCAATACACGCTGCCGTTCGGCACGGTCGACGAGGTGCGGCAGGAGGTGCTGGATAACCTGCGCATCCTGGGCGCCGGGGGCGGCTACATCCTGGCCCCCTGCCACAACATCCAGGCCAACACGCCGACGGAGAACGTGGTGGCGATGTACAGGACGGGCCACGAGCACGGGTGGCTGTAGGGACGCGCGGCCGCGCTCACGGCTCGTCCAGCCGCTACACGAAGCCCGGCCGGCCTTTGCGTATCCCGCCGTCCACCAGGTCCCCAATCAGCCAGAGCCCGCCCGCCCAAGCCGGGCGCCCGTCGGCCGCGGCGCCGGCCAGGCCCGCTGCCGACAACAGTGAGACCAGATGGTCCAGGTGCCCGTGCAGACCGCCGATCACGAAAGTGGGCATAGAGTCGTTACCTCCGGTACGGTGATTATAGCATGGTCAAATCGTCGCAAAACAGTTGACAGCGAGTGCATTTGGTGCTAATGTCATGACTGGTTACCGATGCTCCGGGTCACGCTGGGGCTGCGCGAGTGCGTCCCGACCGGGAGGGCGGCGCAGCAGGCACGCAGTCTCACAAGAAGGTGACGACGGGCAAGGATACTCTTAATAATCCGCTCAGGTATTGTAGTTCGCCAGCAATCCGTGTTATCGGCTAATCATAGGAGCGTACATTATGGCTACCGCAAGGGCTCGTAGCAAGCTCACAACTGACCAAATCTGGGCTACCGCGCCGGGTGAGAAACGCCAGGTCGGCGTTATTCACATCGTCATCACGGCGCTCCTCATCGGCATCGGCTTCGTGGTCGGCGCCTTCGGGAGCATCAGCTTCCCGCTGGGTTTCGGCGTCAACTTCTTCTGGACCGGCATCGCGGTCCAGCAGGTCGGCCCCATCTGGTTCGGCATCTGGGGCGTGATCGCCGGCACGATCTTCCCGTTCTTCTCCAACGCGATCGCGGGCACGCCGTTCTACGTGTCGGCGGCTTATATCCCTGCCAACCTCATTCAGGCCCTCCTGCCGGCTTTCGCCTTCCGCTTCTTCAAGGCTGACATTCGCCTGAACAGCGGGCGCGATTTCGCGATCCTGATCGGCGCGATGGTCGTCTCCAGCGCACTGGGCGCCATGTGGTCGGTGCTGGTGGTGCTGCGCAGCTTCGGGCTGCTGACGACGAACTCCATACCCCTGTTCCTGTGGGGTTGGTTCGGCGGCAACGTGCTGGCCGGGCTGGTCTTCAACATCATCCTGCTGAAGGCCCTCTCGCCGGTCGTCATCCGCAGCACGGCTTTCGTGAAGCGCTGGCTGGCCTAAGCCTGCGCGTGGATTGATTTCGTGGGGCGAGGCATCGGATGCCTCGCCCCTGCATATACTGAACGGGCGCACTGAATGAATAAGACTCTGCTGGGCTACGTGCCCGACCGGTCGCCGATCTACGCGATCCATCCCTTCGTCAAGTTATTCTTCCTGCTGGTCGTTAGCCTTTTCCCCCTGTTCATCGCCGCTCCGGAATGGAATTTCGGTCTGATCATCTTTGTGCTCCTGCTGATGTGGTACAGCCGCATCAATATGGGAATCATGCGCATCTATGTGCCCGTGGCGATCTCGATGGCCAGTATCATTTTTCTGGCCTATGTCATCCTGGGCGGCTACCATCCGGAGTACGCGCAGATCGGGCAGCTCCTGGCCATCAGGGTGTATTGGGAACGCATCCGCGACGCGATCGTGGTCTACTTCCGCATCCTGCCCATGATCGTCATGATGGTTTTCTTCCTCAACACCTCACGCGAGCGCGATGTGATCGTCGCCATGCGCACGCTGCGCATCCCGTTCGTGATCACCTACGTCTTCGCCATGGCCCTCCGTTCGGCGGGGATGGTGATCGAGGACTTCGGCATCGTCAGGCAGGCGGAACAGGCGCGCGGCTTCGATACCCACGGCAAATCGCTGCCCTACCGGCTGCGCAAGTACGTGATGTACATGATCCCGCTCTTCGCGCTCTCGCTGCGCCGCGCCGAGGAGTTCAGCAACGCGCTCATCGCGCGCGGCTTCGCCTTCACCGGCCCGGCGAGTAAGATCAAGCGCGCTGACTTCATCCTGACGCACTATCACTTCAGGCGGCTGGACGCGCTGCTGACGGCGATCATCGGCCTGGCCTTCGTGGCATTGCTGGTGCTGCGCTACGGCTTCGGCTGGTTCACGCTCTCCAGGTCCGTCTTCCTGCCCTGGCTCGAAACCCTGCTCCGGCACCGTTAGGAAACAAGTTGTCGCATTAGGAATTAAAGAATGCCACCGATTGTCGAGATACAGAATTACACGTGGCGCTACCTGCACGCGGATGTGCCGGCGCTGCAAGACATCAACCTGACCATCGAAGAGGGAAGCTTCGTCGGGGTCATCGGGCCAAACGGGTCGGGCAAAACGACGCTGGCCTACTCCCTCAACGGCCTCATCCCCGGCCAATACCAGGGCATCAAGGAAGGCACGGTCAAGATCGCCGGCACGGAAGTGGAAAGCTACCGGCCTGGCGAGCTCCCGCAGATGGTGGGAGTGGTGTTCTCGGACCCTGAAGCCCAGTTCACGGCCATGACGGTCGAAGACGAGCTGGTGTTCGGCATGGAGAACCTGGGGCTGTCGATCCCCGAGATTCGTGAGCGCCTGGAATGGGTGACCGACCTGACGCAGCTCAAGCCCTTGCTCGAAAAACCGCCCTACGAGATCTCGGGGGGCCAGAAGCAGCGGGTGGCGCTGGCGGCGGTGCTGGCGATGATGCCGCGCGTGATGGTGCTGGACGAGCCGACGAGCATGCTGGACCCCATGAGCCGCAAGCGGGTGTTCGACGTGCTGGCGCGTCTCAAACGAGAGAGCCACAACACGATCATCGTCATCGAGCACAACCTGGAGAACCTGGTCCCGCTGGCCGACCGGATGATCTTGCTCCACAACAGCCGGATGGCGCTGAGCGACGGTACCGAGCCTTTCTTCCGCCAGGTGGACACGCTGACGGAAGCCGGGGTCTATCCGCCCGGCGGCATCGCCTTCTTTCACGCGTTAATGAAGCATGGGGCTTTCGCGGGGGAGCTGCCGCTGACGCTCGACGCGGCGGTGGCGCGGCTCGAAGGGTTGATGAGCCATGAATGACACGCAGCCGGCGGCGTATATCAGCGTGCAGCATATGTCCTACAGTTATCCCGATGGGACGCAGGCGCTACGCGACATCGACCTCAAGATCGACCGGGGCGAGTTCATCGCGCTGATCGGCCAGAACGGGTCGGGCAAGACGACGCTCTCGAAGTGCCTCAATGGGCTTTACAAACCGAGCCGCGGCGCGGTGATCGTGGACGGGCTTGACACCCGCTCGACCAGCATCGTGCAGATGGTGCGCCGGGTCGGTTATGTGTTCCAGAATCCGGACCACCAGCTTTTCAGCGCCAACGTGTGGGACGAGATCGCTTACGGGCCGCGCAACATCCAGTTGCCGGCGGACGAGGTACGGGCGCGCGTGGAGGAGGCGGCGGCCATCGTCGGCTTGACCTCCGACGACTATGAGGAGCACCCCTTCTTTCTGACCAAGGGCATGCGCCAGCGGGTGGCGATCGCGTCGATCCTGGCCCTGCAGCCGCACGCGATCATCGTCGACGAGCCCACGACCGGCCAGGACATTCCGCAGTCGCTGGAGATCATGAACTTCCTGCAACGCCTGCACGACGAGCAGGGCCACATCATCATCATCGTCACCCATGACATGCCGATCGTGGCGCGCTATGCCAAACGGGTGGTGGCGATGGGCCAGGGGCAGGTGCTGGCCGATGGCCCGACGGCCGAGGTGTTCGCCAACACCCCGGCCCTGGCGCAGACCTTTGTCGAGCCCCCGCAGATCACCCAGCTTGCCCAGCGGGCGGCCCACCTCGGCTTCGACCCACGCACCCTCAGCGTGGACGAGCTGGTGCAGCAGTATCTCGCCCTGCACGACCGATAGGGTAACCTAGCACTACAACCGCAGTTCATCTCGCCGGGCGGTTGAAACCGCTGCAACAGGGTCGTCTTGCCCGATCCGCTGGGACCGACCAGGGCCACGAACTCGCCGGCCTCGACGGCAGCCGATACCATGTCGACCGCCCGGATCGAAAAGCCGGCGCTGGGATAGATTTTGCTAACCGAATCAATCTGCAGTGCAGTAGTCATGCGTAGTTCTCCGGACCCTTGCCGCTTTAGCGGACGTGCGCCGCTTGAGCGGACGTGCGCCGCTTTAGCGGACGTGCGCCCTTTTAGCCGAGACCCAGGGTGGTGAGGGGCTCCACGCGCACGGAATAGCGGATTATGATAACACAACGTAAGGATATTGTAGAGATAGTGTTTAGATTTGCGCGAGCTGTTCGCCGAGGTGACAGGGCGAGCGGCCTGGTAGCTACAAGTGGCTCAGCGGGCGGGAAGCAAGCGGAGATGCCGGACGGGCGGCTGACGCGAAAGCAGCCCGGTCTCTCGGCGAGAGACCGGGCTGCACTTTATCGTTTCTTAGCCTCTACTTCGCGACAACCGCCGGCGAGATGGGGGTGAGGCCGCCGGCGCCAAGGCCGGCCTCGGCGATCCAGAAGCGGGCCGTGCCCGCGTTCAGCGTGAAGATCTGTACGTGGTACAGCCCACCCGAGGGCGACGCCAACTGCCAGAACAGATCGCCCACCGCATACGAGTTATGCGTGCCCCGGCCGACCGGCATCGCCGTCCGGTCGCCGCCGGCCAGGTAACGCCACTCGTCGTCGGTGTAGACGCTGAAGCCGACCGAGCTGGCCGGGTCCATGCCCAGCAGGATCTGCAGCGGCAGACCCGTCCCGGCGTACTGGAAGCCGTACTCCAGCGGCTGCCCGTTGATGGCCTGCCAGTTGCCGATCCCCGTGCGGGATGGCGCAGGCGGCGGGGTGGGGTTGGCTGCGGAAACGGGCATTGCCGCCAACACCCCGAGGACGATCGCTACGAGGACGAGACCGACATTGCGAATAGAACGTGCGCTCAACATGTCTTCCTCCGTCTGAAACGCCGGCCTATGGTCAGAAAGCGGTGTGATTGCACGGCCGGCTGTCGAAAACTACTGTATTATAGCGCGCCGCGTCAAATAATGCCAATCGCGGAAATGGCCTGGAAAGCTTAGCGGCCCAGGAGTTTCAGAGCGTGCGCGACGACATTGTCGACGGTGAAGCCGTACTCCTGCATGACCTTGTCCCCCGGCGCGGAGGCGCCGAAGCGCTCGACGCCGATCACGTCGCCCGCGTCGCCGGTGTATTTGCACCAGCCCTGCGGCGCCGCCGCCTCGACCGCCAGGCGCGGCTTGACGGCGGGCGGCAGCACTGCCTCGCGGTACTCCTGCGGCTGGGCGTCAAACAACTCCCAACTGGGCATGGAGACCAGGCGCACGCGCACGCCCTGCCCGGCCAGCTTCTGCTCAGCCGCGACGATCAGGCCGACCTCGGAACCGCTGGCCATCAGGATGATGCCGGGCGGCCCGGAGCGACCGGAGCCGCTGCCGGGGCTGTCATACAGGACGTAGGCGCCGCGGCGCAGACCGTCGGCGGAGGCGTATTGTCTGCGATCGAGGGTCGGCACGTTCTGGCGCGAAAGGGCAAGCAGCGTCGGGCGCTGCTGGTTCTCCAGGGCCACGCGCCAGGCGACGGCGGTCTCGTTGGCGTCACCCGGCCGGATCACGACCAGGTGCGGGATGGCGCGCAGGCCGGCCAGCTGCTCGACCGACTGGTGCGTCGGGCCGTCCTCGCCCAGGCCGATGCTATCGTGGGTGAAGACCCAGACGACGCGCAGCTCCATCAGCGCCGATAGGCGGATGGGTGGACGCATGTAATCGGAGAAGATCAGGAAGGTGGCCGCGAACGGGATGGCGCCGCCGTGGGCCGCCAGCCCGTTGGCGATCCCGCCCATGGCGTGCTCGCGCACGCCAAAGTAGATGTTGCGCCCGGCGTAGCTCCAGCCGCCGCCGGCCGTGCCCTGCGTATCGTGCGGTTGGTTCTGCGGGCTCTCGAAATCCCCCAGGCCCTTCAAGTCGGTGTACGTCGACGGGTTCAGATCGGCGGAGCCGCCGATCAGCGAGGGGAGGCGGGACGCAATGGCGTTCAGCACCTTGCCCGCCGCCGCGCGCGTGGCAACGCCCTTGGCATCGGGAGGGAACGTCGGAATATCGGCATCCCAGCCGGGCACGAGCTCGGCGCGCATGACCTGACCGAGCTCCCTGGCCAGGTCGCCGTACCGGGCGGCGTAATCAGACAGGCGCCGGTTCCACTGCTCCTGGGCCTGCTGACCTTTGCTCAGCGCCTGGCGGAAATGTTGCAGGGCTTCGTCGGGAACATAAAACGGCGGTTCCGTCGGCCAACCCAGGTTCTCCTTGGCCGCCTGGGTCTCCTCCGCGCCCAGCGGCGAGCCGTGCGCCTTGAAGGTATCCTGCGCGTGCGGCGCGCCGTAGCCCAGGTGCGTACGGCAGATGATCAGCGAAGGGCGGTCGCGCTGCTCGCGCGCGGCGCGGATCGCCCGGTCGACCTCATCCAGGTCGTTGCCGTTCTCGACCGTCTCGGTATGCCAGCCGTAGGCCTGGAAGCGACCCGCCACGTCCTCGCTGAAAGCCAGGTCGGTGGCGGCCGCCAGGGAGACGTGGTTGTTGTCGTAGAGGTAGATCAGCTTGCCAAGCCGCAGGTGCCCGGCCAGGGAAGCCGCCTCGGACGCGATCCCTTCCATCAGGTCGCCGTCGCTCACCAGGGCATAGGTGTAGTGGTCGATCAGCTCAAAGCCCGGCCGGTTGTAGACGGCGGCCAGGTGTGCTTCGGCGATGGCCATGCCGACCCCGTTGGCGAAGCCCTGGCCGAGCGGCCCGGTGGTCACCTCGACGCCGGGCGTGAGGCCTTTCTCCGGGTGGCCGGGCGTCATGCTGCCCCACTGGCGGAAGTGCTTGATGTCATCCAGGCTGACCTCGTAGCCGGTCAGGTAAAGCAGGCTGTACAGCAGCATCGAGCCGTGCCCGGCCGAGAGCACGAAACGATCACGGTCGAACCACTTTGGGTCGCGCGGGTTGAACTTGAGATAGCGCGTCCAGAGCACATACGCCAGCGCGGCCGCGCCCATCGGCAGGCCGGGGTGTCCGCTGTTCGCGTTCTCCACCGCATCCAGCGACAGAAAACGGATCGTGTTGATTGCCAGTTCGTCGAGTGAAACTTTTTCGGTAGGTTTGTTGACGTTGAGCATAGCCCGTCCCTTATGTCAATGATTGCGTTGCTTGGTCCTTAACATCTCAAGCCTAGCACCAGGCGCGCACCGGCATATGTAAGGAGTCTTCAGTATGGGAACGATTGCTTGTGAATGATTGCACATAGTACTACCACCCTCCTACAGACAGTGGGTGCAAATAGTCACATAATAGTCCGCGCCGCCCGGTCGCGACTATAGACCCCACATGCATGTAGACCTATACTCAGTGTGCCTTGCCACAGTTGGCGCGGGTGTCCCGCGTTGTCAGGTACGTTCCCAAGGAGCCGCCGTGAATATCGGTACCCACGCTCGTCAACTCGCCTGCCGCTACCGCTGGCTGATCGCGGTGGCGTTGGCGCTTGCTATAGTGGGTTTCGAACTGTGGGAACACGTCCTCACCG
>JADGQF010000163.1 GCA_017882045.1 Anaerolineales bacterium
GCAGAGAGGCGGACCGGCGTTACGCTCACTGGAACCGGCACATGGGGCAACTCTGCAGACTACACGGTAGCAGAAGCAGGCGCGGGGGACCATGACGCGGCGCATATTTGGCAAGACATAAGACGACGCCCCGCCTGGCAGGCCAGGCAGGGCGTCGAATCGTAGCAGAGAATTGTTGTCTATTTGTCGTTCAGCGCAACGACACCCGGCAGGGGCTTGCCTTCCAGGAATTCCAGGGATGCCCCACCGCCCGTGGAAACGTGGGTCATCTTCTTGGCAACCCCGGCCTTCTTGACGGCGCTGGCGCTATCGCCGCCGCCGATGATGCTGATGGCGCCGCTATCGGCCACCGCGTGCGCGATGGCGAAGGTGCCCTCGGCGAACTTCGGCATCTCGAAGACACCCATCGGCCCGTTCCAGACCACCAGCCTGGCGCCCTTGATGGCCGCACTGTACTCGGCGATCGTCTTGGGACCGATGTCCATGATGCGCCAGCCGGCCGGCACCTTGTCCGCCTCGACTACCTGGCTCTGCGCCTCGGCGTCGAACTTGTCGGCGATCACGGCGTCGTCGGGCAGCAGCAGCCTGTCCCCGCTCTTGCTCAGGATATCCTTGGCGGTCGCGATGGCATCCGGTTCGACCAGGCTGTCCTGCATATTGTAGCCTTTGGCCGCCAGGAAGGTGTTGGCCATGCCACCGCCGATCAGCAGACGGTCGCACTTGGTGAGCAGGTTCTCGATGACCCCGATCTTGTCGCTGATCTTGGCGCCGCCCAGGATGGCCACGTAGGGATGCTCGGGGTTCTGGGTCGCCCGACCGAGGAACTCAAGCTCCTGCTGCATGAGGAAGCCTGAGACGGCCGGCAGATAGTGGGTCACACCCTCGGTGCTCGCGTGGGCGCGATGGGCCGAGCCGAACGCGTCGTTGACGTAAACATCGCCCAGGGAAGCCAGCTTCTTGGCGAACTCAAGATCGTTCTTTTCCTCTTCCTTATGGAAGCGGGTGTTCTCGAGCATCAGCACGTCACCGGGCTTGAGGGCCTTGGCCATTGCTTCAACTTCCGGGCCGACACAGTCGGGGGCCATTTGGACGGGCCTGCCCAGCAGCTTGCTTAACGCCTCCGCGGCGGGCTTCAGGCTGAATTCGGGATCAAACCCGGTGCCCTTGGGCCGGCCGAGATGGCTCATCAGAATCAGCGCCGCGCCCTGGTCGAGCACATATTGGATGGTCGGCAGCGCGGCTTTGATGCGCTTATCGTCCGTCACCACGCCACCCTGCATCGGCACGTTGAAATCCACGCGTATGAGAACTTTCTTGCCGTGGAGATCAATGTCCCGTACGGTTTTCTTGGTCATGGGGGTACTCCTTTGCCGCGCGCCGGTATGTGATGCGCGCAGAGGCATCACATACCGGCAGCGCAAGTCTCAATTACAGCTTGCTCGCCATCAGGGCGGCCAGGTCGCCGGTGCGGACGCTGTAGCCCCATTCGTTGTCGTACCAGGTCACGACCTTCAGGAAATCGCCGCTGCTGCCAAGGACCATCGTGAACGGCAGATCAACGGAGGACGAATGCGGGTCGCCCTTGAAGTCGATGGAGACCAACGGCTCGTCCACGGCAGCCAGGATGCCCTTCATGGGCCCGGCAGCTGCATCGCGGAAGGCCTGGCGCAGCTCGTCGGTGGTAGTCGACCGCTCTACCTGGGCGGTGAAGTCCACCACAGATACCGTCGGCGTGGGCACGCGCAGCGCGTAGCCGTCGAACTTGCCCTTCAGGTCCGGGATAACCAGGGCAACAGCCTTGGCCGCGCCCGTGGTGGTCGGAATAATGCTCAACGCAGCGGCGCGCGCGCGGCGCAGGTCGCTGTGCGGCAGGTCCAGGATGCGCTGGTCATTGGTGTAAGCATGTACGGTGGTCATGAGACCGCGCGTGATGTGGAACTTGTCGTTGACGACCTTGGCGGCCGGCGCCAGACAGTTGGTCGTGCAGGAAGCGTTGGAAATCACGTCATGCCTGGCGGGATCATACTTGTCGTCGTTCACGCCCATGACGATCGTGATATCTTCGCCTTCAGCCGGGGCGGAGATGATGACCTTCTTCGCGCCGCCGCGGGTGATGTGGTTGATCGCGCCCTGGACGGTCTTGCCCTTCTTGTTAACGCCGTCGTTCTTCACGGTGAAGAGACCGGTGGATTCGATTACGATCGAGACACCCAGGTCACCCCACGGAATCTTGCCAGGATCCGTTTCTTTGAAGACCTTGATTTCTTTGCCGTCGATGTGCAGGGCGCCGTCGCCGACTTCCACGGTCCCGTCGAAGCGACCGTAGTTGGAATCGTACTTCAGCAAGTGCGCCATCGTCTTCAGATCGCCGATGTCATTGAAAGCCACGACCTCGAGGGTATTCGGATGGAAGTCCCGGATCGCCTTAAGGACCTGCCGGCCGATACGTCCGAAACCATTGATGCCGACACGAACTGCCATTGGAAAGGCCTCCTTGATTAGTAGATGAATTTTCGGTTGCCGTCAAGCTCTTAGGAGCTCCATAACGGCCTCAGCCAGTTTTGCCGAATCGTGGCGCCAGGGATATTGCCGGTCAACCAGGTCCTTGGTCACCAACTGGTAGTTGACTGTATCTGGACGTGGCAACTTCACCCAGTCTGCGCCGGCGCCCGGCGGGCGGATGTTGCTGAAGTTGCGGTTTGCCAGGACGATCTGAAAGACGTCCGGGCCGATGTGCTCGCGCAGCGCCCGTATGTGGTCGCTGACGTCGTATTCGCCGGTCTCGCCTGGCTGGGTGGCCATGTTGCAGACGTACACCTTGGGCGCTCTCGCTGAAGCCAGGGCGCTGGCGAGGTCCGGCACCAGCAGGTTGGGCAAGACGCTGGTATACAGGCTGCCGGGTCCGATCACGATCAGATCCGCGTCCAGGACGGCCCGGATGGCCTCCGGGTAGGCCGGCACATTTTCCGGCTGCAAGTAGACCCGCCTGATCCGCCCAACCGATTCGCCGATACGGGTCTCACCGCAGACTTTCTCCCAGCCTCCGTCGCCCGGCGCCGGTTCGGCCGCTACCGGGGCTGAAGCTGCTTCAGGCGCTTCCAGCGCGGCCCTGAGCGGTTGGGCAATCTCAGCGCACAGATTAACCTCCGCCAAGGTGGAAGGGATCACCCGGCCGCGTACGGCCAGAACGCGACCCGACTCCGCCAATGCGGACTCGAAACTGCCGGTGATGGCCGCCATGGCCGTGATATACAGGTTGCCGAAGCTGTGACCATCCAGCCCGCTGTCCTCGCTGAAACGATACTGGAAGAGCTGGGTCATCAGCCCTTCGGCATCGGAGAGCGCGGCGATGCAGTTGCGGAAGTCGCCTGGGGGCAAGACACCCATTTCTCGCCGCAACCGCCCGGAACTACCACCATCGTCGGCGACCGTCACAATGGCTGTGATATTATCCGTCTGTTCCTTGAGACCGCGCAGCAGGGTGTTTAGACCGTGTCCGCCGCCGATGGCTACTACTTTGGGGCCACGTTGGCGCTGGCGGTGACGGTAGAGCACATCTACCACGTCACCCTGGCCGGTGCGCCGAAAGGCGGATAGTAGAGACCGGTTAAGCCCGAAGAAAGCCACTAGGACCAGAGCGACACCGGTGACCAGGAGCAGGGCTACTTGGAGCTCAGGCTTGGGAAACAGCAGCCGCAAATAGACCAGTATGCGGCGCCACGTCGCGGGACCGAGGGCCTCGGGAATGGCAGCAATGCCCAACCCAAGCAGTATAAAGCCGGCGATGTAAAGCAGCACCCAGCGCTTGACGCCCATCCCGGGCACCAGCCACTTGAGACGGGACCATCTGCGCGCCCACCGTTCCATAGCCACGACTACCTCTTCACATTAACAGTTCACATTAACAGGTCGATTATAAACGATCAGCGTGAGAAGGTCAAAGGTAGGCATGTGAATTACGTCACTTGATGCTGTGAAGAAGTGGAGCGGCGCGGCGCTGCCAGCACCTACAGGCCGGACGAGCAGGGACAGAGTTGGGCATCGGCGCCAGGTTCTAAGCTCTCAGCGCCCGCCAGACGCGCTCGGGCGTCAGCGGGATGACGGGGATCTGTACGCCGGTGGCCGCATAGATTGCGTTCGCCACCGCCGGGCCGACCCCGTCCAGCGGGATCTCGGCGACGGCCTTCACGCCAAACGGGTGCGTCGGCTCGTAGGTCTGGATGAATCGCACCTGCATTTCCGGCATCTCGTCGGCGCTGAAGATACGGTAGTCGCCAAAGCGCGGATTGAGCATACGACCGGAGTCGTCGAAGAGCATTTCCTCGCACACGGCGTAGCCCAGCGCTTGCGTCATGCCGCCCTCGATCTGGCCAGTCGCGGTGGCCGGGTTGACGATCATCCCGCAGTCGAGCACCATAACCAGCTTCTCGACCGTCACCTGGCCGGTCTCCGGGTCGACGGCGACTTGCGCGAACTGGGCCGCAAACGGCGGCGGGCTGTCTGGGCTGACCCAGGAGCCGACGGCCATGATCTGCTGCTGATGGCTGTGATGCAGGCTCTCCAGCGCCACGTCCGCGAAACTCACGCTGCGGCCCTCGGGTGTCCAGGCGTGGCGCTCGGCCAGCTCGATATCCTCCGCCGGGCAACCCAACATGCGCCCGGCCACTGCCTGGATCTGCTCGGCCACCAGGCGGGCCGCGCGCACGACGGCTGCGCCGGAGATGTAAGTCGTGCTGCTGGCATACGCGCCCTTGTCAAAAGGCGTGAAGTCCGTGTCGGATGAATAGGTGATGAAATCCTCGGGCGGACAGCCCAGCACCTCGGCGGCCATCTGGGTCAGCACCGTATCGGAGCCGGTGCCCAGGTCGGTGGCGCCGATCAGCAGGTTGAAGCTGCCGTCGTCGTTCATTTTGAGGCTGGCTGCGCCCATATCCACGTTCGGAATGGCCGTGCCGTGCATGCACAGGGCCATGCCGATGCCGCGTTTGAGAGCCGGCGCATGGGGGAGCGGCGCAGCGACAGAGTCGGAGAGCGCAGGACGCCCTCGCTCACCCCGTTCCGTCCATCCCATCATCTCCGCCCCCTGGCGCGCGCATTCGGCGATGGCGTTCGTGCGGATGATCTCCCGGTGGGCCTCACGGCCTTCGCTCCAGGCTTTCGAAATCGCATGTTCCTCGCCGGCCTGCACCACGTTCATCAGCCGGAACTCCAACGGGTCCAGCCCGAGAGCGCGCGCGATGTGCTCCATGTGGCATTCCAGCGGGAAGAAACCCTGCGGGCCGCCATAGCCGCGATAAGCGCCGGAGGTGGGCGTATTGGTGTAAACGATATCAGCGTGGAAGCGGATGTGTGACTGGCCGTCGGGCCCCTTGTTGGCCGGGTATAGAGCCATCGCCTTGTGGCCGGTATTGCCGGTTACAGTATTGGCGTGGCCGCCGTAGGCGCCCGTGTCGGAAAGCGCGATCATCTCATTGGCAACGATCCGCCCGTCGTTCATCACGCCCGTGCGCATGCGGACGATCATCGGGTGGCGCGAGGTGCTGGCCATGAACTGCTCCTCGCGCGTGTACTCCAGCTTGACCGGCCGGCCGGTGGCGATGGTCAGGTGGCCGCAGATGTCCTCGATCATCACTTCTTGTTTGTTACCGAAGCCGCCGCCGATGCGCGGCTTGATCACCCGGATGCGCTTGATCGGCAGCCCGAGGACGGGCGCCAGGATGCGGCGGGCATGGAAGGGCACCTGCGTGCTGGTGCGGATGACCATGCGGTCATTCTCATCCCAGTATGTTATGCACACGAACGGCTCCAGCGGCGTCTGCTGGACCTTGGGCACCTCGTACTCGGCCTCGAAAACGTGGTCGGCGGTCGTCATGGCCGCGTCGACGTCGCCGATGTCGATGCGGATCGCGGAGGCCAGGTTGCGCTGCGGATCGCAATCACCGAAAGGCACGTAATCCGGCTCGTCGTGGATGATCGGCGCGCCGGGGAGCATGCTTTGGCGTGGATCGAGGATCGCCGGTAGTTCCTCATACTCCACCTCGATCAGCTCCAGGGCGCGCTGGGCGATCTCTTCCGATTCGGCCGCCACCGCGGCCACCCGGTCGCCGACGTAGCGCACCTTGCGATCGAGGCTGGCGACGTCCAGCGGGCCGGGCAGCGGGTCGGACTGGCCGGCCGTGCTGTGGATGACGCGCGGGATGTCCTGGTAGGTCAGCACGGCATGTACGCCGGGCAAGGCGCGGGCGCGGCTGGCGTCAATGTGCTTGATGTAGCCGTGGGCGATCGGGCTGTGCAGGACCTTGCCGATCAGCATGCCGCGCATCTCGACGTCGGCCGTGAACGCCGGCTTGCCCTGCGCCAGTTTGACCGCGTCGACCTTCGGCTCGGCCATGCCCACGTGACGGTTCTGTGTGGCCGGGGCGACGACCAGGCGCGGGAGCTGGATCGTCTCGGTGGGCGCTCCCGCATTGGGAGCCTTTGAGGCCGGCATGTCGCCCGCCGGGCCCGGATCGAGGGGCCCCGGTCCCGCGTCTGGCGGCGCCAGATTCACGATTGCCGAAGCGAAATCCGGCGGTTCCGGCTCCTCGCCTCGCAGGCGGGCGGCCGCGCGCAGCACTGCCTGCACCGGCTTGACGTAGCCCGTGCAGCGACAAAGCACGCCCGAGAGCGCTTCGCGCACTTGCGCCTCGCTCGGGTCAGGCTGATCGGCCAGGAGGGCTTGCGCGGCCAGCAGTTGCGCGGGTGTGCAGTAGCCACACTGGATCGCACCGCTCTCAATAAAGGCTTGCTGCAGGATGTGCAGGCCGGCAGTATGTCTCCAGCCTTGCTCTGGATGTTCGCCCATGGTTTCGACGGTCGTCACGCGGTGGCCCGCGGCCTGCGCCGCCAGCATCGTGCAAGTGGTCACCGGCACGCCGTCCAGCAGGACGGTGCATGTGCCGCACTCGCCGGTCTCGCAGCCGCGTTTCACGCCGAAGATGCCGTGACCACGCAACGCATCGAGCAAAGACTCGTTGGCGGCCATGTCCCAAGTTTCCGGTTGTCCGTTAAGACTGAAGTTCAGTTGCATGGCTGTACCTCTGGAGATGCGGGCCTTGCGCTGAGACTGTCGCCCGCCTGGCGGGAGCCGGTTGGCGAGGATCGCTCATGCGGCGCGCACCCACGCCTCGTGCAACGCGCGCTCGCTCAGGACGGCGACCATGGCCCGGCGGTACTCGGCGCTGCCGCGGAAGTCGCTGGCAGGCTGCACCAGTTGGGCCGCCCGCGCGGCCGCGGCTGAAATGATGCCGTCATCCAGCGCTTGACCTGTCAGCAACTGTTCGACCTCAGGCAGGCGCAACGGAGTGGGTCCTGCTCCGCCGGCCACCAGCCGCGCGCTGACGCAGCGGCCGTTGTCCGCCGTCAGCCCGGCAGCGGCCAGCACGATCGGCGCATCGGCCGGCGTGCGCGCGACGGCTGCGAGCGCAGCCCCGCTGTGGGCCCCCAAAGCGGGGGCGAGAGAGGCGATGCGCAGGCCGGTGATCAAAGCCGGAGCACCCAGCGCTTCGGCGCGCCGAGGCAGAAAGTCAGACAGGGGTTCTTCGCGGAAGCCGCCCGCCCCATAGAGCACGACGACCGCATCGCAAGCCAGCAGCGCCGCCACCAAGGGGTCATTGGCCGCGGCAACGGCGACGGCGCCGCCAGCTGTGGCCCGGTTGCGCTGGATGTTCCCGCTCCAGCGCCGCGCGCCTTCGGCCAGGATACCATCGAAAACGCCGGTCACCGCGTCGGATGCGGCGAGCGCCGTTCGCGTGGCCATGGCGCCAATAGCCAGCCTGGGCGGTGAATTGGGCGTGCCGTCGTCAGCGGGCTCCAGCAGGATGGAGTCAAGCCCGAGTCCCTGCAGGTCAACCACGGCTTCGATGTCGCGAGCGGCTGAGGCCACCAGGCTATCCCCGCCCGCCAACGGCATGGTGTGGGTATCACGGCGCGCCAGGAGTGCCAGCACCCGCTCCAGGGCCTCGCGTTGCTCGGCATTAGCGGAGCCTGTGGCCGGACGCTGGTACTCGCGTAGGTTCAGCAGCATACAGATGCTCCTCTCTGAGAGTCTTACGCACGCGGCAATTGGCCAGATTATAACACCGGTCAGGCGCCGGGACTACTTCGCTTTAAGGACCCCGCCCACCGTCACAGCGCCGTTCGCCGCGGCCGGTCCGCTGCCTGCTGAGAGCAGTTCTGCTTTACCCGCCTCCGGCAGGGGGACTGCCAGTTGGCCGGCCGAGAAGAGCACGAACGTGATCCACAGCAGGTCGGCCAGCAACAGATGGACCATCTGCAGCCAGATTGGCGCCATTAGCACGACGTTGACCAGCCCAGCCAGCAACTGCAGGCCGACCAACCCGGTCAGGAGAGTGGCGAGGCGCCTGGCCGGCCGCTCGTCGCCCGATGAAGCGAGCAGGCGAGCTAGAATTACCACGTAGACACTTATCAAGGTCGCGATGATAGGATGGATGACCCGCAGACGGATCAGGAAGTGGGCGGTGGGGGAGAAATCTTGCGCCATGCCCTCCACCAGCGAGCCGGATGGGAACAGGGTATCTCCCAGCGCCGTGATGGCCCCGGTGACGCCGAGAATCAACACGCCGAGCAGCCCAATTCCCAGTGGCCAGCTAAGGCGCGCTCGGCCCGCGAGGCGCAGCCGGTGCGCGCCGGAGGCCCAGGCGGCAGTGAGGGTCAAGGAGGCCAATAGCAGGAAGGTATTGGCGAGATGTACCGCCACCGAAGCGGCACGCGCGATCGAGTCGTTGTGGGCGACCAACTGGAAAAGCACCAGGCCCGCGCCGACGAGGGCTTCCGTGATTGTGAAGACGAACGCCAGCCTTGCGCCTAACCGCACCGCATGACCTTTCGGGTACGAGCGCAAGGCCCAGAGCAACAGGCCGGCCACAAAAACGACGGTCAGGCCGCTGGTTACCCGGTGGCTGAACTCGATCGTGGTCGCGACCGCGGGAGACTGTGGAATGACCACGTTCCCGCATAGCGGCCAATGGTTGCCGCAGCCCGCCCCCGAACCGGTCGCACGCACGTAGGCGCCCCATAGCACCACCCCGATACTGTAGGCCAGCACGACCCAGGCATATTTGGCAAACCGATTCAGTTTCATGTTTGACCTCGCGTCCATTCTCTTCCGGTAGGCGATAGCCAGGTGATGCTATGTGGTAGCCACCGTGATAGCCAGGTGGTAACCACACTCCATTTTAGCACACCTGTTATCACACCCGCAGCGCTTAATTCTACCCGCCGCGCGCTACCGCGCAGTATGCCGGATTGCAGCATCGCGCTCGATCCTCGCCGATCATTGTGCAATCTCATGGTCAGCACGAGAACGATCTGCCCGTAAGCTGGCCGGCGATCGGCCGTGTCTGCTCAAGAATATGACTTTGCTCAAACAATTGGGAGAAGCAATACGGAAAGTCAACACTAATTGGAGTAAATCATACCTACGTGCTAATCGCTGCCCTGTTCGGCATTAAGCAAATGGAGGCGATTTTCGCAAGACTCGACGGCCCGGGAAGCACTTCTTGGCCGCCCAACCTCTGGCGTTCTTTTTAGGAGGGACGATGTTTAGGTCTAAGACTTGGTTGTACGTTGCGTTGGCTCTGGTCATGATTTTCGTGCTTAGCTCGCTGGCCTTCGCCCAGGGTACGCCCACCGCACAACTGGCGAGCAACAGCCAGTTTGGCCAAATTCTGGTCGACGGCAAGAACATGACCCTGTATCAGTTCACGGCTGACACCGCGAACACCAGCAACTGCACTACCACCTGTATTCAGGCCTGGCCGCCCTTGACCGTCACGAAGGGCACTATTCCCGTTGCCGCCAGCGGCGTGACCGGCACCCTGGGGACGCTGACGCGCGCCGACGACGGCTTCACCCAGGTCACCATGAACCAGCTGCCGCTGTATTACTTCGCGCAGGACAAGGCGGCGGGTGATGTCAAGGGCCAGGGTGTTTCCGGCAAGTGGTTCGTCGTGAATGCTGCCGGTACCACGGTCCAGACGGCAGTCGGTGCGGCCGCTCAGGTGACCGGCACTGTGACTGCCACCGCGACCACGGCTCCGACCGCGGCTGCCACCGCGACCACGGCTCCGACCGCTGCTGCAACGGCAACGACGGCGCCAACGGTTGCGCCGACTGCCGCCGCTTCGACCGCCGTGACCTCGACTGCGACCGCAGTTCCGCCGAGTGCGTTGCCGACCACAGGTGGCGATTCATCCGCAGCCCTGCTGCCGGCGATGCTGGGCCTGCTGGCGATCGCCTTGGGCGGTATGCTCGGCCTGCGTGCGGCTCGCCAGCCCCGCTAAGCGGAACCGGCTGTCGTTCAAGATCATAGTCGCGAAAAATGGCTCCCCGGGGAGGATACCCTTCCCGGTGAGCTGCGCGTTCATGGGCCTGTTTTCCAGCCTGCCCTCCAATTTTGTTCCGCAACTACTGACCCAGGTA
>JADGQF010000164.1 GCA_017882045.1 Anaerolineales bacterium
TTCGATGCCTGCCGCGAGTACGGCCTGCCGCACCTCGACGACCTGAGCGCATTCTATGACGCCCAGTATCGCCGCCTGCAGGCTGCCAACCCGGGCCAGGTCCTGACGGGAGGCTACTACAAGAGCATCGTCTCGGGCGCCATCGAAGCCTTCGGCTGGGACATGCTCCTCACGGCCGCCGCCGATCCGGCCCGCTTCGCATGCGTGCTGGATTCAATCTTCCGCCTCTCGTTGCACCATTACCGCGCCTGGGCGCAGACCTCCATCGATGTTTTCATCTGCCATGACGACATGGTCTGGAGCAGCGGTCCGTTTATGCGCCCGGCCTTCTACCGGCGTGCCATCTTTCCACGCTATCGCGAGCTTTGGGCCGTCCTTAAGCGGGCCGGCAAGAAGGTGCTCTATTGCTCCGACGGCGACTGGAGCCTGTTCGTGGATGATATCGCCGCCGCGGGCGCCGACGGCTTCATCTTCGAGCCGATGTTGCCCCTCGCGCCGGTCGTCGCCAAATACGGCCAGAGCCATGTCATCGTCGGCAGCCAGGTAGACTGTCGAACCCTTACCTTCGGCGCGCCCGCCGCCATTCAGGCCGAGATCGACGGCACCCTCGCCCTGGCGCGTGGCTGCCCCGGCTTCATGTTCGCCGTCGGTAACCACCTGCCGGCCAACATCCCGCTCGACAACGCCCTCTTCTACATTGATTATCTCCGGTCCCACTGGGACCGTTAACCCGTTCACCCTCAGCGCGCAGGCCTTGTCAGTTCTTTCCCCATCCGGTCCGCTGCAGCCAGGTCTCCAGGTTCGTCAGGCCGGGGTAGAGCCGCCGTAAGGCCGGGGTGTACGCCTGGTAGCCCGACTCGTTGAACCACTCCTGCATCTTGCGGTTCTCCGCGTTGGCACCACCGGGCGGCATCTCGGCCGGCACGTAGCGCACCGGCCGCCCGCTGACCCTGCTCATCACCTCGGCCGCCTCGGGCAGCGTCATTTCATCGCCGGCGATCTCCAATGCCTTGCCCACAAACTGCTCGGGCCGGGCGAACGCCAGCGCCGCGAATGCGCCAATGTCGTCCACCGCGATCATCTGCAGCCTCACGTCGGGCCGCAGCGCCGGTTGCGACAGGATGCCCTGCTCGAGGATCGACTGGCGCTGCCAGAAATAGTTCTCCATGAAGTAGACCGGCCGCAGCACGGTCGCCGGCAGCCCCAGCGCCCGGATATAGCGCTCGATCTGCCACTTGCTCTCAAAGTGCGGGATCCCGGTGTTACGTTCCGCGCCGCCGACCGATGAGTAGACGAAATGCTTGACCTCTGCATCCCCCGCCGCGTCCGCCAGGGCCTCGCCCTGCCGCCGCTCACCCTCGGCGCCCACCCCGGGCAGCCAGAAATTCTGCACGCTATAGACGCCGTACACGCCTGTCAGCGTCCGTTCGAGCGAGGCCGGCTCGTCCAGATCGCCGCGCACCAGCTCGATCCCCTGCTCCGCCAGCACGCCGGCCGCGGGCTTGCTGGCGTCGCGTAGCAGCGCCCGCACCCGCCAGCCATCGGCAAGTAAGTGCCTGGCAACTGCGCCTCCCTGCCGGCCCGTTGCGCCGGTCACCAAAATGGTCTGATCGTGATGATCCATCGCCGTCTCCTGATGAATTTCAAAAATTACTGCACTACTATATTGATTAATTCTATCTGATGCGGTACAGTATCTGTCCGTTACCTGTGCCATTCTTTGGTCGGGTATCTGAGACAGTGAGGCACTTTCATTATGGCAGCATAAGAACCAACCCCGCCCGCCGGCGCCCCGCGCGTGCCCTTGGGCGGTGATTATTGGCAAGTGGATCCAGGCGTGCCCCTGTGGGGCTTCGCCGACACGCATGCTCACCTCATGGCCCACCTGGCCTTTGGCGGCAAGGCGTTCTGGGGCCAACCCTACGACCCGCAGGCGCCCGCGCACGGCCGGTCCGCCGGTCCGCAGCCCGGCGAAGGCGGCATGCCGGGCGCGCTCGGTTCCTGCGGGCCGGTCCACGGCGGTCTGGGCAATGTCAACCCCGAGTTCGGCCACGTGGCCGGCGGCTGGCCCGGCTTCCAGACCTTTCCCCACTTCACGACTCTTGTGCACCAACAGGCTTACCTGGACTGGCTCTACCGGGCCTACCAGGGCGGCTTGCGCCTGGTCAGTTGCCTGGCCGTCAATAACGAGCTTCTGGCCGGCAAGACCAACCCCGGGGCGCCCCACGACGACCGCAGCGCGATCGGGACCGAAGTCGCCGCCATGAAGGCGATGTGCGCCTGGTTGGACGGGGCAGTGCGGCGGGCCGGGGCAGGGCTGGTTGCAGATTGCCTATGCGCCCGACGATGCCACGCGCATCATCGGCCAGAACAAGCTGGCGGTGATCCTGGGGGTGGAGGTTGACTCGCTGGGCAACTGGCGGCGGGCCGAGGACCTGGCGCAGCAGGCCGGCGGCGACGCGGACCAGGCGCGTGTCCTGATCGCCGCCGAGCTCGATTGGCTCTACGGCCTCGGCATCCGGCAGATCACGCCTATCCACCTCGCCACCAATGCCTTCGGCGGCACCGCGATCTACCTGCGTTTCCTGGAGCTCTCGAACGTGTTTCTGACGGGCAAAGCCTGGGAAGTGGAGGACGCATTTGCCACGGGGGTGCGCTACCGGCTGGATCAGGACAGCGCCGACCTGGTTATCGAGATCGAGCGCCGCATCGCCGCCGCCGGGCCGGGCATCCAGGGTCGCCCCCGTCTCGCGATGAACCGGCATTCGCTCATCGACACGCTGCCAGGTCTCGAAGACCTGGCCGATAAGGCCGTTGCGCCGGACGTCAACGGCGCCGCCGGGTTGCCCGGCCCGCGTTTCGGCGCCTTTGCGGCCTATGGCGCCAACACGGGTGCCATCCGCATCGCCCAGCGCCGGGGCGAGATCGATCGCCAGAGGAACGGCGTCCGCTATGACCGGCCACTCCGTGATTATCGCTGGTTTCGCTGCGACGACTCCGGACCCGGCGCGTACGATGACGACGACCGGGACGTCTGGCAGGCGGTCGCCGAGTACAAGGCCGGCTTCGACCCCTCCACTCTCCCGCTCGGCCTACGACTACGTGCAGATGTGGGGCAAGTGCGTCGAGCGCGCCCAGGACAGCGCGGCCGCGCGCGCCTCGCCGCCGGACCAGGTGAGACCGGCCATCCTCTGAGCCATATTGGAGCGCACAACCCCAAGTCCCTGGACAGCCTGGGGTATAATTGTGCGTGCGCCGATTGGGGCGCCAAGGAGGACTTGAATGGACAAGCTGGTAGACCTGTGGGAGAAACCCCAGGCTGAAACGATCTATATGATTGCAGGCTGGCGCCAATGGGCCGACGCCGGCTCGGTTTCCTCGGGCTTGCCGCAGTACCTGGTCGAGCTCACGGGGGCCCGGAAAATCGGCCAGATCCGCACCGACGGGTTCTATCTGTTCCAGGTGCCGGGCACGCATCATTTCCTGCGGCCCGAGATCAAGCTGGAACAGGGCCATCGCAAAGAAATGCGCATGCAGAAGAACGAGCTGTACTATGTAAGCTTTGAGAACACCGGATTGCTCATATTCCTGGGCGACGAGCCACATATGAACGTCGAGCGTTATGCCCGCTGTTTGTTCGACATTGCCCACGAGTTGAAGGTCAAGCGGGTGTTAGCCCTGGGCGGGGTGTACGCGCCCGTGCCCTACGACAAGGCGCGCGATGTTTCGGCCGTCTACAGCCTGCCGCGCATGCAGGATGAGCTGACCGAGTACGCCGTCCGTTTCTCCGACTATGAGGGTGGGGCGACCATCGGTACATTCCTGGCCCATGCCGCGGAGGCGCGCGGCATCGAGATGGCGGTTTTCTATGCCATGGTGCCGGCCTACGACTTCGCGCCGGACGGCGAGGAGCACGAAGGGCTGCGGATCGAAAACGACTTCCGCGCCTGGCACGAGCTTGGCCGGCGCATCAACCATATGTTCAATCTCTATGTCGACCTGTCGGATCTCGAGGAACGCAGCGAAGTGCTGGTTTCGGCAATGCATGAGAAGGTGGAGGCACTGGCACGCGAGCAGCCGCAGTTCAAGGTACATGAATTCATGCGCAACATCGAGGACGAATTCAGCGAGACGCCGTTCAACCTGCTGGACGAAGTCTGGGAACGCGAGCTCGGCGATCTCTTCGACGAGGGCGACCGCTGAGCCTCGGTCTGACGGCCATTCAGTAGCGCTTCACACGGCGCGCGTAGCTCTGGAAGGGCGTGCGCGGCTCGCGGCTCTGCCATACTGCCGCGGCACACCTCGCAAGGCACGTGGGCCGCCGGCAGGAAGCTCGTGTCCAGCGTGAGCGAGCCGCTGCCGTTGCAGGCCGAGCAACGGTGGCCGAACTGCTTTTCCTCCAGGCCCAGCGAGCGCGCATCCACGCTGGCCGCGCACAGCGTCCTGGAGGTTGTGCCGCGCGCCCCGCGCATGGAGATGGCCATAGCGTCATTCCTCGACCTTGATTTTACAGAAGCGTGGGTTTAACCGCAAGGAGCGCGAACTATGAGTTAGGCTGAAGATGCGTAACGAGCGGAATAATGGGAACAAATTGTTAATTCTGAATGTTCAGTATTTACAAAACGATCGAGACGGCGTATACTTGAAGTAGCGTGCCAGACAGACTTAGCAGGGAGAATGCAACCTATGGAGCCGGTACACGCGTTAGAGGCCAAACATTTTATTGAGGATATTGGACTGTTCTTCGAGCAGATGGGCATGCCGCGCATGGCCGGGCGCATCCTGGGGGTGCTATTGATCGCGGATCCGCCCGCCCAGTCCATTACCGATATCGCTGCCACGCTGATGGCGAGCAAGAGTTCCGTCAGCACCATGGCTCGCCTGCTGGTGGAAGACGGGCTGATCGAGCGGGTCGCCGCGCCGGTGCCTCGGCGCGACTATTACCGTTTCAAGCCTGGCGGCTGGATCCTTTACATGCGTCGCTGGCTCAGCTTGATGTCGGAATTGCACCGCATTACCGAGCGCGGGATGCTACTGCTGGCCGCTAAGCCGCCCGAGATGCAGCAGCGGCTGCAAGAGGCGCACGATCTATTCTCCCTGGTCGAAGAGCGTTTTCCCGCCATTATTGAAAGCCTGGAGCGGGCTGGGGCGGCGGCGCGGCCACCCGCGACAGTATTGCCGAAGCGCAACGGAACGGAATGAGGAGGGTAGAGCATGTCCACAACGATTGGCGAGCACAACATCCAGGGCTTGACCGAGCAGGAGGCGCGGGAGCGCCTGGCCCAGCACGGCTACAACGAGCTGCCTTCGACTAAGAAACGCACCTTTCTGCACATGATCCTGGATGTGGTCAAAGAACCCATGTTCATGCTGCTGATCGCCTGTGGGCTGCTCTACCTGCTCTTAGGCAACAAAGAAGAAGCCTTGATGTTGATGGGCTTCGTCTTCATCGTGATCGGCATTGAGCTGTATCAGGAGCAGAAGACCGAGCGAGCTTTGGAGGCGCTGCGCGATCTCTCCAGTCCGCGCGCCCTGGTGATCCGCGACGGGGACCAACAGCGCATCGCCGGGCGAGAGGTGGTGCCCGATGACATCGTCCTGCTCTCCGAAGGGGACCGGGTGCCGGCAGATGCCCTGGTGCTGGCTGCCACGAACCTATCGGCTGACGAAGCGCTGCTGACGGGCGAATCGGTGCCCGTGCGCAAGCAAGCCTGGCGCAAGGCGGAGGGTGTTCAGCCCAACGCTGCTCGCCCCGGCGGCGATGACCTGCCCTTCGTCTATTCCGGCTCGCTGGTAGTCAAAGGCCAGGCTATCATCCAGGTCACGACTACAGGCATCCACACCGAGATGGGCAAGATCGGCAAGGCGCTGCAAGTGCTCCAGCCCGAAGAGACCAACCTGCAGCGCCAGACCGGTCGGATTGTCAAGACCTTCGCCCTGATCGGGCTGGCGCTATGCGTGATGGTTGTCGTCGTCTTCGGCCTCACGCGGGGTAACTGGCTGCAAGGGGTTCTTGCCGGCATCACCCTGGCGATGGCGATTTTGCCGGAAGAGTTTCCGGTGGTGTTGACGATCTTCCTGGCGCTGGGCGCCTGGCGCATCTCGCAGCGTAAGGTGCTGACCCGCCGCGTTCCAGCGGTGGAGATGCTGGGCGCGGCCACCGCCCTGTGCGTGGACAAGACCGGCACGCTGACCCTCAATCGCATGACTGTGACCAAGATCGCCGTGGGCGAGGAAGCGTACGATCTGCAAGATAAGCAACTGGCGCTACCCGAGTTGCTGCATGAGGTGGTGGAGTATAGTCTGCTGGCCAGCCCGACCGATCCCTTCGATCCCATGGAAAAGGCCATGAAGGAACTGGGCGGGCGCACTCTGCCCAGCACCGAACACCTGCACGGGGACTGGGAGTTGGTTCACGAATACCCGCTCGCACCCGAGTTGCTGGCGATGTCGCGCGTCTGGCGGTCGCCCGATGCGCAAGAATACATCATTGCCGCCAAGGGCGCGCCCGAGGCGATTGCTGCCCTTTCCCACTTTGACGCCCGGCAGCTCGAAGCCCTGGAACACCAGATCAATGGGATGGCGAACCAAGGGCTGCGGGTGATCGGCGTGGCGAAAGCGCGCTTCCGGCCAGATGAGGGGCTGCCGCAAGGACAGCATGATTTCCCCTTCGAGTTTGTCGGTCTGCTTGGACTGGCCGATCCGGTACGCCCCGGTGTGCCGGAAGCAGTGCAGGAGTGCTACGCGGCCGGCATTCGGGTGATCATGATCACCGGCGACTACCCGGCCACCGCGCAGTCGATCGCCGAGAAGATCGGGCTGCGGCCGCTCGACCAGATCATCACCGGACCGGAACTGGATGCGATGGACGACGCGACCCTCCAGGAGCGTATCCGGACGGCCTGCATCTTTGCGCGCGCGGTGCCTGAGCAAAAGCTGCGGATTGTGAGCGCCCTCAAGGCCAACGGTGAAGTGGTAGCTATGACGGGCGACGGGGTCAACGATGCCCCGGCCCTCAAATCGGCCCATATCGGCATCGCGATGGGTGGCCGCGGGACCGACGTCGCCCGCGAGTCGGCGGCTCTGGTGCTCCTGGATGACAACTTTGCCTCCATTGTGGCTGCCGTGCGCATGGGCCGGCGCATCTTCGACAATCTGAAGAAGGCCATGACCTTCATCTTCTCGGTGCATATCCCCATTGCGGGCCTGTCGCTGTTGCCGGTGCTCCTGGGGTGGCCGCTGGCGTTGCTGCCGGTGCATATTCTGTTCCTTGAGCTGATCATCGACCCGGCCTGCACGCTGATCTTTGAGATGGAGCCGGACGAGGCCGACTTGATGCAGCGCCAACCGCGCCGGCTGAGTGATCCGCTCTTTGGCCGCAGCATGTTGCTCACGGGGCTGGTGCAAGGGCTGGGTGTCCTGGCGCTGGTGACCGCCGTCTACGCCTACATCTTGGCCGGGGGCTATGGCGAGGGTGAGGCGCGCATGCTGGCCTATACGACTCTGGTGATTGGCAACCTGGGCATGATCTTTGCCAACCGGTCGCGTACCCGCTACATCCTGCAAACTCTGCGGATCCCGAACCCGGCGGCCTGGTGGATCTCCGGCCTGGCGATCGCAGTCATCGCGCTCGTCCTGGCTGTGCCGTTTCTGCGGAACCTGTTTAGCTTTGCGCCACTGCACGCGTGGGAGTTGATCGTGATCCTGGCTGCCGGTCTTGCCAGCATTTTGATCTCGGAGAGTGTGAAGACGGCGCCCTTGCGGCGTCTGATCGAGCGTGGGTAACGCCTGTCGCGGGCCAAAGGAGGTGAGCGATGCGCTGCAAACTGTCTCGTTGGCTGCTTATCGCCGGTATCCTGCCGGCCCTGGTCGTGGGCTGCCTTGGCGCGGAAACGGCCGGCAGCCACCCCGTTGGGTGGTGTCTCCTGGCGCTCAGCGTGGCTTACCTGGCAGGCGTGCCGTTATGCGGATCCATGATCAACGCCCTTGGCATCCTGAAGTCCCGAGCTAGCGGTTCCCTCTGGCTGGTCATTTCCGGATCGCTGGGGGTGCTCCTCGCCGCGCCGGTCGAGCACCTGGTCCTTCCGGACATTCTGCCGGCCTGGGATTGGCTGGAAACGGTTGGCCCTGTCGGTATTGCGGGGGGCGTCGCCCTGGGCGCCTGGGCGCAGGCAGTGCGGCGCACAGTAAGCCATGCCCAGGTGCGTACGGAGCAACTCGTCAGCCTGCTCCAGCGCGGCCCGTACCGCGCCGTGCGCCATCCCGGTTGCTCGGCCTTGCTCCTGGCGGCGCTCGGCGTGGCCTTGGGCTACGGCAGCGCCATCGCCATGGCTATCATCGTCTGCCTGTTGCTGCCCGGCCTGGCTATGCGCATTCGAGTTGAGGAGCGGCAGATGCTCGAACTGCTGGGCGTCGCCTATCGCGACTATACGGGCCGCACGCAGCGCCTGGTGCCTGGCCTGTGGTAAGAGACGTCCGGAAACCTTGCGTCCGCCGCGTCTTTGCGGTAAAGTCTCGCGCGGAGGCGCCGCATGTCCCGAACCATCCGCGCCCCGCGTGGCACGCAACTGACCTGCCGCAACTGGCTGATCGAAGCCGCCTACCGCATGCTGCAGAACAACCTCGATCCTCAGGTCGCCGGCGATCCCGAGCACCTGATCGTCTACGGCGGACGCGGCAAAGCCGCGCGCAATTGGGAATCCTTTGAGGCGATCCTGGAGAGCCTGCGCCGGTTGGCCCCCGAGGAGACGTTGTTGGTCCAGTCGGGCAAGCCGGTGGCGGTTTTCAGCACGCACGAGGACGCCCCGCGCGTGCTGATCGCCAACTCCAACATCGTGCCGGCCTGGGTGACGCAAGAGAACTTCGATAAGTGGGAGCAGCAGGGCCTGATCATGTACGGTCTGGCTCCAAGTCGACCAGGTCACCTATTCGGGCTCTCCCGCAGTTCTCGTGATAGTGATAGCAGGTTGATGCTGCTATATTGGCGGGATGGCAGCCGACATCGAGAACGCACGGTCGAATATGAGGTGCATTGCCCAGATGGTGGGCAACCTGGCACGCGCGTCCATAGCTCGTATCAGCGCAAACCGAACGATTTGGCTGCGGCAGGCTATCAGATACAACTACGCCTGGTGCACCACTCTGACTTGCCATCATTAGCGGTGCCAAGGGTCCTTCGCGTTGACGATTGGGCCTGGAAGAAGCGTCAAACTTCCGGCACGATCCCTGTCGACCTCGAGCAGCACAGGGTTGTAGACCTTCTGCCCGATCGTTCAGCCGATAGTCTGGCCGAATGGTTGAAGAATCATCCGGGTGTGCAGATCATCAGCCGTGACCGGGGCGGTACCTATGCGGAAGGGGCCAGGCGCGGCGCCCCGATGCCGAGCAAGTTGCAGATCGCTTTCACCTCCTGACCAACTTGCGTGAAGCAGTAGAGCGCTTACTAGATCGCGAGTACATACATCTGCCGCAGGTGGCTGTTGCCGGACCTGCTGCCAGCCACCCAGGTCCCAGCGGAGATTCCGCTGTGGCGCCGGCTGCCGGCCACCCGGCTGAAGCCCCCGAGCAATCCACACCTGCTGAAACGGTCGCGCCAAAGCTGAATACGCGCACTGAACAAAGCAAGCACGACCGTCGTGAACGCCGTCATGCTCGCTATCAGGAAATCGTAGACCTGCGCCAGCAAGGCGCCAGCATCCTGGCTCGAATCTGCGAAGAACAGTTGCCTGACCGAACTGCACACCTTCGCCAATGGTATCCAGCGCGACCTGGCGGCCGTGATGGCCGGAATATCCCTGCCATGGAGCAACGGACAGGTAGAAGGCCAGGTCAACCGGCTCAAGCTTGTGAAGCGCTCGATGTATGGACGAGCGAAGTTCGACTTGCTCAAGCAACGTCTTATGGCGCCAACCTAACGCCGAAGGGCACTCTTGCTCACGAGAACTGCGGAAGAGCCCCTTTTAGCTGACCTAACGCGTGAGCTTGCTTCCAGAGTCCTTCCCGTGTACAATGCGCGCCCTGTGCAGTTCGGGATCGCGGCCACCTTCGCAGATTGGAATCGCCCTTACATTAGCTTCAATTAGCCGGTTCTATGCTGCCCGCAAGCGCTTGCGCAAGCGCTTGGCACATAGGCTTGCGCATCTGCTGCCGGCACTTCGGTGGTCCGTTGCACAAAGCTCTGCGACGTCTATGGCGACTATTTACGATGTGGCACGCATAGCGGGCGTATCTATCACAACCGTCTCGCATGTTCTCAACGGCACGCGCCGCGTGAGCGAAGAGACGAA
Organism: Anaerolineales bacterium; assembly: GCA_017882045.1. Taxonomy (GTDB): domain Bacteria; phylum Chloroflexota; class Anaerolineae; order CG2-30-64-16; family CG2-30-64-16; genus JADGQF01. Next base: position 10,287 of record JADGQF010000164.1, read on the forward strand.
GAACCGTGTGCTGAAAGCCATCGACCAACTCGGTTATCAGCCGAGTGGTCTGGCCCGTGCGCTGGTCCGTCAGGAAAGCCAAACAATCGCCCTGATCGTCCCTGACAACGCGAACCCCTTCTACGCTGAGTTGGCCCGCGGCATCGAAAACTACGGGTTTGCGGCCGGTTTCAACGTTTTTCTATGCAATTC